>JAKITT010000107.1 GCA_021647945.1 Candidatus Polarisedimenticolaceae bacterium
TGGTGAAAGACGTTGTTTTTTTGGCGCGGTGTATTTTCGAGTGTCAGAAAACACCAACTATATTAGAGTATCCTTATGCTTTGGGCTGTTTTTTTGAGCACGTTATTTTCTATGTGGGGATTTGGGAACCTTACTCATCTGTACAATCCAGACCTCTCTCTTTATCGTGTGCTCTTCAACAAATGTAGATAGATGATGAGCAGTATTTGGTCTTACTGCATTTTATACCGCTGCATTGGGTGTTAATATTTCTCGCTGAATGTTCACTACATATATTGGGTTATTGTGATGGTAAAGGTTGGTATTGTTGGCGGGACGGGTTACACCGGTGTGGAGTTGCTGCGGTTGTTGGTTAAGCACCCGCATGTTGCGGTGCAGATGGTGACTTCACGCGCAGAGGCAGGTTCACCCGTGTCACAGCTCTATCCCAATCTGCGTGGTCATCTTGACCTCGATTTTAGTGAGCCAGATGTTGAGAACTTGGCTGCTTGTGATCTGGTCTTCTTTGCGACTCCCAATGGTACGGCGATGAAAATGGTGCCGCAGTTATTGGATGCCGGTGTACGTGTGATTGATCTGGCCGCTGATTTTCGTATTAGTGATGTCGATGTGTGGCAGGAGTGGTACGGCATGACCCATGCTTGTCCTGCGCTGCTGGAGGAGGCCGTTTACGGTTTGCCTGAGGTGAATCGTGAGGCTGTGAAGCAGGCACGGTTGGTGGCCAATCCAGGCTGTTATCCTACGGCGGTGATGTTGGGTTTTCTGCCGTTGGTTGAGGCGGGCCTAGTTCAAGTTGAACAGCTTATTGCCGATGTTAAATCGGGGGTCAGTGGTGCCGGGCGGGGGGCAAGTGTTGGTATGTTGATGGGCGAGTGTGGTGAGAGCTTCATGGCCTACGGCATCCCAGGGCATCGGCATATGCCAGAGATTAAACAGGGCTTGGCACGTGCAGCAGGAAAACCGGTTGATCTTACCTTTGTGCCACATCTGCTGCCGATGATTCGCGGTATTGAGGCGACCCTCTATGGACAGCTGAATGACAATGTTGATCTACAAGCGCTGTTTGAAACACGCTACAAAGATGAACCGTTTGTTGATGTAATGCCGGCCGGCTCCCACCCTGAAACACGTAGCGTACGGGGTATAAATAGCTGTCGAATGGCTGTTTTTCAGCCGCAGGATGGTCATACCGTGGTGGTCACCAGTGTGATCGATAATCTGGTAAAAGGGGCTGCTGGTCAGGCGGTGCAGAATATGAACCTGATGTTTGGTCTTGAAGAGACGATTGGGCTTGATGCTGTAGCACTATTGCCTTGATTGAGTCATAGCGATGCATAGAAAAAATTTCAGCTCACCGGCCATCTTTCAGCACAATATTCCGCGTCTGATGTTGCTCATTCTGGTTGGCTTGGTGCTACTCTGCGTGGCCGCCGCGCTTGGCTACAAATATGGTCGAAGTGTTGAGATGGGCGGTTTAGCACCGATTGAACGGGTCACTGATCTACAGCGGCAGTTAACCGCAGTTGAATATGAGCGGGCTGAACTGCATAAACGTTTGGTCAAGCAGGAGCGTAGTAGCACGCTTGACCTGGAGATGGTCAAAGCGGCAAAGATACAGCAGCAGTTGCTACAGGAAGAGCGCTCCTCAATGGCGGAGGAGTTGGCTTTTTTACGCAACATCGTCTCTACCAATAAGCAGAAAAAAGGGCTGAGAATTCAAAATTTCCGTCTTGAAAAAGATTTGGAGGCGAGCAGTTTTCGCTACCGTTTTTCAGTGAGTCAGGTGTTGAAGGACTCCACCACGGTTGTGGGGAGGATCTACCTGAGCGTTATAGGGTTACAGGATGGCAAAAAGAAGAGGCTAAAACTTGAGAAACTGTCTGAAGAGAAGATCGCCAGTATTAAGATGCGTTTCCGCTATTTTCAAGAGGTGGATGAGATCCTGCATCTGCCTGAAGGGTTTGTCGCTGACACACTCACATTAGAGGTTAAGCCTAAGAATAGAGGCGTAGCTGCGCTGACTGAGACCTTTGAGTGGCGTTTGAACGATACCTGAATTTAACCCAGCTTACCCCTATAAACATCTTCTCTGCCTTGAGTAGATTAATTTCAGGGGCATCTGAACCGTGACAGGCGACAGCAACAACTGACTAACTATTAGGGCGCATTGATGGTAGCTTCCCTAAGGAAACTCTGAATAAGTTATGATTGTTTTAGACGGGCTAAAACTGCCTAAATGCAACCAAACTGAACCAGAGGTTCCCTAAATGATTGAGGAGAGAGAAAAGTGATATTTAAGCGGTTCCGGTCACCTAGAATTACAACGGTAATTGGCAAGGGAACCCAGATAGTGGGTGATCTTCATTTTACCGGCGGCCTGCATATTGATGGAACCATTCGTGGCGATGTCTCTGCATCTGCCGATGATCTTGCCACCTTGACGGTGAGTGAAGTGGGTAAAATTGAAGGGGAAGTGCGGGTGGCCCATATACTGCTCAATGGCACTGTTATTGGTGATGTCTATGGTAGTCAGCGTGTTGAGTTGGCCGAGAAGGCGCGTGTGACAGGCACCGTCTACTACAAGTTACTCGAGATGGCGATGGGTGCTGAGGTCAATGGAAAGCTGACCCATAGTGATGATTTGGAGCAGCGTCGTCTCAGTTTTGATGGTGAAGAGTCAGAGGTTGAAGATCCAGCCGTGGCTGAGGAGAGCTAGTGTATGGTTGTCTGGATGTTACCCGCGCCTAAAAAAACGGTGCAAATTATTAGCTGTTTCCTCTAAAAGTAAGCGCACTCCCCATGTTGCTGTTTTGACGAACAGCATCGCCCTTTTCACTGGGGAGTCTCTGATCAAGTCATAATTCAAATTGAGATATCCACTTCATGGGCCTTTTCCCACACTCCAGACACTTTATGCTCGTGTAGGGTCGCATTTATGCGACCAGCCGAACCTGCAAATGTGCACATGAATGTGCGCCTACAGCCATATTAGGCCAATTGAGGTAAACCACCGGCTCTGCCGGTGAGACTCGAAAAGGCTCTGCTGTTCTAGTGAGTATGTGGCTATATCTTTTTTTTGCCAGTTAGTGACAGTTTCAACTGCCCTGATTCATCCTAAAAATTGCTGCAATAGAGTGACTATTCCGGGGCACTTCGATACCCATCGGAATAGCTTTATCTCGGCAATTGCTCCTGCATTGCCCTAATTACCTGCATCAGCCTAATTCTCAGCTGAGCTTTAGCGAACCTTATGCTTTAGGGCTTCAGGAAGTTTGGTACAAGTAGAAAGAGAGATGGGCAACAGTAGCTACTGTTGCCCATCAGTTAGGTCTGAATGGATCTATTGTTGATCCAGATTTTGCTCTCAGGGAGTCGAGAACCGATCGAATGGGTCGCTTCCAGCGTCCACCTCTTCGCCATCTGAGAATGAGTCATTATCTGAATCATAATCGAGTAGGTTGATCACCCCATCGCTGTCGCTATCGGCATCCCATAAGGCGCCCCAATAGGCTTTTTCGTCTCCGTCATTAAAACCGTCGCCATCGGTGTCGGCCAGAATTGGACTGGTTCCAGTCACCTCTACTTCATCGATATCGTCCAGCCCGTCACCATCTGAATCGATACCTGGGTGCAGGGGGGCGAGAGAGAAAATCATGTATCCTAGCGTTTCTTGAGCCCCTGTCCTTAGTCTGACAGCTACATCATTGGGCGTCTCAAATTGCCAGATGGGTGCTTGGTCAGTGGTGCTGCCTGTGGTCTGTACGCGACCTAGGATAACAGGGCGGTGCAGATGGCTATTCAGGTATGCAAGGCTCTTATTCACACCATCGCCCATTATCTGAGCCATGTTGACCTCAAAATGGATGCCATCAACGATGCCTGTTGATGGTTCCCATGCCACATAGGAGAGCTCTTCTATCTGCCCAGGCTGATTGCCTGTTAGCTGTTGGTTGAAACCCGCTGTTGTGACGTTATCTATCGTTACAACGAGATCATCGTCTGAAACAAAGCTTGTTATGGCCGTCAATACGATGGGCGGTGTGGCAAACTCTGCACCGAAAACAGTTTCGGCAGAGGGATTTCCTTGCGTGGAAAATGCCTTTCTGGCTTCAATGGCGGAGCCGTCAGACAAAAGGTGTCTCCCCTCTTCAACCACCAAGTAGCTTGCCCGTACTGAGTGTCCAACAGCGCCTGACCCGCTTGAGGCAACCACTTGCTGCTGATCAGCATTTGCACGTTGTTGTGCAGCGGCTTGCTTATCTCTCATGAGATTGCTCAGCTGCATAAGTCCGCCCATGCGGGATTTATGCTGTACGTTGCTTCCCGGCTGTGTGTAGGTGGTCTCATATTGACTGATGCGCAGCTCAAAACCTGTCGGGGTGATGTTGCGAATCCTGATGTTAGAGGTGACCGATGTGTTGTTATTGATCGTGCTGGCGACCACAACAGGGGAGGTGAAATCTCTACTGAAAAGGATAGGTACCCAAACATCTGTTTCAGTGACCACACCCGACTCAAAAACAAAGGGTGTGATAACGATGGCTGAAAACTCAACGTCAATGGTGTGGTTGTCAGTGATATTGCTGAAGGTATAACTATTTGCGGCTGTCAGCGCGGCGATGCCATCAATCAGTAGCGTCTTGACCTGATAACCGCTGTCAGGGGTGATGGTGTATGTTTGGTCGGATCCCGCATTCACGGTCAACGGCTCGGCGGGTGAGATAGAGCCATGGGCCGATGCGGTGGCGGTAATTGTAAAGGTGGGCAAAACTTCAGCAGAGAATGTCGCGGTGACAGTTTCAGCCTTGGAGAGGGTGATCTGGCACGCCTCAAATCCGCCGCACTCTGCACCCGCCCAGCCGGCGAAAAATGAGCCTTCATCAGCAACGGCCGTTAGCGTGACAGATGACTCTTCGTCATATAGTTCACTACAGTCGTCTCCGCAATTGATGCCCGTGCCTTGAACGATACCACTGCCATCACTGCTATTATTTACAACGGTTACCAGATGTTGAGGTATCAGTATGCTGGTGCCGAGTATCTCAATAGATGTTGTTGCGCTGCCCACTGCATCTGAGATGATATCCAGTGAGATGTTTTTGCTGCCTGCAGATGTTGGCGAGAAGACGATGCTGACGCTACAGCTGGTGAGTGGTGTCAACGTCTGGCTTGAACAGTTGTCGGAGCCATCGGCGATGGCAAACTCGCCAGTACCATTGTTTGAGAGCGTGATACTGCTTACCGTTAAATCACCATTGCCACTGTTGGTTAGCGTGACCTGTTTGGGGTCAGAGACTCTGCCAATCCAGACCGTACCAAAGTCATAGCTACTACCTAGCAACGAGACGTTGCCATTTCTCACATCAAGTGCGGGGTCAAAGCTATCTATAGCCAGCGCATCAATTCTGGCTGAACTGATTGAGGCAACAAAGAGGCGGCTTTTTGCCTCAGAATAGGCGAGCCCCATTGGGGTTCGAAAAGGGTGATCTTGATCCGTGATGAGGCCAAGAGTGGTGCCGATTGAGTCGTAAACAATGATGGAGTTTTGGAATGCATCTGCGACGTATATGCGATCTAGCGCATCAACGGTGATGGCAAATGGGCGCAAGTAGCCAATGCCATCCACTAGGGTGTAGAACGAGCGTTTATGGGTGCCATCCAGATCAAATATCTGAATTCTGGCAGAGGGGGTCCAGGGGCTGGCGCTGGCCAAATCGGAGACAATAATCTCTGCGGCTGCCTCATTCAGAGCGATGGCGATGGGGGTTTTGAATTGGCCTGAAGCCATACCCGCCGTGCCGAATGAGTGTTTGAGTGAACCATCTGCTTGGTAGATGCTTACTTTCGCTGCATCGCTATCAACAACATAGACGTTGTTGGCGCTGTCAACCACCAGATCACTGGGCTTTTGGAATTCATTATCACCACTGCCTAGCTTGCGTAGCAGTTGAAACTCTGCACTATAGACAGAGACATTGTGTTTATCGGCGCTGCCGATATAGATCGTTCCATCATTGCCAGCTGTGATGGAGATGGGCTGGCTTAGTCCCCAGAGTGTTTTTGTCACCTCGCCGTATGGGTTGAGCAGTAATACTCTGTTTTCAGCAGACTCTGCCACGTAGAGATTATCGTTACTACCGATAGCCATTGCGGTGGGCAGGCTGATGCCATCTGAAATTGAATGGATCCAGCCATTAGTGGGCATCACTGCCGCATAAGTTGGAATAGTGAATAGGTATGTCGTTATTAGGAGAGCTAACCACAACAGCTTGTGTGGTTGTACATTGGGTGTTTTTTGTGCAGCCAGAACCTTTATCTCTGGTTGGGAATTATTATGTGCGCGTCTCAATGCAGTCTCCAGTGGTTTGTCGACGGAAAGCCGCCTACAGCGATGTTTAATGAAACTCCCAAATTTATGTTTTATTATTATCCGCTTCCTGACGGTATCGGCATTTCACATAAAAAGTTTAGAGGGGCATCACGCTAACGTATCTGCTCAGACTATGTGGTGGTGGTGCTGATGTAAAGATAAAACAGGCTATTTAATGTGACTTGGGAAGCTGTTTCTTGGTTCTCTTCGCTCGCTTAGAAAAAGATCTATTTTCCATCTAACTGATTCAGTAAAAAGGGTTTTTAAAGTTACCCACAGAATCTGTGGATAACTTTGTTGATAAGGACTGGATAGTCATCGCTAAGCCGCAGTAACAATAGGCCTGTTGTTAGATTGTGTTAAAAATGTACGATCTATTATATTGTCATAAATAACAACGCCTTATATATATGTGTGGTCGGCGGGTGATAGGCCCTTGACAGGTTGTTATAGGTTGGGGTAGAACTCTTTCTATCGTGTGCATAACCAAGTGATAAATGAAACTTTTTAGCTACCGTAACCTCCGAGTTTTATTCCTTTTTATCCTATTGTTGGTGGTGGCTATCCTGGCTCAGGAACAGCGTCTTGCCTCGACAGATTGGATAGAGCCGTTAGATGTCACTATCTATCCGATTAACGGTGATGGTGATGTTAAGACAGTGGCTTATATCAACCAATTGAAAGTGAGTCATTTCGTTCGTATTGATGATTTTTTGGCGCAACAAGGAAAACGTTACCAGTTAATGGTGGAGAGACCGACCCAGACGCGTCTGGGTGTGCAGATTAATGAGCTGCCTCCAAGCCAGCCCGCACGTTCGGCCAATCCGATTGAGCTGCTGATCTGGAGTCTCAAGTTGCGCTACTGGGCTTGGCAGGTCACCCCTGAGAGTGATGCCGCGCTAGATGCTGTTCAGCTCTTTGTCGTCTACCATCAGGGGAGGGAGGGGCAGCCGCTCGATCACTCACTTGGTCTACAGAAGGGGTTGCTGGGTCTGATCAATGCTTATGCTCGGCCTGAGCAGGACAGACAGAATGCTATCGTCATTGCACACGAATTGTTGCACACCGTCGGTGCATCGGATAAATATGATCAACATGGCAACCCGGTCTACCCCGAGGGGTTTGCCAAACCGGATAAGCAGCCGAGATATCCACAACATCGTGCAGAGATTATGGCGGGGCGGTTGGCTGTGGATGCGGGTGAATCGAAGATGCCATCGAGCCTGCGGGTCTGTGTGATTGGTGAGCAGACTGCACGTGAGATTATGTGGCTGGTGGATGGAGAGTAATAGATGAGAGAGCAGAGAGCTTTACATGCCGATGTGCCGATCCTCGGTTTTGCCGCCTATAGCGGAACGGGCAAGACGACCACGCTTAAAAAACTGCTGCCACATCTGACCGATGTCGGCCTACGTGTCGGCATGATCAAACTCTCCCACCATAAGGTTGAGATCGATAAACCGGGTAAGGATAGTTATGAGCTGCGCAAAGCGGGGGCTTGTCAGATGGTGCTTGCAGCCCATAAGTGCTGGGCGCTGATGGTTGAGAAGGCGGAGCCGAGCGAGCCGGTGCTGCAGGAGATGGTCGATGCGTTGCATCAAACGCAGTTGGATCTGATTTTGGTTGAAGGGTTTCGCCATGAGGCCTTCCCGAAGATTGAGCTGCACCGCCCGGTGATGGGGCGTCCGGTGCTCTATGCGGATGATACGTCGATCATCGCCGTGGCGACCGATGACACGCTGCCGGTTGAGACATCACTGCCGATACTCGATCTCAATGACATCCCGGCACTGACCTCTTTTGTTATCAACTATGTAGCGCGACACTCTTGATCTGCGCGTAGACCTCACACCCCTCGCTCAAGGCCAGCTTATCGGCGGACTTACGCGTGATACGTGACAGTAATGGCGAACCCTCTGCATCCATTGAGACAATCACTCGGCTCTGGCCTTGTGGTGTGATGCCGGTGACACGGCACTTCACCACGTTGAGTACGCTGCTCTCCTGCTGTGGTTGCAGGGCCAGACTGACATCCTTGGCGTGGATGCGGATACGAATCTCACTGCCGATGGGTTGGTCGATCTGGCCGACCGTGATGGTGCCACCACTGAAGCTCAACTCACTCAATTGATAGTGCTCATCTTGTGCGGTTAATCGTGTTTTGATCAGTGCGCCAGCATCCTCATCCTGCGCGATGGGTAGCGTGGAGTCGGCCAGTAGCTGCTCGATTGGCCCGCTCTTGATGATACGTCCCTGCTCAATCAACAGCAGATGGTCGGCGATACGTACCAGCTCCTCCAGATCATGGGTGACATAGAGAATCGGTATCTCCGCCTCGGCGTGCAGTCGCTCCAGATAGGGCATGATCTCCCGTTTCCGTTGCCGGTCTAGCGCCGCCATCGGCTCATCCATCAACAGTAACTGTGGGCTATTGAGCAGCGCACGACCAATCGCCACCCGCTGTTTCTCCCCCCCAGAGAGTTGGTGTGGATAACGCTTCAATAGTGGCTCCAAACCCAGTGTCTCAATCACCTGCGGCGGGTTGTGTCGGCGCTCTGCCTCAGCCGTACGCTGCCAGCCATAAAGTAGATTTTTCTCCACTCGAAGATGCGGGAAGAGGGCAGTCTCCTGAAAGACATAACCGATCGCCCGCTGGTGGGTCGGCAGATGGATGCCCTGAGCACTGTTCAGCCACTGTTGGCCGCCCACCGTCAGCTTACCTTCAACCTGTGGCTCCAACCCTGCCAGTGCCCGCAGCAGCGTTGTCTTGCCCGACCCGGAGTGACCAAACAATGCAGTAACCCCCTGGCCTGGGATAGTCGCTGTTGCATTGAGGCTGAAGTCATCACGCTCAATTTTGAACTGGAAGTGGATCTCCTGGCTCATCGGCCACTCCCGTTAGGCAGGCTCTGACGATTCAGACTATAGACCGACACCAGCACAACCAATGAGAATGCCAGTAGTCCAGCAGAGAGTATGTGTGCGTTGGCATACTCCAGTGACTCCACATGATCGTAGATGGCAATGGAGAGCACCTGCGTCTCACCCGGGATGTTGCCGCCGATCATCAACACCACACCAAATTCACCAACGGTATGCGCAAAGCCGAGGGTGGTAGCGGTGATAAATCCCGGTTTGGCCAGCGGCACCACCAAGGTGAAAAAACGGTTGAGTGGAGAGGCCCGCAGCGTACTTGCCGCCTCAAGATAGTGGTTGCCGATATTGTTGAAAGCATTCTGTAGTGGCTGCACCACAAATGGCAGTGAGTAGAGCACCGAGCCGATCACCAGTCCCGAGAAGGAGAAGGCGAGAGTGTCGCCGCCCAAGCTCTGCCAGAGCCCCCCGATGGGACCATCAGGTGCCAACATAATGAGCAGATAGAAACCCAGCACCGTGGGTGGCAGTACCAGAGGGATCGCCACCAATGCCTCAATCAACACTTTGATTCTGCACTGAGTGCGTGACAGCCACCAAGCCAACGGTGTACCCAATAGCAGTAGAATGATCGTGGTGATCAGCGCCAGCCGCAAGGTGACCCAAAGTGCTCCGATATCTGCTTCGCTCACCCCTCCCCCTCAATGGCATAGCCACTTTCACGGATGATCTTACGGCCATCATCAGAGTTGAGATAGCTGAGGAAGCTCAAGGCGGCACCACTCTTAGCAGCACGTTTGAGCAGCACCACCTGCTGCCTGATCGGCGCATAATAGTCCGTTGGTACGTGCCAGATCAGCCCTTTGTATTTATCTGCGCGGGTCTGTGACAAGGCGACAAACCCACCATCCACCGCCCCAGAGATGATGAAATGAAAGGTCTGTCCAACATTTTCACCACGCACCCTCTTGATATCTGATGGCTGCCACAACTCCAATTTCTGGAGTGTCGATTTGGCCGCTAAACCATAGGGTGCGGTCTTAGGGTTGGCGATCGCCAGCCGCTTGATCAGGCCCGATTTTAGTAGAGAGATGGCATCGTCATCGGTGGTGTTTTTCGGGCTCCAGAAGGCTAACTGTCCTAGTGCATAGGTGAAGCGGCTACTGCTAATGGCTTTCCCCTCCTGAACTAGACGTGTCGGTCGCGCCTCATCAGCCGCAAGAAAAATATCGAAAGGAGCACCATGATAGATCTGCGCATAGAGCTTGCCCGTTGAGGCCGCGCTGATGCGTAGCGTGTGACCACTCTGCTGTTCAAATGCGTCAGCAAGTTGACGTAAGGTGGTAATAAAGTTGCTGGCCACCGCCACATTGACCTGTTCCGCCGCAACCACGCCAGACAGCAGCAGGCCGATCAACAACGTTGATAGCGTGCGTATTGCCCATAAACGTAAAATAGTCATAAATCTATTGGGTGGCTCTAAGTGACTAAGCAGATCATTGATAATGTGCTGCATGATAACTGAATCTAGGGAAACTCTGAATAAGTCATGATCGTTTTAGACTGACTAAAACAGCCCTGATTCGTCCCAAAGATCGCTGCAATAGAGTGACTATTCCAGCTCACTTTTCCCCCCCTTTTCCCCTTTTTCTTCCCTCCTACATCCTCCCATACCTCATCATCTTTTCCCTCTCTCCTTTCCTCCCCCCTCCTCCCCCCCTTTCTTTAACGTACGTTCTAGTTTAAT
>JAKITT010000108.1 GCA_021647945.1 Candidatus Polarisedimenticolaceae bacterium
CATGAAACGGGCATCCACAATGGTGAGGCCAAGTTGATCCAGCAGGCAGGTTGAGATGGCAAAGAGGTTCTTCTGCTCAGGGCCGTAGATCAAAATCTCAGTGCCGCCATGCTCGGTCTCACGGCGCACGGCAACAATGGGCTGCTGACCTGATTGATGAGGGATAATGGTGCGGTAGTGCCAAGCGATCTCATCGGGTGAGTGGTGCAGAAAGTAGTCGGCATTGATGCAGACCCACATCTTCTGCGCCTCATGAGGTGAGATGTCGTGATCATGCAGAATACGGATCGCTTCGCCCTTTTTCTTGTAGATCAACTCCTCTTCTGCCGGCACATTATCCAGCCCTTCAAGCAGTGCGCGGCGTGTTGATGTGTAGAGTTCTACCATCAGTGAGCGTAACCATGAGTTCCACCGTTTGGGGTTGGTGGCACGGATATCTGCGACGGTCAGAATCAGTAGGTAGTCGAGGTGGTTGGCATCCACCATCTTTGATGCGAATTTATGAATCTCCTCTGGGTCACTGACATCTTTGCGTTGTGAGGTCATTGACATAATGAGGTGATTCTCCACCAGCCATGAGACCAAGCTGCTGTCATATTTACTGAGCTGGTGCAGGCGGCAAAACTCCATCGCATCCACGGCCCCAAGTTTTGAGTGATCACCCCCTCGACCTTTTGCAATGTCATGGAATAGGACGGCGATATAGAGCAATTCTTGTTTAGGGATAGTCTGCATCAAACGACTGCTGATGGGGAACTCATGGGCGTGCTCTGGGATGGTTAATCGGCGTATATTTGAGAGCAGCTTTAGGGTGTGTTCATCGACGGTATAGAGATGAAAAAGATCATACTGCATTCGACCGACAATGTTGGCAAATGCTGGGATGTATGCGGCCAGGATGCCATAACGATTCATCCGCCTCACCTCATAGGCAATTCGGCGAGGCTGACGCATGATCTCCATAAAGAGGCTGATGGCAGCGCTGCTGTGCCTAAACTCATCATCAATCAGATGGCGATGAGAACGAATCAAGCGGATGGTGGTGGCGCGCACCCCCTTCAGCTCATCATGGGTCTGTAAAAGAAGGAAGATCTCCAGCAGTGCTGTGGGGTGGTGTCGGAACACCTTCTCTGATGTCACCTCAATATAGCCGTTGCGCGATTGGAAACGAGAGTTAATGGGTACCGGTTCTTCTAGCTGGTTGCCGAGCAGAATCACCTCTTGGAAGAGCTGTAGCAGCATCTCATTGAGACGGTTCAGCTCCAACACGGTGCGGTAGTAGCTTTGCATAAGCTGCTCTACGGCTAGATCTTTCTCGTTATCCTCATAGCCAAACTGTGTGGCAATAGTCTTCTGGTAGTCAAATAGCAGACGATCTTCACGCCGTTTAGTCAGTAGATGTAGCGCAAAACGGATGCGCCAAATTAGATCCTGACCCTCCCTTAAGGTGTGGAACTCCGGTTTGGTGAGAAAACCATGTCGAACCAGACCATACATGCTTTCAGCGCCAAAGTGACGCTTGGCCACCCAACCG
Source organism: Candidatus Polarisedimenticolaceae bacterium (assembly GCA_021647945.1). Taxonomy (GTDB): domain Bacteria; phylum Pseudomonadota; class Gammaproteobacteria; order Chromatiales; family Chromatiaceae; genus JAKITT01. The sequence goes on from JAKITT010000108.1 coordinate 1,535, forward strand.
ATCATCTGGATATCACGCAGGCCACCTGGGCCTTCTTTAATGTTGGGTTCTAGATTGTAGGCACTGTCGTCAAAACGGCTGTGGCGCTGTCTCTGTTCATTCCACTTCTCTTTGAAGAAGTCCTGGCTGTTCCAGATATTGCCTGGGCTGGTCGCTTCCCACATCTCCTGAAAGAGGGAGATAGGGCCAGTGAGCAGGCGGGCCTCCATTAGATTGGTTGCAACGGTGATATCCTGCCGACTCTCGTTGATGCAGTCATCAACGGTTCTGACGCTGTGGCCAATCTCAAGGCCGATGTCCCACAGAAAGGTCAGAAAGGGTTCGATCACCTCACACAACGCCTTATCAGGCTCTTTACGGAGCAGGATCATGATGTCGACATCGGAGTAGGGGTGCAGTTCACCTCGCCCGTAGCCACCTACGGCGATTAGGGCGAGGTCATTTTCGTTCTCTATATGCAACTTCCAGGCATGGTAGAGCAGTTCATCTATCAAGTCGGAACGGATGTTGACCAGCTCGTGAATGGGACATCCCTGCTCAAATAACTCTGCGATCTTTTCAGAGGTGTCGTTAAGCGCATTGCGGAAGAGGGGGATCGGTTGCTGACAGCTGTGCAGTTCTTTACTGAAAGCAGCGTTGTCAAAAATATGCTCAATGGTTGGCAAGGGGGTGGCCTATTTTAAATAAGGGGTGTTTCGTTACTGCGTAGGGTGAGCACGTCGTAACCGTCATTGGTGACCAGAAGGGTGTGCTCCCATTGGGCTGACAGGCTGCGATCTTTAGTCACGACCGTCCAGCCATCACGCATCGATTTTACGCCGCGCTTGCCGGCATTAATCATCGGTTCGATGGTAAAGCACATGCCGGGGCGTAGTTCGATGCCGGTGCCTTGTTCGCCATAGTGCAGCACCTGCGGGTCTTCGTGAAACTCTCGGCCAATACCATGACCGCAATACTCTCTTACGATGGTGTAGTTGGCCGATTCAGCCAGTTTTTGAATGGTGTGACCAATGTCACCAAGATGGGCACCCGGGCGAACCTTTTCCATGCCAGCCCAGAGTGCATGATGGCATGTATCCATCAGGCGTTTGGCAAGAATGGAGGGCGTGCCAGCGGTGAGCATCATGCTGGTATCACCGTGAAAACCATCTTTGATCACGGTAATATCAACATTGATGATGTCGCCATTTTTCAGCCGTTTGCCGCCAGGAATACCGTGGCACACCTGGTGATTTATAGAGGTGCAGATCGATTTAGGAAAACCACGGTAGTTGAGCGGGGCAGGGATTGCCTTCTGCACATTGACAATATAGTCATGGCAGAGGGTGTTTAGTTCATCGGTAGTCACACCTACCACTACGTGTGGTTCGATCATCTCCAGGACCTCTGCTGCCAGCCGTCCGGCAATACGCATTTTTTCAATTTCATCAGCGGATTTTATAATAACGCCCATTATCTCTTTTCTCGTTAATTATCTACATGTTGTATGGGTGAATACCTACATCGGTAAGTATTGCTAATATTTGTCGCAAAGCGTGTTGTATGGTATAAAACGCGCCCTTGAATCGCAATCGGTTCAAGGCTAACCCGCATTGTGCGGAAATACACACACACACCGACACGTAAAGCGGGGTGCCTTGGGAAACCTAGGTCGTTTTATGGGGTGCTGTGGAGGTTTAACCCATACATTTTGGAGAATTTAACATGAGTGCAGTATCAATGCGCCAAATGCTTGAAGCAGGCGTGCACTTTGGTCATCAGACCCGCTACTGGAGCCCTAAAATGGGCGCCTACATCTTTGGTCAACGCAACAAGATTCACATCATCAATCTTGAGCAGACCCTTCCTCTCTTTAACGATGCAATGAACTACATCGGCAGCCTTGCTGCTAATGGCGGTCGCATTCTGTTTGTAGGCACCAAGCGTGCTGCAAGTAATGTGATTCGTGAAGAGGCTGAGCGTTGTGGTATGCCATACGTCAACCATCGCTGGTTGGGTGGCATGCTGACCAACTTTAAGACCATCAAACAGTCAATCAAGCGCCTGAAAGATCTTGAAGCGATGTTTGAAGATGGCAGCGTTGAAACTCGTTTCAACAAAAAAGAGGCTCTCGGCCTGAAACGCGAAATGACCAAGCTGGACCGCAGCCTGGGTGGTATCAAAAATATGGGCGGCGTTCCTGACGCACTCTACATCATTGATGTCGGTCATGAAGATATTGCTATCAAAGAGGCCAAGAAACTGGGCATTCCAGTGATTGGTGTGGTTGATACCAACAACAATCCTGATGGTGTTGATTACGTCATTCCTGGTAATGATGATGCTATCCGCGCCATTCAGCTATACGTACAAGGTGCATCTGCTGCCATCCTAGAGGGCAAGACCAGTGCTGCTCATCTTGGTGGTAAGCAGGATGATGAGTATGTAGAGACCGCTGAATAGGGGGAGCTTCCCTATTCTGTACGCCTGACTGAGGGTAACTTTGGTCAGGCGGTTTTTGTAAAAAATTCTGAGGTAGAGAGAGATGGCAATTACAGCCTCTATGGTTAAGGAGCTGCGTGAGCGCACCAGCTCAGGCATGATGGAGTGCAAAAAAGCACTCGTTGAGACCAATGGTGATATTGAAGCTGCGATCGAGATGATGCGTAAATCGGGTCAGGCGAAAGCAGCTAAGAAAGCGAGTCGTACCGCAGCAGACGGCATTGTTGAGATCGCTCATAGCGATGGCCTGGCCGTGATGGTTGAAGTGAACTGTGAGACTGACTTCGCTGCAAAAGAGAATAATTTTGCCTCTTTTGTTAGCGCCGTTGCACAACGTGTACTACAGGGTGATGTGGAAGATGTTGCTGCACTGATGGATCAGCCACTGCACGATGGTGAAGAGACAACTATTAAACAGACGCGTGAAGCACTTATCTCTAAGATTGGTGAGAACATGAATGTTCGTCGCTTTATCCGCATCCAGAGTGCCAATGGTGCGGTCTATAGCTACCGTCATGGTGTTCGCATCGGTGCTATTGTAGAGATCGAAGGTGGTGACGAAGAGCTGGGCCGAGATATCGCTATGCACATCGCAGCGACCAACCCTGTCTGTGTCTCTGCGGATGATGTGCCTGCTGACCTTCTGGCAAAAGAGCGCGAGATCTTCACTGCTCAAGCGCTGGAGAGTGGCAAGCCTGAAAATATTGTCGAGAAGATCGTCGATGGTCGTATCCGCAAATATCTGGCCGAGGTGACTCTGGTTGGTCAATCGTTCATCAAGGACCCAGACACCACCGTTGAGGAACTGCTCGCTAAGGCGGGTGCCAAAGTGATCTCATTCAAACGGTATGAAGTAGGTGAAGGAATCGAGAAGAAAGAAGATAACTTTGCTGAAGAGGTGATGGCCCAAGTACGGGGCAGCTAAAGAAGCCGAGAAAAGGGCACGTAATGTGCCCTTTTTTTTGATCTGAGCTTTCTAGGGAACCTCTGAATAAGCAAGGCTATAGCGCTTTGTGGTAAAAAACCTGACACCCACCTCCGCAATGTTAATAACTAAGATAGAATGGCGACCCTATGTCTAAATTGATCTATAAACGTGTTCTGCTCAAGTTGAGCGGTGAAGCCTTGATGGGGTCGGGAACATTCGGCATTGACCCTGCAACCATCGGCCGTATGGCGGATGAGATCAAAGCGCTGGTTGATGCGGGGTTACAGATTGGTCTCGTTATTGGCGGTGGAAATATATTTCGTGGCGCAGGTTTGGCACAAGGTGGTCTGGATCGTGTCACGGGGGATCATATGGGCATGCTGGCGACGGTGATGAATGCATTGGCGATGAAAGATGCATTGATCAAGCGGGGTGTCGCGGCACGTCCTGTATCTGCGTTGAGTATGCCGGATGCCTGCGATGACTTCAGTGTCAGAGATGTGCGTGCTAGCTTAGATGCCGGTGAGGTTGTCATTCTGGCCGCAGGCACAGGCAACCCCTATTTCACCACCGATTCAGCGGCAAGTCTGCGGGCCATTGAGATTGAGGCGGATCTGTTAATCAAAGCGACCAAGGTTGACGGTGTCTACTCCGCCGATCCTGTTAAAGAGCCCGATGCTGCATTTTATTCACGTCTGACATACGATAGGGTGATCACTGAGAAACTTCAGGTGATGGATACTACGGCGATCGTACTATGTCGCGATAACAATATGCCTCTGCGCATTATGAATATCAATGAACCAGGAGCGCTTATGCGTCTTATGCAGGGCGAAGATATTGGTTCCCTGGTTGAGAGTGAAAGTTGAAATGATTGACGATATTAAAAAAGATGCCATGCAACGCATGGGTAAGAGTGTCACTGCTCTTAGCAATGAATTAGTCAAGGTTAGAACGGGCCGTGCTCACCCCAGCCTGTTGGATCATATTCAGGTCAGCTACTACGGCTCAAATGTGCCATTGTCACAGGTGGGTAATGTGAGTGTAGAGGATGCTAGAACACTCGCCGTCACCCCTTGGGAACAGACCATGGTTTCTGCGATTGAGAAGGCAATCATGAGTTCTGATCTTGGCCTCAATCCAAGTAGTCGTGGCAATGTGATTCGTATCCCGCTGCCGCCACTGACCGAAGAGCGCCGTAAAGATCTTATCCGCGTGGTTCGTTCTGAAGCCGAAGGGGCGCGTGTCGCGATCCGTAATATTCGTCGTGATGCCAACCAGGATCTGAAAAATCTAGTCAAAGAGAAGCTAATCTCTGAAGATGATGAGCGACGTGGGCAAGAGATTATCCAGAAACTGACGGATCAACATGTTAAAGAGATTGATGAAGTTCTGGAGACAAAAGAGGTCGATTTAATGGCCATATGATGAGCCTCTTGTGGTCATGAGCATTTGCCTTGTATAGCTATTTATAGCATTACCGTCGCTTCGCGGAGGCTCATTGGGTGAAAACCTTGGCAACGTTCTCCTCTATTGCTCAAACTCCTGCCTCCATGCTTGCCTACTGCGAAAAAAATGTGGTCAATTTTTCGCTCATTTTTGTTAAATATTGAGTAGATTCTCACCTTAAATGACCGAAAAAATGGACTCAAAAGAACCTCTCTCCACTACCGCCTCTACTCTCAGAGCCTCCCCTCGCCATGTTGCTATCGTCATGGATGGCAATGGTCGCTGGGCACAACGTCGTAAACTACCTCGTCATGCGGGCCATCCGGCCGGTGTTGAGTCGGTGCGCGAGATTGTTGAAGTGGCCATCGCTCGTGATATCAAGGTTCTGACGCTATTTGCCTTTAGTAGCGAAAATTGGAACCGCCCTCCGACTGAGGTGAGCCTGATTATGGATCTCTTCATGCGGGCGTTGCAGCGTGAAGCAAAAAAAATGCACCGAAATAATGTTCGTTTAAGCATCATAGGTAATCGTGCTGCACTCTCTAAAAAGCTCCAGCAACGCATTGAAAAGGTAGAAAATATAACAGCAGGCAACAGTGGTATGGTGCTTCAGGTTGCCGCCAACTATGGTGGTCGTTGGGATATCACTCAGGCGACTAAGGCGCTGGCTAAACAGGTGGCCAGTGGAACGCTTGATCCTGAATCAATCACTGAGGAGATGCTCTCATCACAGCTCTCCTTCTCTGACCTGCCTGATCCAGATCTCTTTATCCGTACCGGTGGTGAGCAGCGCATCAGTAATTTCATGTTGTGGCAATCTGCCTACACGGAGTTCTACTTTAGCGATGTATTATGGCCCGATTTTAGAGAGGTCGCCTTTGATCAGGCACTTGAGGCCTTTGCTAACCGACAACGCCGATTTGGTTTGACGGGCGAACAGGCCGATGCACGCGAGGCTGCCCCTCCATCATGTTGAGGCAGCGCATCATTACGGCACTGATTCTAGCCCCTTGTGCCATCAGCGCCATTCTGTTTTTGCCAAGCAGTGCTCTCGCACTACTCCTATCTCTCATCCTTGGAATTGCGGCATTTGAGTGGTCACGCCTCTCAGGTTTCAGCACCCCTGTGGCGCAGGGGGGTTACATCGTACTCACGCTGACGGTTATTTTCCTGATCTACCCATGGTTAAGTGCTTCATTGCAGGTCACTGCACTATTGTTTAGCGTTGTCATTGGCTGGCTGCTGATCACCTATCGCCTCTTCAGACTTGCTGAGATTCCGCGATTGAATGGGGCAGGGCCGCTACAGGCGACATTGGGTCTCCTGATACTCTCCACCACCTGGGGTTCTCTGATTCTGATCCATAGTTCATCAGAGCGTGGGCCCATATTGGTTATCTTTTTGATGCTGTTGATATGGGGGGCGGATAGCTTTGCCTATTTTGCCGGTAAACGCTGGGGCCGGGTGAAGTTGATCCCCGTCGTTAGTCCAGGAAAAACACGTGAAGGTGTGGCTGGGGCATTGAGTGGTTCACTGCTGATTGGACTCTGCTTAGCTTGGTATCTCGGTGCAACAGGTGTCAATTTTCTATTCGTTCTGCTGCTCGCCTTGATGACCTCATCTATCTCCGTGGTGGGCGATCTCTTTATCAGTTATCTCAAGCGCCAACGCGGCTTAAAAGATACCGGTGCCATTCTGCCCGGACATGGTGGTGCATTAGATCGTATTGATAGCATGCTGTCGGCCTCACCGGTATTTTTATTGGGCTTGATGCTGCTTGGGATTGTCTGAATGAAACAGATCACTGTGCTTGGATCTACCGGCTCTATTGGCGTCAGCACGCTGGATGTAATTCAACGCCACCCCGACGCTTATAAGGTGCTGGCGCTGACCGCCAACCGCTCTGTTGAGAAACTTCGTCAACAGTGCCTGCAATATCGCCCTCGTTTTGCGGTGATGAGTGATCCTACCGCAGCAGTCCAACTGGCTGCAGAGTTGAAGGGTGAGGCACCGGAGATAGAGGTGCTGGCCGATCTTGATGGGCTGGAACATGTTGCCGCACTGCCGGAGGCCGACTATGTGATGGCGGCCATTGTGGGTGCCGCAGGCCTGCGACCTGCATTGTCTGCGGTGAGGGCGGGCAAACGTCTACTGCTGGCCAATAAAGAGGCGCTGGTGGTCTCCGGCCACCTCTTCATGGAGGAGGTGGCGCGAAGTGGTGCTGAGATCTTGCCGATTGATAGCGAGCACAACGCCATTTTTCAGTGCATGCCCAGAGATTTTAAGCGTGGTCTTGAGCCGATTGGAGTGCGCCGTATTCTGTTGACCGCATCCGGCGGCCCTTTTAGGGATCGCCCTAAAGAGCAGCTTAAGAGAGTGACGCCTGATGAGGCGTGTGACCACCCAAATTGGAGCATGGGGCGAAAAATCTCGGTCGACTCCGCCACAATGATGAATAAAGGGTTGGAGCTGATTGAGGCGTGCTGGTTATTCCACACCACAGCAGATAAAATCCAGGTGGTTCTACATCCGCAGAGCATCATTCACTCAATGGTTGAGTATGTTGATGGCTCTGTGCTGGCTCAGATGGGCAACCCCGATATGCGTACACCGATTGCCCACGCACTGGCGTGGCCACAGCGAATTGAGTCGGGTGTTGATGCCTTAAACCTGTTTGAGATTGGTCGGCTCGATTTTCAGCCACCCGATATGCAGCGTTTCCCCTGCCTGCGTCTTGCCTATGAGGCGATCACTGCGGGTGGTACCGCACCTGCCGTCCTCAATGCCGCCAATGAGATCGCCGTGGATGCCTTTCTCAATGGTTCACTTAAATTTACCGCGATTCCACAACTGGTTGAGGCAACATTAAGTGCTATTCCCCTCCAGCCTGCCGAGAGTCTGGAACAGTTGATGACGTGTGATACCGAGGCGCGTAAAGTAGCGGAACAAAAGCTCTCGGCCTTGGTCTGACCCACATATGATAAGCTCCTTTCTATTTACCACCGCCTCTTTTATTGTTGCGCTTGGCATTCTGATCACCGTGCATGAGTTCGGCCACTTCTGGGTGGCTAGAAAACTGGGTGTTAAAGTGCTGCGTTTCTCGATTGGTTTTGGCAAACCCCTGTTGAAATACATCGGAAAAACCGATGGCACTGAATTTGTCGTTGCCGCCATTCCTCTCGGTGGTTACGTCAAGATGCTTGATGAGCGTGTGGATGAAGTGGCGGCGGCAGAGGTTCATCGCGCCTTTAATCGACAAACTGTGCTGGTTCGAAGTGCCATTGTTGTGGCGGGGCCACTCTTCAATTTTATATTCGCATTTTTTGCCTATTGGGCTATTTTCATCTCCGGTGAGAGCGGTCTGCGTCCATTGGTTGGTACGGTAGAACCCGCCTCTGTTGCTGCTGAAGCTGGCTTTAAAGTTGATGATGAGTTGCTCTTTGTCTCGGGCAGGGCGACACCAACATGGGAGAAGGCGCTTGATGCCTTTCTTGCCGAGTCTCTTCGTGATGGTGCGTTGCGGGTTCTGGTGAAAGATGCCGATGGCTATGAAGAGGTTTACCAGTTGCCACAAGGCGTATTGAGTGAGCTGAGCGGCGAAAAAGATATCTTTACCCTGTTGGGTATCTCACCAAAACGCCCTGTTCTACCGGCTGTTATTGGTGAAGTGCTGGGGGGTGAGGCGGCTGACCGGGCAGGTCTAAAAGCGGGGGACCGTGTGCTATCAGTGGATGGTAAGAGGCTTGATAGTTGGGGGGAGTGGGTCGCCTATATTCAAAAGCGTCCTGATCAAAAGCTAGTGCTTGAAGTTGAACGAGCAGGCAGTGTTCTAGATATCTCCATAGTCACAAGTAGTCGCCAGCAGGGTGATAAAGAAATTGGCCGAATAGGTGCCTCTGTCGATATGCCTGAAGGGCTATATGATGATTACACAAGGGTCGTCCACTACGGCCCTCTTGAGGCGGCCAAAGAGTCAGCAGAAAAGATCGTTGATCTCTCTTGGCTGATGGTCAAGATGATGGGGCGCATGCTGACGGGACAGGCCTCTGTAGAGAACCTATCAGGTCCTATATCGATTGCTAAAGCAGCGGGTAACTCAGCAAGCTATGGCCCGATCTACTTCTTGAAATTCCTGGCAATTATTAGTATTAGCCTGGCTGTATTGAATCTCTTCCCGATCCCTATTCTTGATGGTGGTCATCTCTTTTTCTTTCTTATTGAAGCGATAAAAGGGAGCCCCGTCTCTGAGCAGGTGATGTTGCAAGGGCAGAAGGTCGGTATCGTGCTGTTGTTGAGCTTGATGGTGATCGCCTTCTATGTCGATATTGGTCGGCTGCTGAGGTAGTTTCAGTAGGTGACTACTCAGCTAGCCGGACACTTCATAAATTATGCATAATCTCGCTTGTCTATTGATTCCACAGGAAATATTTCTTCAGTCGTCCGTAATCATTGATACGACGCTCCTTCAGAAATTCCCCTGTGAATCAAAACTCCTACGCGCTCTTTATG
>JAKITT010000109.1 GCA_021647945.1 Candidatus Polarisedimenticolaceae bacterium
GGCGCAGCCATAAGTCGCTAGAGTGATGCAGCACGCCGAATTGGGGAGACCAAACGAATGCCTGCACCATCGGGAAAAATAACGAAAAACACTGTCAAGCACTTTTTTCGCTGAGTAGTTACGAAAATTATTGAATCAACTAATGGCATTTATGAAATACACACCCATTATGTCGTTGCTCGTTATCATGGTGGTATTCATGTTGAGTTAGACCCTGAGGCAACATTCATAGTGAATTTGATTAATGATAATTTTTCAGACACTTGCGGTTGGATTTCTGATCGTATAAATAGCTACTCTTTTGATCCACTGATTATTGCCCATGCTATACAAAACACGAACAATGTTAAAATCTTTGCCACTGTTACCTATAAGGATCAGAGAAAAAGAACAGCTTATTTAGAAGATATGTTCCCAGATGATATTCAAATCAGTGATTTTAACTCACTACCCGCTGCAATCGCATGGGTCAAGGAGACTCTAAACAAGTCATGATTGCTTTAGGCCGAATAAAGTAATCATGATTTGATCAGAGACTCCCTAGATGAATGATTCCAAAACGGCCCAACAAGATACCAAAAGGCTGTTTGTAAAATTAGGCACCTGCTCACAGCTCTTCTCCCATATTTTAAATCACCACTTTGGCCATCCAAATGAGAGGGCAGAGCGTGCCTCAGATCCACTGTGTGGCGGTTTGATGCAAAAAGGGCATCAATGCGGAATGCTTTGGGGAGCAGCATTGGCGGTGGGGCGGAGTCTTTTCGTCGTAACAGTGACCAAGACCAAGCCACTGCTCTCTCCATTATGGCCATTCAAGACCTTATGGACTCATTCACAAATAGGGCGGAGAGCCTCATCTGCCGGGATATCACCCAATGTGATTTTTCGAGCGCGCTCAGCACGGCAAAGTATATGCTCTTGGGGCGATTCATAACCTGCTTTAATCTGGCAGAGGCATGGGCACCAGAGGCGATCCAATCGGCCGATAACAGCCTCTCATTTGACCCCGTTAAACAACCTCAACAGACGGTAAGCTGCGCCACTGAGGTAGCTAAAAGGATGGGGGCAAGTGGTGAGGAGAGAGTCATGGTTGCTGGCTTTGCCGGCGGGCTTGGGTTGAGCGGTAACGCGTGTGGCGCACTGGCTGCTGCAATATGGCTGAATACACTACCCTGGTGTGAAGAACATACGAAAACGGCCATCTTCAACTCCAATGCTGCCTCTATATTGGAGAGATTTTATGTGGCAACAAACCATGAAATTCTGTGCCAGAAAATATCGGGACGCTCTTTTAAGACGATGGAGGATCACGCTGAATTTATTAGAGGCGGCGGTTGTAACAAACTGATTAACCTACTAGCACAATCACTCTAAATGGCGCGGCCATCACAAACCTTGATTACTACGGTTAGGATGGCCGCCAGATAAGCGGGTAAGAGTAAGATGTTAAGGCGCTAAGCTCTGTGCATATTGAGCCAGCTGATCAATTTCGGCATCGGTCAAATTGGCCGCAACATTTTGCATCACCTCACCTGGGTCGGTTGTTCGGGTTTTTGCACGATAATCCTTCAACATCTTTACTAGGTAGAGGGCTTGCTGACTGGCTATGTTGGGAAATCCTGCACCGGGGTTGCCATAGCCATCCGCCCCATGACACGCACCACATGCGAGAACACCTCGCTGAGGAAAGCCGTTTATATAGATCAGCTCACCTTTTTTAACCTGTTCAGGGTTAGAGACTCCAGCAGAGCGCTTTACACTGGCAAAATAGGCAGCCAGATCGAGGATAGCCTTCTCATCGACAGCCAGCGCCATGGGAGCCATAATGGGGTCTTTGCGTTTACCCGTTTTAAATGCCTCCAACTGAAGCCTTATATATAGCGGGTTCTGGCCCGCCAATTTTGGCCACATTGGATTGAGACTGTTTCCACCAGGACCATGACAGCCAATACAGGCGGCATACCTCGCCTCGCCTGCAGCTGCATCACCAGCGGCATATGCATTCATCCCACCTATCAGCCCTACAGACAGGAGCACTGCAACTAATATTTTTTTCATATCCAACGCACCATATACATCATGAGAAGAGCATCCAATAAAAATTCAAGTCTCTTTATTATCCACAATTGTTCCCACCCGAATAGGACGGAAACTAAGAATATAAATAGTCAGTACCCTTAGACCCCAAGGGAGACTACCCGGTGACAGGAGGCTAGATGAGGAATAGTTGAACAGAATAGTGATTTATCTAATATTGGTGGGGGACACAGAACATAGGCTTGGCATAGATATAAAATAACTGCGACACTCATGGCCATTCCCCATCCAAATGCCAACTATTTCCCTATATCAAAAAAATCGATTAGCTTGCTATATTGCCGGTAGGCATAAACGCTTAAAGGGGGTGCCGGTTAATTTGGAGCCACATCAACGCCATATATCCCGATGACATCTATCCTGAAACAAGAATATCTGCTGCCCACGGGGCACCAGTCCCAGATAAGCCGCTAACTGACGGCCATTTTTGAAGTCCCGACCATCACCCACCGCAGCTACTAGTGCCGTGGCGGTTAGTAGGCCGATGCCAGCCTGACTCTCTAAACGTTGACTGAGCACATTCTGGCTATGCCAAGCCTTTAGCTGCGCCTCAAGATGCTTGATTTGCCCCATTAAACCACCATGCTCTTCCTTCAGGGTTGCCAATAGATGACGTGTCAGCATCGGTAGACTATTTCCAGCATCCTCCAATAACTCAGGCAAGCGATGTGAAATCACCTTAACCCCTGTGGGAGTGCAATGCCATACTCCAACAAAACACTTCGCATATGATTGCTGAGTGCGACGCGTTGGCGTACCAACAACTGCCGGCCATGGTGCAGATGTAGAACCGCCTGCTGCTCGGGTGTCTTGGCAGCGACAAAGCGCATACTTGGGCGTTGAACTGCCTCACAGATCGCTTCCGCATCATTACGGTCATTCTTGTTCGACTTTAGGTAGGGTTTGACAAACGCAGGGGCCATCATCCGCACCGTATGCCCTAGTTCGGTTAACGTTCTAAACCAGTAATGGGCACCACCACAGGCCTCCATGCCAATTAAGCAGGGCTTCAGGCGCACGAAGAAGCGCTGCATTTGAGAACGGGTAAGCTGTTTACGTACTACGATATCCCCATCCTCATCAATGCCGTGTACCTGAAAAACATTTTTTGCCAAATCCAAGCCAATCACGCTAATCTTATTCATGGATGCTGCCCGCTTGTTTAGTTGATAGTTAACACTCCAACTATGGCACTTTGATGCCGATTAAGGAGGGCGGTGTCCATTCCATCTGATTAAGTCTGGTTGCACTAAAGCATAAGATTCGCTAAAGCTCAGCTAAAATTTAGGCTGAAATAAAACTGTTCCGATTTGTTTCGAAGTGAGCTGTAATAGTTGTTCTATTGCAGCGATCTTCGGAGCAAATCGGGGCGGTTTTAGTCAGTCTAAAACAATCATGACTCATTCAGAGGTTCCTTAAGGGGCACTATAGATGCGTTTATTACAACAGCTACTGCCAACTCTATTCTGCTCACACTGTTTTCTTGAAAACATAGACAACAACATTTTATAGGCCTAACCTCGGTTGATACTGATCTATCAAGCATAATTATTAGAGAGGCCCCGCACGGAAGTTAAATAGGGCCAAGGTCTTATATGAGGAGGTTTATATGACTATTGATGTCAATCAGCTGATTGATGAAGTGCTGGCAAAGGAGGGGGGATATGTTAACCACCCCGCAGACAAGGGCGGCCCAACCAACTACGGCATCACCCAATCAACACTGTCGCGTTATCTTGAGCGCGTTGTAACCACAGACGAAGTCAAAACACTCGATATTCAGACGGCAAGAGATATATACGAGCTGCGTTACTATCGCACCCCCCGGATCGACAAATTACCGGCCGCTATTCAACCTTTTGCCTTTGACTGTGCGGTCAATCATGGCCCACGCAGAGCTATTAAGTTTATTCAGAATGTCTGTAGTGAGGCGGGCTTTGGCCCACTCACTGCGGATGGTTTGATGGGGCCAAAGACCAAGGCAAATGCCGACACCTGCCTTGCGGCAATGGGGGATTGGATGCTGACCGCATTGGTTGAAGAGCGTCGCATGTTCTACCTAAAAATCGTTGAACACACCTCTTCACAGCAAGTATTCCTCAAAGGCTGGCTCAATCGGGCCAACAGCTTTCTGCCAGATATCGCTTAGGAGTCACCCATCATGAGCATAAAAATTGACCCCATCTCCACTATCATTGAGACAGGTGCAAAAGCAGTAGAGACCGTTGCCGGCGTTTTCTCAGAAAACTCTGAAAAGGCCGCACAACGCTCAGCCGACGAACAGAAAGCACTACTCAACGCCTATCAGGCTGAATTCAATCAACGCACAAACCGCACCTGGATAGATGCCATTGCAGATGGTTTTAACCGGCTGGTTCGGCCTGTCATTGTCACCATCATCATCTCCATTTTTGTTATCGCCTATTTCAGTCCACAGCGTTTCACTGAGATCTCCTTGGCGATGGGCTCAATACCTGGCGGCTACTGGGCGCTGTTGAGCGTTATTATCAGCTTCTATTTTGGCGGGCGAATGCAACTAAAAAGCCAGGACTTCCAACTGCAAAGCGCACAAGTAAATGCCGTCAAAGCGCTGATTGAGACAAAGAAGGAGTTCCGAAAACTAGAACAGGATAATGATGAGCCCGACCGAGTTTTAGGTGATGCCATTGGCAAAGACAGTACGATTGAAGAAGCGAGGCAGGGGGAGAGAAACGAAGTGGTGGCTGCCTATATAGCGGCTATGGCAAAGGATAAACAGGCAGAAAAACTAAGTGAGACCATCAAACAGGTCAAAGAGGCCAGCAAAAATGAGGAACCCTATATCTTCCAAATTAATGCGATGACAGACAGCTAAATTAGCGCTGACAAAAACCCAACGGGCGATAAATAGAGCTTCATCAAACTAAAAAAACTATAAATAAGTCATGATTGTTTTAGACTGACTTATCCAGAATCCCTTAACTGATTTTGATATATGGATCTTAGATAAATTATGAGTGAACAGCGTAAAACCCCACGCACTGATATTTGCATCAATATACAAATAACCGACAGCAATGGTATACGCCGCACAGTGAAATCTCATGATGTCAGCAATACCGGCCTTTTCCTCTCTGTAGATGCTCCTCTACCACCTATCGGCTCCCTTATTGATGTGCAGGTAAAAGGTGCATTGGGTGATGATAGTGAAGCACCTATCAACCAGGCTCGTGTGATACGGCACACTGATACCGGAATTGGGCTACATTTTATATTTGATTAAATTAACAATAAACGTGGGGCGCAATGGCTGATGCCCTACATCGATAAATATTTTGGAAGGCCTTAAAACGGTAATAGATAGAGCCATCTGTTACCTCCCCTCCCCGCTAGGAGTTGAAGATAATGCAACACCCATCAGTAGAGACGCTACAGCATTTTTTTGCTTTTGATGAGCTAACCGCTGATCAACGCGCCTTATTAGCTAAGTCGCTCCCCATTATGACGGCACCACCTGGCATGCGGGTGATTGAGCGAGGTTCACAGGAGAGTCTCAGCTATTTCCTCATATCGGGAAAAATTGAACTCCAGGCGGAAGATGGAAATCGCAAAATAATCTCCTACAGTGATGAGTCTGCCAAGCGACCAATTGCGCAACTCATACCTCGTCTTTACGATGTAACGGCCACCACAGCCGTTGAGTTCATTCAGGTTGACAATCAACTGTTACATGAACTGAGCCACCAGAGTGAGTCTGAATTCCTGGGCTTTAGGGGACTCTTTTCTGAATTTAGTATTGAAGAGACTGAATCAGAGCTGAAACAGTGCCTGCTGGAAGACCTTGAAAACAAATGCCTCTGCCTGCCGAGTCTACCTGACGTGGCCGTCCGTATAGGTAAGGCGCTCAATGATGAGGTGACCGACGGGAAGCATATTGCCAAGATTATTCAAACCGATGTCGCCATGACCGCAAAGATCATCCGGGTCGCTAACAGCGCACTCTATGCCAGCCACAATCCCGCCGAGAACTGCACTGCAGCAGTGGTGCGCCTTGGCGCCCAGACAACGCATCGACTGGTGCTCTCTTTTGCGCTCCGTGAGCTGTTCAGCAGCCGATCCCCTATCGTTCAGGCACACATGCATGCATTGTGGAACCATAGCAGACAGGTCGCGGCCATCTGTTATGTATTGGCCAAATTGACAAAACAGTTCAATCCAGAAGAGGCGATGCTATCTGGACTACTGCATGACATCGGCGAGCTGGTTATTCTCTCATATGCAGAAAAATTCCCCGGTGCAGCCAATGATAAACATCTGCTCGAACTCGTAATGTCAGATCTACGTGGAACTGTGGGGGGCATGGTTCTAAGCAGTTGGGGGTTTAATGATGAGTTGGTGCGGGTGGCGGTGGAGGCCGAAGATTGGCAGCGCAATCCAACCAATACACCTGACTATGTTGATCTCGTCATTATTGCTCAACTGCATAGTTTCATCGGCACACCAAGAATGTCCATGTTACCGATGATTGATCAGGTACACGCCTTCAGTAAACTCCAGCTGGGAGATCTCACACCAATGAAAAGCCTCAAAATATTGAGTTTAGCCTCAAAACAGCTGGCGGCTGCAGAGGCGCTATTACAAAGCTGAATCATCCCAAATAAAACAGCTGCCACAATAAATAGAGACTGCGGAATATTTCTGTGGGTGCGGCTTCAGCCGCATACGTTCGCCTGAAGAGGAACTTACAAATGGAATACCCCATCCACTTGCGACGGGGATCTTTATTAAAAATACATATTGGATTAATGACCACTTATTTCGGCAGTCATATGAATTTACAACAAAAACTGAAAATAGCGCTCTTCATCTCTATCACAACACTTATCGGCGGTTGTGGCGGCGGCAGTAGCCGTGATGAGACACCCGGCCCCATTGCTGAATGCAGCAGTTTAAACGCCGTCGGTGAATTTGTATTAACAGCCCCCACCAATGGAGCGGTTCTATTTCAAACACGTAAGCTAGTGGTCTTCACTGGAGAGAGTTTAAATATCACTATTGACCGTGTTGAGTACTGGGCAGATAACAAAAGCACTCTATTAGGCTCCTCCAACAGCACGCCATTCAGCGTTAACTTTGATACCACACGCCTCCCCAATGGTGACCACACTCTCCAAGCCATTGCATTTGATAGCTGCAACAACGCCATCACTTCACAAGTGGTGCCCGTTGTCTCCTATGCTGATAGCTTTAAAGATGCCAACGAGTTTCATGTCAGCCCGACAGGTAGCGCAGCAGGCGATGGCAGCATTGATGCCCCCTGGGATGCCACCACCATGTTCAGTTCGGCCGCTATTCTGCCCGGTGATATTATTTGGGTGCATGGAGGCAACTATGACAATGCCGAAGAGACCCTGGTTTATAAAACCTATCTCAAAGGAACAAGAGAGAGACCAATCATCATTAGAGCCTACGGTGATGGCCCTGTAGATATACATATTAATGATGCGGTACTCAGCGCCTCTTGGAACTGGTTTTGGGGTTTTGAGCCACACATTGAAAGACCAGAACGAAGCGTCCCCGACACAGGATACAGAAGACCCTCTGCATTCTATTTAACCACTGAGGGGCACAGAATCATCAACAACATCATCTATGATAACGGCCACCCTGGAATTGGCAGTTGGAAGGGGGTGGGTGACGGTGAGATATATGGGTCACTGATATGGGGTACAGGCATCTATGACTTTAGCCCCGTTATTCGAGGCTCTGCCATCTACACACAAAATGAGCTAGGCACACGCACCATCAAAGATGTGATTAGCTTTAGGAATTTTACCAATGGCATCAAACCCTACACCGAAAATAGCTTTGTTAATGGCTTCCATATAGAGGGAAATATCTCCTTTAAGAATGCCCAGTCGCCTTTTCATATTCAGGGCGTCAATAACCCTATTCAAGGGTTGAAGCTAATTAATAACTACACTTTTCAAGAGAGCGCTGAGGGCGGGCATGCCGTGGTTGTGGGTTACTCATCTGCCGATCAAATTAACAATAATATCGAGATCAGTGGCAACTATTTTGTCGCAGGCTATAACCCCGCCGGCGCAATAACATCGGCACAAATAGATCATTATATATTTAGCGACAACACCATTATCACAAAATATGTAGATGACATTAACTCTTATGAAACGCCCCGTCTTTTCACCTACTACCCCACCACTACCCAAGAGAATATTTATTGGGATAACAACCACTATTATGGTGGTCGCGGGGTTAACCTAAGTGCAGATAATCTGATCAATAATTACAGCGACCGCACCACCTACGATGCATTTCGCTCGCTTGAGCAGTGGCAATCGGCACGCTCCCCCTTTGATAGCAACAGCACATGGACGCAGAGTTACCCAGCGGACAACACCATCGTGGTACGCCCTAATGTTTATGAGCGGGGCAGAGGCCATATCATTATCTACAACTGGCAAGGGCTGGCCAATGTCACGGTTGATATCTCAACACTTGGCCTGGATGAGGGTGAGATGTTTGAGATTAGAGATGCACAAAACTATTACGGCACACCCATAATAACGGCTCAATATTCACACGCACATAGCAGCGTAGAGCTACCAATGAACTTGACCGAGATATCTCCCACCGTTGGAACGATCACCCATATGGACAGTAGTCTCACCCACACCAGCGACCAATTTGCAGTCTTTGTTGTTCTGAGAAAATAATGTGGAGAGCCCATATTGTACTTAGAAAAATATAGCCACTCACGGACTGAAAACAGATATAACCACAGAGAGCACAGAGAAAAGAGAGCATTAACCATATTGGTTCTCTGTTTCCTCTGTGCTCTCTGTGCTCTCTGTGGATTATTCCCATTGGCAATTGCCATGAGAGGCCATCCACGCTGAAACAGCAGATCCCCCCCTTAGCGCAACGTCTGCCCTATAATAAGCAATCTGTTTGATGACCATTAACCGCTGGGAATCCCTCTATAAATCATGTCATTCGCCTCTCTTGGGCTCTCAAAGCCCCTACTCCAAACCCTCGATCAACTGGGCTACAACAAACCCACCCCTGTGCAGGCCAAAGCAATCCCCGCCATTCTCTCCGGCAAAGATGTCATCGCCACGGCACAGACCGGCACAGGAAAAACCGCCAGTTTCACTCTGCCTCTGCTACAACATCTCACCACCGGCCCCAAAGTAAAAGCCAACCGGGTGCGTGTCTTGATATTGACGCCCACCCGTGAACTCGCCATTCAGGTAGCAGCAAGTGTAGCCACCTATGGAGAGGCGCTACCGCTCAAATCATCTGTTGTATTTGGTGGCGTGAAGATCAACCCACAAATGATGAGCCTACGCAGTGGAGTAGACCTGCTCATAGCCACACCCGGCCGCCTGCTCGACCTCTATAACAAGAATGCACTGAAATTCACACAACTGGAGTGCCTGGTACTGGATGAGGCAGACCGAATGCTAGAGTTGGGTTTCATCAAAGAGATTCAAAAGATCATTGAACTACTACCGAAGAAGCGACAAAACCTGCTCTTCTCCGCCACCTTCTCTGATGAGATCCGTCTCCTTGCCAAGAGTATCTTTAATAACCCAGTACAAATTGAACTTAGCCCCAGAAACTCAGCGGCAACGCGCGTATCTCATACCGCATACGAGGTTGATAAGAGCAAGAAAACAGCCCTGCTAAGCCATATGGTAAGAAACAGAAAGTGGCAACAGGCGCTGGTATTTACCCGCACCAAAAAAGGTGCAGATCAGCTGGCCAAAAAACTTCGAGCAGATGGCATCAGCACCAGCGTTATTCACGGTGATAAAAGCCAAGCAGTACGCATCAAGGCACTCGATGATTTCAAAACCAACCGAGTGCGTCTTCTGGTGGCAACTGACCTTGCCGCACGAGGACTCGATATCACTGGACTCCCCCATGTGGTCAATTTTGACCTACCAAAAGTTGCTGAGGATTATATTCATCGTATCGGACGCACCGGACGTGCAGGCGCAGAGGGGGAGGCAATCTCCCTCGTCAGTGCCGATGAGGTCAAGCTACTATCTGCCATCGAGAACCTAATTCGGCAAACCCTTGTACGTGAGACCGAGATTGGCTTTGTGCCTTCTCATAGCGTCCCATTGACTCAATTGAGCAGCCAACCTCGTAAACCAAAACGAGCTAAAAAACCAAAGAGACGATAGAGAAGCTGCAAACAGGTCATGATGACCCACTGTCTCCATCTTGACCGACCCAGGTAGCAACGCATGGGAATGAGACAAGTGCGGCACATGAAAGCACGGGCAGCATATTCATCACATACATGGTACTCAGCGCACTCATGGCCTATCTATTCCTGCAGCCAAAGAGAGAGGAGGTAACGACAACTAAAGGGCTATAATTTGGCGCAATTATCAGTCTATTGTGGGGCTTCCCACACAAACCAGCGACGGCTGGCGCACATAGCGATTTAATATTTTAGGTGATCAATAATTTAGCTTGGCATATGCAAAAACAAGGGATTGGTGGCATTGTCATCGCTTATATCTACAACCAATAATAGCCAAGCGATAGACAATAAGTATGGGCTCTTCCCCTGATCGAGTGGGTAGTTTTTATCTAGCTATCCCCTCAGGGTAGAGATTCAGTCCGCCAAGGTGGAAATATATTGCATTGGCAAACCGCTCTTTATTGCGGAATCCTCTGCTTCGAACTTTGATCATCTTTATCCGACTAT
>JAKITT010000110.1 GCA_021647945.1 Candidatus Polarisedimenticolaceae bacterium
CACAAACTCCCGATACAATCGAGGGTAACTAACACCAGCGACCAATGTCCCAATAATTTTGGATTCATCATAAAATTGTTCCACCACTACATATTGTACCAAGAGGAGCTAAGTATCCACCCCGCAAATTTTAAATCTGAATATGAAGTAGTTAAAAGAGGTGTGTCTGACATTTCTGTTTACGAAAGAGATTGGCGGGATCAGATAACAAAACTCCAGCTACTTGTTGGGGGATCGGGGCTGGATGGAAATAGGGCGAGTGCTCTTGATGAATTGCGAAAAAAAATTACTCAGGGCCCTAGCCAAACTACAATCAGCGAGGATAAAGGTATTCTTCAGGCTGTAGGCGCGTGGACAGATAATGATGTTGGGGTCATTGACTCTGATATGAAAAAATGCGCTGCCAGTCTAAAAGTACTGCGTCATATTTATCTACAGAATAAATTTGGTAGCAAAAGAGTCTGGGTTGTTAACTTACCGAAAACTTTTGAAGATTGGCCGAGTCGAACATTAGCTTCAAATGCGGGAACAGTGACTGATGTTAAGCAGTTTTTAGCGAGTAAGAATGAACATTTTACTGATCAGCAGCGACGTCATCTCGGTAGTTCAACACAAAAGGCGATGGCATGGTGCCAAAAGGCAGGCATGGTTTTAGCAAATGCCGCAAGTGGTGGTACAGACCGTGATAGTGCTCGCACCATGGTCAGGCGTTGGTTTGCCGAAGATACTCTATCTGATGATGCCTTGAACCAGTACATTGGCAAATTGGACAAAGGATTTAAAGATGTCATTGCGATGCTCAATAGGGGTAATTTTATAGTTACCGACTGGGTTCCATTCAGAGGAACCACTGATGCAGATGAACGTGATTATCTCGCCTCGGAGGCTTTTACATTTGCATCAAATGGGGAGGGCCTGGATGTTGTTTACATTGAGAGTAATTTTTTTGTTGATAATCCAGGTAATATTGCAAATGGCGCAGTCAATTGGACACGAATCATTGTTCATGAGTTGACGCATTTGGTATGTGGAACAGAAGACGTGCTGAATGGGCAAGCTCGCTATGCATGGTATGGCATTGGGCCTCATGCAGGTTACCCAGGGAGTGATTGCATTCGAAATGCGGATAATTGGGCATTCTTTGCAGCAGATTGTGGTGAAGCTTTACAGGAAAATGAGCGGAATAAGGCGCTTAAAATTATATGAGGTCATTACATCGGTTCTGCATTCTGTTTTTGTGTGTAGTGATGGAGGGCTGCTCACCACCACCTTTAACGCTCGAAACCCCTGAATATCAAAAGGAGAGTCCTGTCATGTTTAAAAATGCACCACCTAGCCCTAGTCGTCCACCACCACCGACAGTAGAGTCGATATTGCATAATAATGTCCGGTATGAGCAAGATATGCAAAGCTACAGATATGGTGGTGATCAGCCAGGAGGATACCTAGTGGCTATTGACCCATCGACTGATGCTCGCTTATGGATGCTTAAAGTATATAAAATAACAGATCATGATGGAGTAGGTGTTGATGTAATTGGGCGCAATTTTCGTAGCATGAAGTTGGTGCCTGGACGTGATGAAATTGAAATTGAGAGCGAAGTTGGGGGGAGGTATTTGGTAGACCTGACCAAACGTAGCTCAACCTGGATTTCTGGTCCTGACTCAGAGCACAAGTAGTGCCTAGAGGGTGGTTTTATAAATGGTGCCGAGGAGAGGACTTGAACCTCCACGGGGTTACCCCACTAGCACCTGAAGCTAGCGTGTCTACCAATTTCACCACCTCGGCAGGTTGTGAATCGTAAAGGAAAATTTACGAGGGGCCGAACTTTACAGAGACTGTAAGTTTAATGGTGGGTTACGCTATCGCTAACCCACCCTACGCCTAACGTGGCGAATGAGTGCTCCCAGCCATAAGCTGCCATGTGTAACCCGGGAGTGTCACCTTATGTCTCTGGTATCCTCCAGATTTCATTTTCAGTTCACCCTGGCTTGATGTCGTTCTTGTGGGTTGATCAATAAGGCGTAGGGTGTGCAATGCGCACCATGTCCATGTTCCCGATCACATCAAACAAATATTTAAGGCACCACATCCAAATTATCAATCAAAATTGATATTGGCAATACACCGTTACCACGAATGGTGCGTGGTACGCACCCTACCTGGCTATCCTCTGCGGTGGTCTTTGGTAAAGGCTGGGTTTTCACGCCGTCAGAACAGTGGTGAAAATATTCGGCAAAGCCGAAGAAAAAAACGTGAGCGAGGGATATGGCAACGTCGATATTGGGAGCACCTGATCCGAGATGATAAGGATTTGGAGAGACACATCGACTATATACATTACAACCCAGTTAAACATGGGTTGGTACAGCAAGCAGCTGAATGGCCTTACTCAACACTATCCCGTTATATTGAACGGGGGGTATTGCCCTTTGACTGGGGTGGTGCCAAGCGAGATGACAATGGCTTTGGTGAGCGGTGAGTTGTTGGGCTTCGTTCCTCAGCCCAACCTACGTGCCGGTTTGAGGTTGAAAAAAGTGCAGTCCAATAGAGTCGGCTGGATGCATCTGGACTTCCGCCTATAACCATTTCCAGTGGTTCTTCATGTTCCTTAATGTACTTTGGAAAATTGCAAGTATTGCAGCAACTGTTTGCCAGCCCGTTGCCAAAAGTGGCGTCCATCAAACCAACCTAGCAATTAACTCACTGAGAAATGCAAAGAATTTAGAAAAAGGGGAGACTTTTGGCCAAACCTCCGGCTAGCTATTATCAATCGACAGCATACTGCATGCCATTTCTCAAAAGACTGCTCAGGGTCGCAAGCACTCATCTACCCCGTTAGTCTCTAAACAGCCAACGGTCTTCATGGCTGTGTGACTAGACAGCTGGAGTCGATCCTGAGCTGTCATTGACCACTTAAACCATGGTCAGTCAAATATTACTTGAATACGCTTGATTGAAAGACTGCTCCAGTTGTTTTGTTGGCTCTTTCTATTTCTGCCCATTTTTTTTGAGCAGGTTTGCTAGATCAGCAAATGGATTTGAAGTAGCCGTCTTTGTTGTTGTATCTGTTGAGCCCTCATGACCGCGTACATGATTTACATAACGCTGATGCTCATTATCATGGCAGTAGAGGCAGAGATTCTCCCAGTTACTGCCATCAGCTGGATTATTGTCATGGTTGTGGTCTTTATGATGCACCGTAAGCTCTCGAATATTCTCACGGATGAACTCGCGACCACAGCGCCCGCATATCCAAGGGTGGATACGCAGAGACTGCTCTCGATAGCTGAGTGAACGCTCTTCAGCAGCACGCCTTGCATCGATCACGACTTGATCTAGTTTAGAGCTTCCTTTAGACATTTTCCTTACCTATCTGGTTGATACTGCCTGGCCAGCTTCGAAATAGAAAGGGCACTAACATGACAGATGAGTGCTGTCAGCCAGAAGCTGACCTTTCGTTGGTGTGGCTAGATAGTTGGAGACGGCCAGAAGTGGCCTTTGGCTAGTTAAACTGTTGTCTCTCCACGATTGTTTTTATAACTACTTTGTTTTTGTTTTTAAAGGCGTAACATTTCCTTCAGGCGCATTTTTTATATCTGCCAATAGCCCAGGCTTACCTTTACAGGCCTGAACAACGGTATCTTTATTACGGGCTAAAAAAATGCCAAAATCTTCAGCTTTTGTTTCATCTATACCGGGGATATGTCTCTCCAAAAGTGCTGTAAACTGCTCAGCCAGTTCCAGCATCTGGTCGTAAATATCTGCCTCTTTTTTTGTGTCAAACATAGTGTTATCTCGATCACACATCCATTTAGCTACAACGGCCATGGTGCTCTTCCTCTTAAAAAATGAGTGGGATTTACTCTATCATGAGTACAGCAAGTAAATGCGGAAAATGGTTTTCGGTATATCTGAGGTATAGACATAAAGTGCCACCAAATATCTATCGAACAGCTATCAGCACCAGCCTGCTTACGGCCAATAGTAGGCCTTAATAGATGTGTGGCTATGCTGCCGGTATGTGCCATAAGCTGTCGTTTAGATGCGTGGAAACGGCACCTCTTTCCTACACATTAGTAAATCGCCAGGAACCGTGTAATGGGATAGAAAGACCTCGTTTGGCCACTTAGAGCATTCATTACCCACTTGCTCTCACCACCTGAAGAGTACATGTTGAAGAATGCCCGTATCTTTGGAAAGTCTTCATTGTTTATCAGATCATCAAACTCCATAGTCATTTCTGGACTTCCAAGTTTTTTGATTTCTACTGGAAAGCTGTATTGAAGAAAGAACCACATAGTAAGTGATATATCATTTACCTCATCCAGTTCGTGCTGATTTGAGATGTAGAAGAAATGGACAAATGCGAGCATATTGTAAAATCTTTTTATTGTTCGTGGATTTGCGTCCAGGTATGGCAACAGTGTTAAAAAAGTCTTCTGCACATCTTCACTGATTGAAATATCCACATCTTTAGGTTTGTTGTTAACCGCATGATCTTTATTAGGAACCGTTGCGTCCGAACTTGTAGATTGATTCGTAGTTGTATTCTCACTTTTCGGCATCAATTCATGTGCAAACTTTTCTGTCTCCTCCGGGGTCATTCCTGGTACTGAGATAGGTACTTGAATGATTTTTTCAAGAAAGAACTCCCCATACCCTTGGTGTCGCTGAATGACCGGTTCTACAGCTTCCTCATCACCTCCATGATGGCTCTCAAGCTCATGCTGTTTTGAAAATTCTTTGCTAATTTCACTATATTTAATCTCAATGCTACTGGAGATCAATTTGTAGTCCATTCCAAGAACAAAGATGCAACGCCTTGTTTCGAGGAATAGGTTAACTGCCTCAATAATCTCTACAGCATGTTCTGGAGAACAACGATCAAGATCATCAATGTAAATAATTAGCCTTCCATCATGATGCAAATAATCATCAAGTCTGTTCTCCAGATCCTTCTCAAACGTTCTGAGTCCTTCGATTCTATCTGGCAGGCTGCTCCCTTGAATCAACTCTTTAACATCTAGGCCAAGTGGTATTTTTAGCTTACGAACCATCTCAAACATGGGTGTAAGAATACCCAGCCAATATGAAATGATCCCCAATATTCCAGCCGGAAGAAGGCTGGCTGTGAGTGCCAATATAAAATCCGGCATGGTTTCTATTTTTTCTAGCGCAGACTTTTTCTGGCCTGTATTTCCTGTCTGAGCATCATTTTTTTGTAGTTCTTTCCCGTTGGTTTCAAGAGTTGTTTGCACTGCTGGAGAAACTTTAGACTCTATCGGTGTGGCAGTTTGTGCTTGCGATTGTTCCGTTCCTGTATCCCCAATATTTATTTGACTGCCTAGTGTGGTTGCAGCCTCATAGAATAGCCATATACTCCCAAGCCCCAATATTAGAAGCCATGCCACGCTACAATAAAATTGCCAGTTACTCAGTCTTTTGAAACGACGAAATAATTTATACCAAAATGGTGTTGCACCCTCGATTTGACTGGTTATAGCTTGTAGCAATGCAGCCCACAGATCGTTCTGCACATCATATTTCCAGGCGTTAAACCATACTTGTTTGACAAATGCCTCCTTGCCATCTTTTTCACGGATTTCCTGCTGGAGAGAGACATTATTTTGAAGCAGTTTCATAAATGTTGTCTTGCCAGCACCCCATTCACCGAACACACCCGCTACTAAGGGTGTTCGCGTGTCCTTGTGGCATAAGAGTTTTGCAAGAGCACCAGCATATGGCTCGAATCCAATGCTGTCTTTGGCTACTGCCGAGTCGTTTAGAGAGTAATGTGTAACGTGCTCAGAAATAGATGTTATTGTATCCCTTCCAGGGTCTCCTGATGCACCGTCACTTCCATCTGGTTTCTTAGATACTGTTTGATTTGACTCAAATGCTTTACCAACTTTTATCCTCTTTGCAGCCTTTACAGAGAATGCCTGATCTTCCTCTATAGCTTGACCAAAAATAACTGTCTGCCCAGATTGGCTTTGTTGCTGGGTAGTTTGGGACTGTCCGCTGAGTTCAGCTGGTGAAGAGTTAAGGCCGCCAGCAGACTCATGACTTTGTTTTTTTGATTCAGATCCATAATGAGTAGGATGCATTGAGGTGATATCACCAGCTTCTTTCTGATTTGCACTTATATAAGCTGTTCTATATTCGTGAGAAGCTGTGCCAGGAGGATCTGGAATACCAGTCTGTTTCTTAGGCAAAGATTCCTGTGAAGAAGGTGAATCCTTTTTGCTAGGGGGGGTGTCCTTGTTCGACATTGGCTCACTCTCCACATCAAGTCAAATTACTTACCAGTTTAACTCTAAGCTCTCATCTAAATGAAGTAGATGTAGAAATAAGCTGTACAACAGCTAGGTTATTGAATAATCATTTCTGGAAAGTTGCTCAAAGTGTCTCCTTTGGGCACTAAGCACTCACCTAGACCGTTAGTCTATGAACAACCATACACTGGCATCCATAGTCACCCCCAGCGTCTAAACCAATGGGGTCAGTGCAACCAATGGGGTCAGTGTAGCTCGTAGGTTGGGCTGAATGAAATGAAGCCCAACAATTGTCACTCACTTCAACATGGGCGTGTTGGGCTTCGTGCCTCAGCCCAACCTACAGAATAACGCATTTTCAAAACGGCAGCTCTGAGCACAGAGCTGTCATTTAGCTTATGCAACGAAGGGAATGACATATTTAAAATGTCATCAAATTCAAGCTTGCAATGTGTCTACATGCTAAATTCATATAACTTGCATAATATGCGTAACATGTTGAAAAATATGGAGCCGATGAGCGGAATTGAACCGCTGACCTACTGATTACGAATCAGTTGCTCTACCAACTGAGCTACATCGGCTTTGATATGCAAGGTGCTATGAGAGTTGGATGACATCTCTGCACTGATCTTTGAGTGCAGGAGTATAAACCTGCTTCAATAATGGGTCTAGGTATCTGTTTCGTTTTGCTTCATCTAGCTAAAACATAACGGCTTGCTGGACGGCCCGTTTCCATATGTAAATCTGCTGGATCGGCCTATGCAGCAAATAATTTTGTAGTTTTCACTCACTTCGATAGGTTCACGCTTTCAGGTTGAACATCTTCCTATAAGCCTCCTCAAGCCCAACAGAGCGATCTTTGTAGTCGATATAGTCACCTATCTCAATGGTGATTGACTGTGGCTGAGAGGTGTTGTTCAGCGATGCCTTTAACGCCTCGTCGCTATTTGTTCGGATATAGACAGGTAGAATGGGCAGTCTGTTTTTCATGGCGATGATCTGGGCACCAGATTTAAACTCAGATAGATCGGTCTGCTCCTTGTTTCGTGTCCCCTCAGGGAAGAGAAAGATGGAGTCCCCTTTTTTGACATGGCCTTTGATATCTTTGAAAAAACCACTCATCTGTTTGGCATCTCTATCGAGTAGGATGCTGCCGCCATTGCGGGTGAAAAGACCGAAGAAAAATGAGTCGTAGAGCTCTTTTTTTGATATCCAGAGTCCGAAGGTATCGCTCTTTTTAAAGACATGTTCAACGACCAGTGGGTCGATGATGCTGCGGTGGTTTGATATCAGAAGACAGGGTCCTTCTTGTGCTAGTTTCTCCTCTCCTTTGACCTCAATGGTGATATTGAGCGCGGTAAGTAGCTCTTTTGCATAGGTGAACCGAATCTTTTTTTTCTCTGAACTAGAGTCTGTTTTCTTTAGTTTTAGGCCATACCGATTGGTGAGGTAGGTGGCGTATATCGCCATTTTGATCTGAAATAGGTTCAATCTATCGTCCTGTTGTGTACGAGAAGCTGGCGTTTATATCTACATCTAAAGGTTTAGAATTTCGAGGGAAGTGAATCTATATAGAGCACTTTTAAGATGCAAATCGTCATGTGTTGATTGTGTAAGTAACTGATTCCATGTAAGGAATATGATCTTGTTTGGGGCGGAGTAGCCCTATTATATCCCATCGGGCGGTGTGTGGTGGCGCATAAATGTGGCGCATTCATTCAGATCAGGAATGATCCATATTTCGAGACCCTAAAGAGTGTCATAATATATAGATCTTTGGATCGTCACTGCAAGGGCCATCATGTCCGGAAATAGCTTCGGTAAACTATTCGTTGTTACCTCTTTTGGCGAAAGCCATGGGCCAGCTATCGGCTGTGTCGTGGATGGGTGCCCCCCTGGAATGGATCTCTCTGCGGTAGATATTCAGTTCGATCTGGACCGACGTAAACCGGGCACTTCACGTCATACCACTCAGCGCAGAGAGGCGGATGAGGTGGAGATTCTGTCGGGTGTGTTTGAGGGGAAAACCACCGGTACGCCGATTGGTCTGTTGATCCGTAATACTGATCAGCGCTCTAAGGATTACTCCGATATCAAAGATCGCTTTCGTCCCGGCCATGCGGACTATACCTATATACAGAAGTATGGCCTGCGTGACTATCGTGGTGGTGGTCGCTCTTCAGCGCGTGAGACGGCGATGCGTGTTGCGGCGGGTGCGATTGCAAAGAAATATCTGCGTGAGTCCCAGGGTATAGAAATTCATGGCTATTTAGCTCAGCTCGGGCCGATTACGGCTGAGTATCTCGATTGGAGTGAAGTCAACAACAACCCGTTTTTCTGTCCTGATGTCTCAAAAGTGAGGGAGATGGAGCAGTATATGGATCTGCTGCGCAAAGAGGGGAACTCTATTGGTGCGCGAATCAATGTGGTTGCCACGGGGCTTCCGCCGGGTCTTGGTGAGCCTATTTTTGATCGTCTTGATGCCGATATCGCCCATGCCATGATGAGCATCAATGCGGCCAAAGGGGTTGAGATTGGTGCCGGTTTTGCCTGCATTACTCAGAATGGCACCACCCATCGTGATGAGATGACGCCGGATGGCTACCTCAGTGACCACTCAGGCGGCATTCTGGGGGGCATCTCCAGTGGTCAGGATATTCATGTTAGTGTTGCTTTTAAGCCAACATCTAGCCTGAGTATTCCTGGAAAAACGATCAATACAGAGGGTCAGCAGGTGAATGTAGTGACCAAAGGGCGCCATGACCCATGTGTTGGTATCCGGGCTACCCCAATTGTTGAGGCGATGTTAGCGATAACACTATTGGATCATCTCCTTCGTCATCGTGGCCAAAATATGGATGTCCACAGTGAGACGCCGGTGATTGCACCGTTGGTCGGGGCGCAGAACACCCCCACAACTGGCAACAGCTGACACCATTAATTTGCTGCAGACAATTCCGTACTGGCGGCTATCCAGTTTCTATCTCTTCTATTTTGCAGCGCTTGGAACTCTGGTCCCTTACTGGGGCCTGTTTCTGCAATCGCGTGGATTTACACCTGCGGAAATTGGTGAGTTGATGGCGCTATTGATGGCGACAAAATTCATCGCGCCCAATATTTGGGGCTGGATTGCCGATCACACCGGTCGGCGCATGCCGATTATTCGCAGCGCTAGCCTACTCTCCGCGCTGATCTTCTGTAGTGTCTTTTGGGTCGATGGGTTTTGGCAGTTTGCCCTGGCGATGACGCTATTCAGCTTCTTCTGGAATGCATCACTACCGCAGTTTGAGGCGGTGACCTTTAGCTACCTGGGGAGTGCAGTTCACCAATATAGCCGTATCCGTTTGTGGGGTTCTATCGGTTTTATTATCACTGTCGTGGGTGTGGGCGCACTGCTTGATTACTATCCGATCAGCAATCTACCGGTGGTTATTTTACTGCTCTATTTTGCCATCTGGTTGAGCAGTCTACTGGTGCCTGAGCATCAGGGGAAACCTCATCATGAGGCACAGGGGTCAATTCTCTCGGTACTCAAAAAATGGCCGGTTCAAGCACTATTGATCGTCTGTTTTTTGATGCAAGCGAGTCATGGCGTCTACTACTCCTTCTACTCCATCTATCTGGAGCAGAATGGTTACTCCAGCACGCTCATTGGCCAGCTCTGGGCGCTGGGCGTGGTGGCTGAAGTGGCTATCTTTATCGTCATGCATCGGCTACTCCAGCGCTTTAGTGCGCGTCAGGTGTTGATTGTCAGCCTACTATTGGCCGCATTTCGTTGGTTGGTGATTGGCCTCTATCCTCAGCAACTTTCATTCATGCTGTTTGCCCAACTGCTTCATGCCGCGACCTTTGGCACCTTCCATGCCGCTGCGATTCACTTGATCCATAAATACTTTACCGGACGGCATCAGGGACGGGGGCAGGCCCTCTATGCGAGTGTCAGTTTTGGTGCAGGTGGAGCGGTTGGAAGCCTGATGAGTGGATATCTCTGGTCAGACGCAGGTGCCAATGTTACTTTCTTTCTCTCAGCATCTATTGCACTGCTTGCACTGTTTATTGCGATGGTTGGTATTGATGCTGATCGAGAGGTGAATGCAGAGGTTCCTTAGTAGTTTAATCGCTATGGGTCTAATTCCCCTGCTGCTCGCCTAAAGCGCCTACTGTTGGTATAGAAAATATTCCTGTAGGTGCGGCTTCAGCTGCATACGTTCGCCCGAAGGCGAACCTACAAATGGAATGCCCCGTCCGCTTGCGGCGGGGATCTTTAATATTGATCGATAGGGCATTGCTTAGTGATAACACCAAAAACAGCCGAGTTTTCCAGCTCACTCTTTATCCAAATTATCTGTATTTATCTACTCTATGTCAGTAGTGTCCGGTTAGGTACTTGCATGTAAACCCTCCGGATTTCGAGAGTCTACGTCCCCAGGATCTGGTGGTGCGACCTGTGATTCTCGGGTTTCATTGAGGATTTTGGTTCGCAGCTCTCTC
>JAKITT010000111.1 GCA_021647945.1 Candidatus Polarisedimenticolaceae bacterium
CTACTGGATGAGAAGGCATGAGTAAGAAGCGCAACAACCCACCAGAGATCGCCATCGCCCTCAACTATGACCAACAGAATGCGCCGACGGTCAGCGCCACGGGGCAGGATGAATTGGCCGAGCAGATTATTGCCCTGGCAGAGGAGCATGGCATACCACTGCACAGCGACCCCGAACTGGCCGCCCTGCTCTCTCGTATTCCATTGGGTGATGAGATCCCAGAGGGCCTCTACCACGCCGTGGCCGAAGTGATCTCATTTGCCTATCTGTTGACGGGGAAATTCCCACCGGGGTTTCCGGGGGGAGAAAAAAGCGAGCGTTAATTGCAGCTCTCGCCGCGATTGGGCTTGGCAGAGTAATTCATCGCGGCGAGGCGCCGCTCCTACAGTGAATCATCTGAATGACTGAGCTTTGTGCCTAATCACCTTTTTATATTAATCAGCTGGGAAAGTGACCAAGTGATCGGCATGAACACGCACCCCAATCGATCGGCCTATCGCATGGTCATGGTGGCTCTGCACCAGACACATCACATGCGAGCCATCTGATAACTTGAGAGTGTAGAGATACTCCGCACCACGAAAGGCTTTATCGACCACCTCAAGCTGTAACGGGCTATCATCATCATGCAACAGATCATCGGGCCTCAGCAGTAGTTTGATACGATCACCATCAGCCACATTCGCAGAGAGGCTCCCCTCAACCATGCCGAGTGCGGTATCAACTCTGTTTGCACCAGTTACGGTGCCTGCCAACATCACCCCCTGACCAATAAAATCAGCCACAAAAGGGTCGGCCGGTTTATGGTAAAGATCATAACCCGTCGCCCACTGCCGTAATCGACCCTCACCGAGTACACCAATAAAATCAGCCATAGCAAAGGCCTCTAGCTGATCATGTGTTACCAATACGGCGGTAATATTGTCACGCTTGAGAATATCTCTTACCTCTCGGGCCAGCTGCTCACGCAGCTCTACATCAAGACCTGAAAAAGGCTCATCGAGCAGTAGAATATCAGGCCGAGGTGCCATCGCACGCACCAGGGCGACACGCTGCTGCTGCCCGCCTGACAGTTGGTGTGGGTAGTGATGCGCAACATGTTGTAAATCAACCAGTTGCAACAGCTCATTGAGTCGTTCACTGCGCTGTTTTTTTGTCTCTCCACGCAGACCAAAGATGACATTATCTGCAACGGTCAGATGTGGGTAGAGGGCAAAATCCTGAAACACCATACCGACGCGGCGCTTCTCAGGTGCCACCATATAACCCGGCTTAGCAACACAGCACCCCTGTAGATTAATCTCACCCTTTGAGAGCGGTTCAAAACCCGCTATCGAGCGCAACAGACTGGTTTTACCACAGCCACTGGGCCCCAGTAGAGAGCCGATATCGCCCTCTTGCAGAGTAAAACTGACTCGATTGACCACCTCTTTATCACCATAAGCGATAGAGGCGTTGTTAACTTCAAGTTGTATCTTCATGACGGGAACGGGTGATGGATCGGCTTAAAAGGATAACCGGTAGAATACCGGCCACGACAATAGTGAGTGCGGCATATGAGGCATCGGCCAAGCGCTCATCGGAGGCGAGTTCATAGGCGCGCACGGCCAAGGTGTTAAAATTAAAGGGGCGTAAAATGAGGGTAGCAGGTAACTCTTTGAGTACATCAACAAAGACCAGCAGTAGCGCCGTTAACAGGCTCCCCTTGAGCATCGGAATATGTACTCGACGGATAATCTCCTGCGACTTGCAGCCCATCGAACGAGCCGCCTCATCCATTGAGGGACGAATGCGCCCCAGCCCGGCCTCAACCGTCTGTAGGGCGACAGCCAGGAAACGCACCAGATAGGCAAATAGCAGTGCCACCAACGTACCACTCAGTAACAATCCTGTTGGTAACCCAAAGGTCTCATCCATCCAAGCATCAACTGCGTTATCAAATGCCGCAAAAGGGATGATGACACCCACCGCAATCACCGTACCTGGTACGGCATACCCCATGCCCGCGACACGAACAGCCGTCTTCACCAACCAGCCATTCTGCAAGCGGTTTGCATAACCGAGAAAGAGTGCCAAACAGAGCGCCAATATTGCCGCCAAACCCGCCAACTTAAGGCTATTCCAGACCAGAATAAGAAAATCGAGATCCAGTGACTCTTCAGCCGTAGTGAGCGCCCAATAGAGCAGTTGGCCGGCGGGCAGCAGGAAACCTAAAAAGAGCACAACAAAACAGAAACTGAACGCCGCCACGCCACGCAACCCACTCAGTTTAAAACGGACAATGGCTTGGTGCCGCTGGCTGGTATGGTGGTATTTTGCCTGTCGGCGAGAGATGCGTTCCAGCATCACCAAGATAAAGACAAACAGTAGCAACATGGCCGATAGTTGCGCCGCGGCGGCAGAGTTATCAAGACCAAACCAGGTACGGAAGATACCGGTAGTGAAGGTTGAGACACCAAAATATTGCACCGTGCCGTAGTCAGCCAATGTCTCCATCAAGGCCAGTGACAACCCAGCAATAATCGCCGGACGCGCCAGGGGTAGAGCAACGGTAAAAAATGTACGCCAGGGGCCATTACCTAGGGTTCGACTCACATCCAACACACAGATCGATTGACTGAGAAAAGCGGCACGTGTTAACAGGTAGACGTAGGGGTAGAGTACCAACGAGAGCATTATCGCCGCCCCCTCAACGGAGCGAATCTCAGGAAACCAGTACTCGCCATAACCGAGACCTGTCATCTCTCTTATTAAGGTTTGAAGCGGCCCGGCAAAATCAAACAATCCAGTATAGGTGTAGGCGATGATGTAGGCGGGCATCGCCATCGGCAGTAGCAATGCCCACTCAAAAATTTTACGGCCTGGGAAATCGCACATACTGGTCTGCCAAGCGGCACCCACACCCAGAACCAGCACACCTATGGCCACACCCAGCATCAATAGTAGAGAGTTGCTAACGTAATCTTTTAGCACCGTATCGGCCAGATGCTGCCACACATCGCCCGCAGGCACGAAGATATAACCGACAATAACCATCACCGGCAACGCCATTAATAGGCAGAGAGCAACCACTCCAAAACTCAAAAAGTTAAACGCTGGACGTTGGAAAGCTGTTTTTATTTTTAACTCCAATGAGTCGCTCTGCATGCTTATTCCTGTCTAGGAACCTTGCTTATAGGAGATCAGGGGGAGGAGTTTAAACTATTTCCAGCCTGCTCGATCCATCAGTTTCACCGCATCAGGGTTCAACTCTCCCAATCTACTCAAATTGAGACTATCCATCTTAAATTTACCCCAATGCTCAAGCACACTGCTCTGAGCCACGCCGGCACGTACGGGGTACTCACCATTCTTCTCGGCGTACCATTTTTGGGCCGCTTCACCTATTAGATATTCAGCCAATTTGATCGCATTTGCCCTATTCTTGGCCGCCTTAGTCAATGCAATACCACTCACATTTACATGGGCACCACGGCCATTCTGGTTAGGCCAAAAGACGGCCATCTTCTCAGCTGCCGCTCGCTGGCCCGCATCTTTAGAGGTCAACATGCCCGCCAGATAGTAGGTGTTAGCAATAGCAATATCACACTGCCCTGCTGCCGCTGCTTTGATCTGATCTCGATCTCCCCCCTTTGGCGGACGGGCAAAATTTTTCACCAGACCAGCCACCCACATCTCCGTCTTAGCTACATCGGAAGAGGCCACCATTGAAGCGACGAGTGACTGATTATAGATATTGCTGGATGACCGAATACAGATACGACCTCTCCATTTTGGATCAGCCAACGCCTCATAGGTTGATAACTCAGCAGGATTAACCCTACCTTTCACATAGAGGATCGGGCGAGAACGTAGCGTCAAGCCATACCAGTGCCCCTCTGAATCACGAAAACTGGCAGGAATTTCACTCTCTAACAGTGACGATTTAAACCCCTGAGTCACACCCGCCGCCTTTGCACGGTGCAGACGTCCCGCATCCGTTGTGATTAACAGATCGGCTGGTGAGTTTTTACCCTCCATCTGTAGACGCTTCAGCAACACATCTGCCTTGCCCGTAACAAGATTGACCTTAATGCCTGTGGTGTGGGTAAACCGATCCAGCAGGGGTTTGATCAACTTCTCTTTACGTGCTGAATAGAGATTAACCTCATCTGCAGCAACAGCACTCTGGGCAGCGGTTAAACCAACTAATGAAACAACTGCAACAGCCACCCAATTAAATTTTACTCGCATCACAAACCTCTGCTCTCTGCTTTAAATGTTCGATGGGCGAATGATATACATTCTCATCTACATATACAACAGCTTCTCATTTGCAATTGATGGGAGAAACATGGAAGAGAATTTTGTAACTATTCAGCGTGTTTAGGTTTCCCCTCAAATCGAGGCATTTTCGAACGGAAAGAGGGCGCATATAGGGCATATGTGACCGATTGAGTACGAAAATAACGACGAGTTGAGGCAAAAGATGAATATGCTGAGTAGTTATGAGAATTTTTAGATTTAAAGAGTGCTGCTTGAAAATAGTATGAAAAGAGCCCTTCCGAAGTAGGCACCATCTGTTTATAATCACCGCTTCGCATGCTGGGGTGGTGAAATTGCTCAATAGAGTCGCTTAAAACCCTTGCAACAGAAATTTTAAGCCAGTGTGGTGAAATTGGTATACACGACGGATTCAAAATCCGTTGCCGCAAGGCGTGGCGGTTCGAGTCCGCCCACTGGTACCATAGTTCGTTGATTATCAACGACAAAAAAGGCGATCACTTATGTGATCGCCTTTTTTGTGCAATTTAGCGCAGCCTGTAGCTATTCAGCGTGTTTAGATTTTGCCTCAAATCGAGGCAATTTCGCACGGAAAGAGGGAACATATAGGGCATATGTGACCGATTGAGTACGAAAATAACGAAGCGTTGAGGCAAAAGATGAATACGCTGAGTAGTTACCTCAGCCTTTAGGGCACCTCTATTAATTCTGGCTGAGACAGGTTGAGATTCATAATTTTCAAGGGCAAGGCGCTAAGTGCTTGTAATAGTTGTTCTATTGCAAGCACTTAGCAACGCTGCCATTGGGGATTATGGGTTCAAGCTGCTCATCCATGAATTAATAGAGGTGGCCTTTAATCAGTCTCAGCAGAGACCACCCGGTTCCTGCCCAGATGCTTCGCCCGATAGAGTGCCGCATCACACCGTTTAAAGATTGAAGCGGCATCATCATGCTCACCCATCGCAGCAATACCGATGCTTGCAGTAACCCGGTGACCATCAATCTCAAGAACATCCAATTCAGAGATCTGCTCACGCACTCTATTGGACAACAGCTTTGCCCCCTCTTCACTGGTGTAGCTCAGTATGGCGACAAACTCCTCTCCACCGTAACGAAAGACCATATCACTCCGACGCACACTCGCCTCAAGCGTTTTTGCAATCTTGATCAACACTTGGTCACCCGCTGCGTGACCATAGTTATCATTAACTTTTTTAAAGTGGTCAACATCCAGCACAACAATTGACAGCTCGGTCCCCTGGCGCTGGGCCAGCTCAATTTCACGGTGTAGTGCGTTATCAAATGCCGCGCGGTTTTTCACCCCGGTCAAGCCATCAATAAAGGATGACTGTATGGCCTGCATATATTTGAATGCATTGCGTAGTGGGTAGACCAAAGCAGTCAACATACGCTCAAGCTTCTGGCACTCCGACTCACTGAAAGGGCTGGTGCGAAAGAAGCGAATATTACCGAGTGACTGATCAAAAAGAACCAGCGTGTAACTCAGAGTATGGCGACATTGAGTGCCGATCTCTATATCTATGCCGTGTGCTGGCTCTTGATAGAGGACACCATTGACGGCCGATTCACTCTGCACCTCTGCGGTGAAGATCTTTATCAGTTCATCCACCTCAAGTGAGGTTTGGAGCCTATTGTTAAGCGCATAGACGCCGTGATCCGATAGGCTCTGTTCAGCAAAATGGAGCTGCCGGCGGGGCATTGGAATAATACCCTGTGGATAATCAGATCTATTGGTGCGTGAAGTATGTAGTGTCATATTCGGTAACCACTCTGTTTGGTGCAATGTGCTTGCTTAGGAGAGAGCGATTACCATGCCAATATTATATATATGTTTATTAACAATGAGTTATATGTACTAATGGAGGTGAGCGACAAATATTCGTCAATATTATGTCGTCAATACAGAATACGCTTCCCTAAATATCGGCATCTCTGACGATACAAATAGTGCACATAGGTGATTTTTTCAGCACCACCTTAGGGGATATGGAGTGCTAGCCCGGATATTTCATAAATTTGTGCAAAGATTGCGCAGGATATTGGTTTCACAAGGAAATTTCTGAAGAGATCCCGTATCAGTGATTACGGGTGACTGAAGAAATATTTCTTGTGGAATCAATAGACAAGCAAGATTGTACATAATTTATGAATTATCCGGGCTAGAGACCGCCACACCCCTCATTTGGCTGCGCATCCAACGCCTGTCCATTGATATCTTTACTATCAGACCCCATCAAATAGAGATAACAACACATCAAACTCTCTGGCAGTGGCAACGTGTTGGGATCTTCCCCCGGATAAGCATCCGCCCGTAGCGCCGTGCGTGTTGGGCAAGGTGCAATGCTGTTGACGCGAATATCACTATTCTCCAACTCATCGGCCAAAATCTGCATCAACCCTTCCGTCGCAAATTTTGAGACGCCATACGCCCCCCAATAGGCCTTGCCTTTACGGCCCACTCGATCTGAGGTGAAGATAATCGATGCTGTTTTCGCCTCTCTTAATAGTGGTAGACAGACCTGGGTCAGTAGGAACGGCGCGGTTAGATTGACCTGTAATACGGTATTCCAGGTGGCATAGTCATAGTCATCTATACGACTCATCAACGCCAGTCGTGCGGCATTGTGCAGAATACCGTCAAGCCGACCAAAGACCTGTCCAATAGTGGCAGCAACAGCCGTCACCTCATGCTCGGTGGCGCGTTCTAAGTTGAGCGGTATGATCGCTGGCTGCGGATCACCCGCCTCTTCGATCAGGTCATAGGTCTCTTCTAGGCAGCGCAGTGTCCGACCCAGCAGTACCACCGTAGCACCATGTGCTGCATAGGCTCTGGCAGCCGCCCGGCCAATACCGTTGCCTGCACCCGTCACTAAAATGACGCGCTCTTTAAGAAGGTCTTTTGCGGGTGTGTAATTTTCCATAGAGGTGATTCTAACTTATAAGGGTGAATATTAGGATAACGCTATTTAGCGATGAAGAGCCTCTATATTTTGAGGGTTTTACGCTTACTACAGCGCCAGGCAAGCCATAGCTTACGCAGAGGTGTTAGCGAGATACGCTGATCCAGCACCATAAAATCGCTCTTCTGAAGGGTATTGAGCAGCGCACTTGCCAGCTCAGCCTGGATCAGCACCATCTGCAACTGAGGTTTCTGATCCTCTGTCTGCCGAGCGGCCGCTTTATAGCGATCTTGTAGATGCTGAGTCATCTCTGCAAGTAGTTTTGCAAGTTGCTGGGGGGCATCATCTGCATCTAAAAATTGATGACTCAGCGCATGCTGTTGCATCAGCATAGTAGGTATCGGATTTGAGTGGCGACGCAAGGAGAGCCCAAGCTCCTGCATCAGTTCAACGAGACAGATAAAGCTGCCCAACTCGCCAGCCAACTTGAGATCATCCGCACTCTCAGCACCACTCACGCGACACAGCAGATCGGCCAGATTGCCACCCATCTGCTGAGCATAATGCTCTAAGCTTGGCCAATCATCATGCGGGGTTGGGGTTAGATCATGCATCACCGCTGCCACAATTTGATCAAAGATTTCAACGGGCAATTGATACTTGTTGATCAGCTTCGACAGCGCCTGGGCCAACGGCAGCTTACTCTGCCCAGCTATCGCTTGGTGCAACTCCTGATACCACCAACTCAATTTGGCCTGGGCAACCTGCTGGTCAGAGACAAGGCGAGGAATAGCACTCACCTCACGATACCAGATCAAAAGTATCTGTAGATCGGGTCGCAAGGCCGCTGGAGAGAATCGTAACGAATAGTAGCGGCTGGAACCGACAGGAATGGCTTTGCTGATTAAACTGGGATCAAGCAGCATCGCGATCCAACCAACTCAAGATATCCAATGGAGAGGCCACCATGCCATCTGCGCCCCACTCGTCTGGTTTGTCACCCGCCGCAAGATAGCCAAACAGGGCAACCAGCGTCTGTGTGCCAGCACTACGTCCCGCTTCAATATCACGCACTGCATCGCCAACATAGAGGGTCTGCTGCGGGGAGACACCGAGCTGCTGACAAGCATGAAGAATCGGCGCTGGATGCGGCTTGGCGTGCTCTGTGGTATCACCACTGACGATACAAGCCGCACGTTCCGCCAAACCCAACCCTGCCATGAGCGGCTCGGTAAGATAGGTGGGTTTATTGGTGACAACCCCCCAAGGTATTGCGCGCTGCTCCAGCGTCTCTAATAGTTGATCAAACCCTGGAAAAGGCTGGGTAAGCCGGCAGATATTATCCAGATAAAATTGTAAAAATTCGCGCTTCAACGACTCGAATTGTGGATGCTCAACACCGAAGCCAAAACCGGCTTGGATGATGGCAACGCCGCCATGCGATACATAAGGGCGAATCTCATCATGTGGCTTCGCCTCAAGGCCATGCGCAACTAGCACATGATTCAGCGCCTCAATGAGGTCGGGGGCGGTATCTGCTAAGGTGCCATCCAGATCAAACAGGAGGGCAGCCATTTTAGTCGGCACTGCGTACACAGCCCATCATATAGTTAACACTTATATCAGCATCCAACTTATAGACCTTGGTGATGGGGTTGTAGACCAGACCAATCATATCCAGCAGCTCAAGATCTACCTGACGAATCCACTCTCCCATTTCGGATGGACGAATAAATTTGGCGAAATCATGGGTCCCTTTGGGTAGCAGCTTGAGTAGGTACTCGGCACCCACAATTGCAAACAGATAGGACTTTGGATTGCGGTTCAAGGTGGAGAAAAAAACATGCCCTCCCGGTTTCACCAGGGTGGCGCAGGCACGAATGACAGATGAAGGATCGGGTACATGCTCCAGCATCTCCATGCAGGTCACCACATCAAAAGAGGCGGGCTGCTGCTCAGCCAATTCCTCAACAGGACGGCAGATATAATC
This sequence comes from Candidatus Polarisedimenticolaceae bacterium, assembly GCA_021647945.1. Classification (GTDB taxonomy): domain Bacteria; phylum Pseudomonadota; class Gammaproteobacteria; order Chromatiales; family Chromatiaceae; genus JAKITT01. Next base: position 9,175 of record JAKITT010000111.1, read on the forward strand.
AACCTCCAGCCCCGACTCCAACAGATGCAACTCCGCCACTTTAAGTGGGGCTTCACCCATATCAAGGCCGGTCACCGTCGCCCCTTTTTCGGCCATGCTTTCAGCCAGAATACCGCCACCACAACCGACATCAAGCACCGTTTTACCCGCTAAAGCGACTCTCTTATTAATATATTCGAGTCGTAACGGATTGATCTGGTGAAGTGGTTTGAACTCACTCTCTGGATCCCACCAACGGGAGGCCAGCTCTTCAAATTTTCTGATTTCAGCCTGATCAACATTGGCAGTACGTGCGGTCATTCTGGTCGTCCTGAGCGTTTAAAAGTGGCAATTATACCCGCTCAAGAGGTTTTGATCTTCTGCCAATAAAAAAGGCCCCAACAAGGGCCTTTTAGAAAAGTGGCTCTATCACCCTATGAAAATCACCTAAGCAACAGATTTCTCATTGGCCATCTGGCTCATACACTGCATCACCTGTTCGCTGGCCAGCTCTGCATCTGTAAATGATTGGATAACATTAAGCCTGACATTCTCATCTTTCTGCCAATTTTCAGAGACGCCTTTTAACCCCTCCTGCACTTTCTGGTGAACGATGCCATGCGGCATCTCTAACTTCTGATATGCAGAGGTAGTGGAGAAGCACTCTTTACCCAGACCTTCGTAATACCACTTGCCTAATCGGCAATTATGGTGATCAACACCCACGGCATGCGCCTCTGGAGAATCAACACCATTCCATGTTGCTAGATAACCATTCTGCATAAAGACCATGTGATCAACCTTTACCATCGAAGCAAAGCTGACACGCTGGGTATAACCAACAATGGCACAAACCCGCTCTGCCGCTTCAGCAAAGGTGACAAATTTGCCACTAAATGCCTCAATCTGTTGATGAGAATTTTGAGCCATCCCTTTCATCTGCTCTGAATTTTCTAGCATATTGCCAACATCATCGGTGATCTGACCAATTAAATGGGTGATCTTATCTGTTGCATTTTTTGTATTGGCCGCTAAGTTACGCACCTCATCGGCCACCACTGCAAAACCTCGTCCATGTTCACCCGCACGTGCCGCTTCAATCGCTGCATTGAGTGCCAGCAAGTTGGTCTGATCAGCCACACCCGCAATCATTGATATCACATCGGCCATCTCTACACTGCGGTTATTGAGCTGATCAATCGCACCACTCGTTGCTTCAACCCGCTCCATAATATTGCCCAGCATGGTCAGAATCTCTACGATTGAATGCTGTGCATTACCCGCTTCAATGGCGGTCTCATGTGAGAGGGCCTCAGCACCCGACATCTCTTTATTGATACAGAGCATATCCCCCTGAATATGTTTGAGTTTATGTAACTACTCAGCGTCAGTGAACTCCGTGCTCACCGCGCACGTGCAAAATTCAGGCAGGAGTCCTTTGAACGCAAGGCCCATAGCCACAGCAGCACTGACGCCCTGCTTCCGACAAGTCGATAGA
>JAKITT010000112.1 GCA_021647945.1 Candidatus Polarisedimenticolaceae bacterium
TCTTTGCAAGATCAATACTAACTCGTTTAATATTCATGATGGACGCTCCTGTTATATTTAGTTGGGGTACTACATCAACTATGGCGCATTGTGACGCCGGTTTAATCAGGGGCGTCCATCTCATCAGCCAAAGCTCCGGGAGTCTCCCACCAAATACCCCGTCCGCTTGCGGCGGGGATATTTATTTAAAGGTGAGTTTAGGCTGGTCCTAAATTGAGAGGGGGCTGCTCAATGCTAATTAGCTGTTCGCGTAGTGTGAGGATATGTTCATCCCAATAGCGTGGCGTGTTGAACCAGGGAAAGCTGTGTGGGAAGGCAGGGTCTTTCCAGCGGCGGGCGAGCCAGTAGGCGTAGTGAATGATGCGTAGGCTGCGCAGTGGCTCAATCAGGTGCAGCTCGCGCAGGTCAAAGTCGTAAAACTCGTTGTAACCTTCCAGAAGTTCGCTGAGTTGGATGGTCATCTGTTTCCGATCACCTGAGAGTAGCATCCATAGATCCTGTACGGCTGGTCCCATGCGGCAATCATCGAGATCGACGATGTGCGCGCCAGTGTCGGTCCAGAGGATGTTGCCGGGGTGGAAGTCGCCATGCAGGCGAATCTGCTTCAGTGAGGGGAGTGAGGCGAAACGCTCTTCGACCTCCTTGATGAGTGCTTCAGCGAGATCACGGTACTGCTGCTGCATCTCTGCTGAGATGAATCCCTTCTCCAGCAGAAACTGGTAGGGTTTAATGCCAAAGCTCTCAATGTCCAGGGTGGGACGATGGGTAAATGGTCGAATGGCACCAATGGCGTGGATGCGACCAAGAAAACGGCCAATCCGGTATTGGATTTCCGGGTCTTCCAGCTCTGGCCAGCGACCGCCTCGGCGAGGGAAGAGGGCATAGAGAAAACCTTGATGTTCAAGCAGGCTCTCACCCTGGTCATTGAGTAGAGGGGCGACCACAGGAATCTCTTGTGCCATCAACTCCAGGGCAAAACTGTGCTCCTCCAGAATGGTCTCACGACTCCACCGATTGGGACGATAGAATTTGGCCACCACCGGCTGTGCTTCTTCAATGCCTACCTGATAGACTCGGTTTTCATAGCTGTTGAGTGCCAGTAGGTGGCCGTCGGGCAGCAAGCTGCTCTGCTCTACGGCATCTAGTACGCAGTCTGGGGTCAACTGTTCGTAGGGGTGATCACTACTCATGATGTTCATCTTTTCCAGGCAAAAAAATAGGCCGTACAAGTGTACGGCCTATTAACATCATGTAAGGAGGATATGATGTAAAGAAAAACTTTTATGCGGCTATCTGCACCTTGAGCTTATTCATCGCCTGCTTCTCGATCTGTCGAATCCGCTCGGCGGAGACGCTAAATCGGTCAGCTAGCTCATGCAGGGTCGCCTTTTTATCACTCAGCCAACGGGCGGTGAGAATGGTGCGGCTACGCTCATCCAGCTGCTCCATGGCGTCGAAAAGTTGCTGACGCGCATGGCCTTCACTATCTACAATTTCCAGCTGTTGGTAGGGTTCCATCCGCATATCTTGGAGGTAGGCGGCCGGTGCAACGGGGGTGTTCTCTTCAGCTGTTTCGGGTGCATCGAAGGCCATATCGTAATTGGCCATACGCGCTTCCATTTCTAATACGGTCTTCTCTTCGACGCCCAGATCTTTTGCTACGCCCCGCACCTCCTCTTGAGAGAACCAGCCGAGACGTTTCTTTGAGCTACGCAGATTGAAGAAGAGTTTGCGTTGCGCTTTGGTGGTGGCGACCTTAACAATGCGCCAGTTGCGCAGAATATATTCGTGAATTTCTGCCTTAATCCAATGCACGGCAAAGGAGGCGAGACGCACGCCGTATTCGGGGTCAAAGCGTTTGACCGCTTTCATTAGACCCACGGTGCCTTCCTGAATCAGGTCGGGCAGGCCAAGGCCATATCCGGAGTAACCACGGGCGATGCGGATAACAAAGCGGATGTGGGGAAAGAGCAGTGCGCGTGCGGCTTCCAGATCCTGCTCATCACGTAGTCTGACAGCTAACTCATGCTCCTCTTCAGCGCTTAGCATTGGCAACTGATAAGCTGCGCTGATGTAAGCATCGATACTGCCGGTTGGCAGTGAAGTTAAAGTGAGTTCGTTGCTCATGTTAGGGTGCCCCGATAGTTTCATGTGCCGATTTTAGCACTCAGGTGGTATGAGTGCTAGTTTGCCGGAAAGTTCCTCTTTAGATAGGTGGGGTTGTGTGTTGATTTAAATGGTTTGGAGAGGGTATGAAGCGAGTGCAACGTTGGATGGCTGGACTATTTATGATCTTTATCAGTTATCAACTGCTGGGGTCCATTATCTACACCCGTGAGGTGGCCGCATTTTATGGTGTGGATTGGAGTTTGGATGAACACGGTATGGCGATGAACGGCAATGCTGTGTTTGGTGAGATGAGGGATATTTTTGAGTTAGAGGTGGTATCGGGATTGGGTGAGTTACGCTGCCCGGGTATCACCTCTGAGCGGGGTCAGATCACCGAAGGGGTGGTGGCTGGGGTGACTATCTGTTGTGAGGTGGCGAATGAACATCAGCGCTCAGTGCCCTATATAGAGAAGGAGGGGGTTGCTCACTATCTGTGTGGTAAGTGGCCAAATATCGATCATGTCCAGCGACCACTGAACTCGCCGGGTTAATATAGAAGCGCTTTTTGTATGTACCGCCTGGGAGGTTATCCCAGGCGGTGCTTATCAATTAGTGCTTATCTGGTGCAAGAATAATGGCGCCGAGTGGCGGTAGGTCGAGTGTGCAGGAGAAGTCGCGTCCCATCCACGGCTCATCTTCAGCGCAGATGCCACCGTCATTGCCAATATCGCTGCCACCATAGTAGGCGGAGTCAGAGTTGAGCACCTCATGGTAGTAGCCGCCGCTGGGTAGGCCGATACGGTAGTTATGGCGGGGGATGGGGGTGAAATTGACGACAATAATGACCACGCTGCCATCATTGCCACGGCGCAGAAAACTGAGTACAGATTGCCCGCTATCGTGGCAATCGATCCACTCAAATCCGTTCTCTGCAAACTCATTGCTGTGCAGTGCATGGTTGTTTTTGTAGAGTCGGTTGAGGTCACTCACGAGAGTTTTTAGCCCTCGGTTTTCGGCCTGTTCAAGCAGATGCCACTCAAGCGATTTATCTTCATCCCACTCGGAGCCTTGGCCGAATTCACACCCCATGAAGAGCAGTTTCTTGCCGGGGTAGGCGTACATGAAGCTGTAGAGTAGGCGTAGATTGGCAAACTTCTGCCAGTTGTCACCCTGCATTTTATTGATCATTGAGCCTTTGCCATGCACCACTTCATCATGTGAGAAGGGGAGGACAAAATTCTCGGTGAAGGCGTAGAGCAGGCCAAATGTGAGTTGGTCATGGTGGAAGTGACGGTAGACAGGATCTTTCTCCATGTATGAGAGGCTATCGTGCATCCAACCCATATTCCATTTCATGCTGAAGCCGAGACCACCCAGCCAAGTGGGGCGAGATACCTGCGGCCAAGCGGTCGACTCTTCGGCGATCATAACGGTGCCGGGCTGCTCCTTGTGGGTCACTTCGTTGAGGTGCTGGAGAAAGGCGACCGCTTCGAGGTTTTCACGGCCACCATGTTCATTGGGTAGCCAATCGCCGGGTTCACGTGAGTAGTCGAGATAGAGCATGGAGGCGACGGCGTCGACCCGCAGGCCGTCGATATGGAACTCCTCCAGCCAGTAGATGGCGCTGGAGAGGAGGAAGTTGCACACCTCTTTACGGCCAAAGTTGAAGATCAGTGTGCCCCAATCGCGGTGTTCGCCGCGTCGGGGGTCTTCATGTTCATAGAGTGCGCTGCCATCAAAACGGGCTAGGGCGTGACGATCTTTGGGGAAATGAGCGGGCACCCAATCGAGAATGACGCCGATCCCGGCTTGATGCAGATGGTCGATGAAGTAGCGAAAATCGTCTGGTGAGCCAAAGCGACTGGTGGGGGCGAAGTAACCGGTCGCCTGATAACCCCATGAGGCATCCAGCGGATGTTCGGTGATCGGTAGAAGTTCGATGTGGGTAAAACCGAGTTCACTGACATAGTGTGCCAGTCGGTCGGCAATCTCACGGTAGTTGAGGAACTCGCCATTTTCGCCACGCTGCCAGGAGCCGAGGTGAATTTCGTAGACCGACATGGGGCGTTTTTGCCACTGATCTTCACGGCGTTGAGTGAGCCACTGCTCATCGTTCCATTGGTAGGTTGACTCATCAAGAATGATGCTGGCGGTATCGGGCCGTTTTTGGAACTGATTGCCGTAGGGGTCAATCCGGTTGGACACATCGCCGTTTTGAGTGCGGATCTCAAATTTGTAGAGGTGGCTGCTCCCCAGTTGTGGGATGAAAAGCTCCCAGATGCCACTTGAACCGCGCACTCGCATTGGGTGGGTGCGGCCATCCCACTGGTTGAAATCGCCAATGACACTGACGCGTTCAGCACAGGGCGCCCACACCGCAAACAGGGTGCCTGGGATATCGTCAATGAGACGAGGGTGTGCGCCGAGGATACGGTAGGCGTGATGGTGCTTGCCTTCACCAATCAGGTGTAGGTCAAAATCTTCAAGCTGTGGCTGGAAGCAGTAGGGGTCATACGATCTATGTTGCTGGCCCTGTCGGTCGGTCCAGCTGATCTGGTAGTGAGCGGGCAATTTGTTGCCTTTACCCCGCCACTCGAACAGATCGGTGCCCTCAATGCGGCTGAATGGCTGCTCTAAATCGACCAGTGTGACATTGACTGCTTCGGGCAGAAAAAGGCGAATTACCGTCTCTTTTTTATCCTTATGTCGCCCCAGTACCGTGAAAGGGTCGTGGTGTTTGGCTTCGATGATTTGTATCAGTGCTTTATTCAGTGACATGGTTTTTTTACTTAAACTATTAAAATAATGAAGGTGATTAGCTACAAAATCTCAATATGCCAGAGGGTCATCTGTCAGGCGGCTATCGCTGCGATAAGCCTGCCACCGACACTATCGCAGTGAAGTGGTTACTCCAAAACGCTGTGACTTGGCCGTGTTGAGTTTTATATTTAATTACCAAAAAATATGGGAATCAGGGCTACGTCCCTTATGGAAGTGGATGTTAACATAGGCCGCCTATGGTTGGTGGTTTCAGTCGCGCAGAGAGACTTTGGAGTGTAATAGGATGAATACAGAGCATAATCCTCGTTTTGTGAGCCGTTTGACACGGAATACTTTGGCCCTGATTTTGGCCGGTGGACGCGGCTCCAGGCTAAAACACTTGACGCAGTGGTGCGCCAAACCCGCCGTCTCTTTTGGTGGCAAGTTTCGCATTATCGATTTCCCACTCTCAAACTGCATCAACTCCGGTATCCGTCAGATTTGTGTGTTGACCCAATATAAGGCGCACTCTCTGATTCTGCACACCCAGCGTGGTTGGGGTTTTCTGCGTGGTGAGTTTGGTGAGTTTGTTGAACTCCTGCCCGCGCAACAACGGATTGAGAACAGTTGGTACGCCGGCACCGCCGATGCGGTCTACCAGAACCTTGATATTCTGCGTATGCATGATCCCGATTATGTGCTGCTGCTGGCCGGTGATCACGTCTACAAGATGGACTACGGCGCAATGATTGCACGCCATGTGGAGAGTGGTGCTGATATGACCATCGGCTGTCTTGAGGTTGATCTGGAGACGGCGAAGGAGTTTGGTGTGATGGCGGTCGATGAAGAGAACCGCATCCATGAGTTTGCCGAGAAACCAGACCAGCCAAAATCGACGCCGGGCAATGAAAACCTCGCACTGGCCTCAATGGGTATCTACGTCTTTAATCGCAAATTTCTTTTTGAGCAGCTGATCAAAGATGCTGATATGCCGGGTTCAACCCACGATTTTGGCCACGATATTATCCCTAGTGTGATTGAGAACTATCGCGTCGTCGCCTACCCATTCCGAGATGAGGAGAATAATCGTCAGGCCTACTGGCGTGATGTGGGTACGGTGGATGCTTTTTGGACGGCCAATCAGGAGTTGATTGGTGTCACACCGCCGCTCAATCTTTATGATAAGAGCTGGCCTATCTGGACCTATCAGGAGCAGTTGCCTCCCGCCAAATTTGTCTTTGATGATGATGAACGTCGTGGCATGGCGGTTGATTCGATGGTCTCGGGTGGCTGTGTTGTCTCAGGCGCCGTGGTGCGCCATACGCTGCTTTTCTCCAATGTACGGGTCAATTCATATACTACCGTTGAGGATTCAGTGGTGTTGCCTAATGTCACCATCGGCCGCAATTGTCGGATTAAGAAGGCAATCATTGCCGATAACTGCAATGTGCCAGAAGGGACCGTTATCGGTGAAGATGCGGAGGTGGATGCGCGACGCTTCCACGTCTCCGAAGGGGGCGTGGTGTTGGTAACACCTGAGATGTTGGGGCAGGTTCAACACTATGTGCGCTAAGAGTAAAGAGCACCAGCTGAAAGTCGTACTCTGCTGGCACATGCACCAGCCCGACTACCGTGGGCCAGCGCACAGCGACTACCAGCTGCCGTGGGTCTACCTTCATAGCATCAAAGATTACACCGATATGATCGCCCATCTGGAGGATCAACCAGAGGCGCGGGCGGTGGTCAATTTTGCACCGGTTCTGCTTGAGCAGATTGATGACTACAGTCGCCAGATTAGTGACTGGTTAGAGTATGGAAAACGGATCAATGATCCGCTGTTGGCGGCCCTGGCTGGCCCCGGTTTGCCAGTTGAGCAGCATGAACGTTGGGCGCTGGTTGAGGCGTGCCGTCGTCTGAATGATAAATTGGTCAACCGTTTTGAGCCGTTTCGTGAGTTGATGGATGGTCTTAGCTGGTTTGATCAGCGGCCGGAGTCCCTTATCTATCTGAATGATCAGGCCATTATAGATATGCTGGTCTGGTATCACTTGGCATGGATGGGGGAATCGGTACGTGAGAACGATATCCGGGTTAAATCATTAGAGAGAAAGGGGCGCGGTTTTGATCTTGATGATCGTCGCCGCCTGCTCGCCTTGATTGGTGAGATTCACTCCAACCTGATTGGCCGCTATCGCCATCTGGCGGAGTTGGGTCGAATTGAGATCTCTGTCTCCCCTTACGCCCATCCGATTGTGCCGCTGCTGATCGATGTCGATTCAGCGCGTGAGGCGATGCCTGAACTCAACCCACTCGCCTTCTCCACCTATCCCGGGGGTGAGGCGCGGGCACGTTGGCATATCCGTAAGGGTAACGAAGTGTTTGAACGCTTCTTCGGCTTTTCCCCCGTGGGTTGTTGGCCCTCAGAAGGAGCTGTGAGTGAGGACGCCTTCAAGCTATTTGAGGAGGAGGGATATAACTGGATCGCCAGTGGTCAGCAGGTGTTGAACAACAGTCTGCACCTATCAAATATGGCAGATCCTATGCCGGAAAATTGGGCGCACACCCCTTATCGTTTGCATGAAGGGCGTTTGAACTGCTTCTTCCGCGATGATGGTCTCTCAGACCTGATCGGTTTTACCTACTCTGATTGGCATGCTGATGATGCGGTGGGTGATCTGATCAACAACCTCGTCAATATCGCCGATGCTACGGTAGATAACCGCGATGCGGTGGTCTCCATCATTATGGATGGTGAGAATGCCTGGGAGTGTTATCCAAATAACGCCAGCTACTTTCTCTCCAGTCTCTATAAACGGCTGGCGGAGCACCCCAGAATTCGACTCACCACCTTCTCCGATTGCCTTGAGCGACAGCAGAAACCTGCCCCTGCGCTCACCGCACTGATGGCGGGTAGTTGGGTCTATGGCACCTTCTCTACCTGGATCGGTGATCAAGATAAAAACCGTGCCTGGGAAATGCTGAGTGAAGCCAAGGTGGTCTACGATAAGACGCTGGAGAAAAAGGACTTTTCAGATGAGCAGATCAGCGCGCTAGAGATACAGCTCGCCACCTGTGAAGGCTCCGACTGGTTTTGGTGGTTTGGTGACTACAATCCAGGGCAGACGGTGAGTGATTTTGAACGTCTCTTTAGGCATCAGCTAAGCCATCTCTATGCGCTGCTAGAGGTTGATGCGCCTGACTATCTTACCCATGTTTTTGCCACCGGAAGCGGCGATCCCGATCTCGGCGGCGTGATGAAGCGGAACTAATAGCGATGACTAAATTGACTGCTCCCGGTAGTCGCCGGGCAGGCGTTCTATTGCATATCACCTCGCTACCTGGTGATTCGGCGACGGGTGAGTTGGGTCGTGAGGCCTACAACTTCGTCGACTTTCTGGTTGAATCTGGCTTACGGGTGTGGCAGATGCTACCCGTGGGTCCCACTCAGGCCGATAACTCACCCTACCAAACCGCCTCGGCACATGCAGGCAACCCAGCACTGATCACCCTTGAACCTGTGCTGGATCAAGGCTGGATCGATATGAGTGAAGCCCTGTCACATGATAAATGTGGGGTGCTGAAACAGGCGTGGCAGGGCTTTAAACAGATCGCCTCAGAAGATGAGCGCAACAACCTCAATCGCTTTGTTGCCGATCAGCAGTATTGGCTTGAAGATTATGCCCTGTTCCAGGCGCTGCATGATGAGTGGCATCAACCCTGGTGGCAGTGGCCAGAATCGCTCAGAGTGCGTGAACCTGGCGCGTTGGCAGAGGCACGGGCGCGGCTGAGTGATGAGATCAGTTATCTTCGCTTTGAGCAGTATCTCTTCTTCAGTCAGTGGCTGGCACTAAAAAGTTATGCCAATGGACGTGGCGTGGAGCTGTTTGGCGATATGCCCATTTTTGTCGCCCATGATAGTGCTGAAGTGTGGGCGCAACCTCAGTTGTTTGACCTTGAAGCGAATGGCATGCCACGTGTGGTGGCGGGTGTACCGCCCGACTACTTCTCCGAGACAGGGCAGCGTTGGGGCAACCCACTCTATCGTTGGGATGTGATGCAGAGCGATGGTTTTGCTTTTTGGATCGACCGGCTCAAAACCCAACACCTGCTGTTTGATCTGTTGCGTATTGATCACTTTCGTGGTTTTGAGGCCTATTGGGAGATTCCCGCCGAAGAGCCCAATGCGGTTAATGGTCGCTGGGTTCCGGCACCGGGTGAGGCGCTCTTTGAGCGGCTCAAAGAGGTCTATGGCGACAAACTGCCGTTGGTAGCTGAAGATCTTGGTGTCATCACCCCAGAGGTTGATGCACTGCGTCAACAGTTTGCCCTGCCGGGTATGAAAATCATGCAATTCGCCTTCTCAGGTGAGCCAGATAACCCCTATCTACCGTTTAACCACAGCAGAGACTCGGTGGTCTATACCGGCACCCACGATAATGATACCACCCTCGGTTGGTACACCTCGCTGGATGATGATACCCGCTGTTATGTTGATGAGTATCTGGGGCGTCCCAAAGAGGTGATGCCGTGGCCACTGATTCGCCGTACCCTCGCCTCCATTGCCGATCTAGCGATCATCCCGATGCAAGATCTACTGGCCTTGGGGGGGGAGCATCGTATGAACATGCCCGGCACCACCGAGGGCAACTGGACGTGGCGCTATAGCTGGGACCAAGTGGAAGAGGATCTGGCCGAGCGGATAGAGCGCCGCGTTGCCATGTATGGTCGGCTGGCATCAAAGTAGGGTACAGCGGCTTATCTCATCCTTGTAGAGGTAAGATAAGCCGCTGAGCGATTTTTACTGCAACGCATTGTAAAAATGCGATGCATAAACCATGGTTGCCCTATCGATCAAAGGGTACATTAAGTGAGTACATGTAGGGACGGCATGGGTTTTATGCCCACGCGACGGTTATGTGGCAAAGCCACAGTTTCATTATTACACGCCAGAAAACAGGCATTCCACCCATCGTCACATCCTATATTGCAACAACACATTTGAATGGAGCAAGCATCGAGGTAGAGAGCAAACGCGTGGGCACCAACAGCGTGCCCACCCTACTTGGCTTAATAAAATATCAGGCAACCGCTGTTAAAGCCCGCCTACGGAACCAAATAATTGCAATCAGTACCAGACATGCTACGGCGATAGCAGTAGGAAACAATAGAGTTGTTACTGAATAATATTCCAACGCCATGACAGCCACTAAGTTACGAGCCATAAATATACTGAAAAATGAAATGTTTTCATCAAATGGGTGAAAATATGCCTTTCGTAGCGTTGGGCCAAACCCTAGGATATCAACGGTAGTTAATATCACAATCGCCCATAAAGGATCGGATGTGAAATACCAAAATGGCAATGAAGCCATTGCTGATAGAAAAAACACCCAATCAGTTTTTGTAATTGTTATGTCTGATTTTTTTGGCTCTTCCCCTGATCAAGTGGGTAGTTTTTATCTAGCTATCCCCTCAGGGTAGAGATTCAGTCCGCCAAGGTGGAAATATATTGCATTGGCAAACCGCTCTTTATTGCGGAATCCTCTGCTTCGAACTTTGATCATCTTTATC
>JAKITT010000113.1 GCA_021647945.1 Candidatus Polarisedimenticolaceae bacterium
CTATGATGCTCGGCCGTGAGGGGTTAACCCGGGTCGCTGATTACGCCACACTGAATGCCAATTACATGTTGAAACGGCTACAGGAGGCCGGTTTTGAAGCCGCCTACCCTGAGCGTCGCGCCAGCCATGAATTTATTATTACGCTAAAAAAACAGGCCAAAGCGCATGGTGTTAGCACCATGGATGTGGCCAAACGCCTACTCGACTACGGTGTCCACGCCCCGACCACCTACTTCCCGCTGCTGGTGCCGGAGTGTCTACTGATTGAGCCGACCGAGACCGAGACACGGGAAGAGTTAGACCGCTTTATTGCGGCGATGATCGCCATCCGTGATGAGGTTGAGAGTAATCCTGACCTGGTCAAGAGTGCGCCGCACACACTGCCGGTAAAGCGGCTTGATGATGTTCGCGCCGCCCGTGAGCTGGATCTACGCTGGCGGCCTGAAGAGCAGGCCTGAGCACCGGCCTACCCCTTCTTTCTGCTGTGAACACGCCACCTGCTGTGGTAGAAATACTTTTGTAACTATCTCTGTAGGGCGGGATTTATCCCGCCAGCGGAGCCAAATTGAGCCGCATGATTTTATTTCGACACCACAGGCGGGATAAATCCCGCCCTACAGCCTGAAACAACAGGTGTGCTGAATAGTTACCATGCTTTTAAACTAAACGATCTGAGGAGATCCAATGTCCGCACTTATTTGTGGTTCTTACGCCTACGACACCATCATGCTGTTTCATGACCAATTTAAGAACCATATCCTGCCGGAGCAGGTGCACATCCTCAACGTCTCGTTTTTAGTGCCCGATATGCGCCGTGAGTTTGGCGGTTGTGCCGGCAACATCGCCTACAATCTGAAATTATTGGGGGGTGAAGGCAAGCCGATGGCCACTGTTGGTGCTGATTTTGCCCCCTACGCCGAGTGGATGGACAAATGTGATATCAGTCGTGAGCATATCGAAGTGATTGAGCAGAGTTATACTGGCCAAGCCTACATCACCACCGACCAGGATGATAACCAGATTACCGCCTTTCACCCCGGTGCGATGAATGAGTCACACCTCAATAAGGTCTCTGATGCGGCAGATTGCACGATTGGTATCGTCTCCCCCGATGGTCGCCAGGGCATGATTGAACATGCTGAACAGTTCGCTGAAGCGGGCATCCCCTTTATCTTCGATCCAGGTCAAGGCTTGCCGATGTTTGATGGTGATGATCTGATGCGTTTCATTGAACAGGCCACTTGGCTCGCCTGTAATGACTACGAAGCGAAGATGATAGAGAAGAGTATCGGCAAGTCACCCACACGATTGGCTGAGATGGTGGATGCAGTGATTATTACGCGTGGTGGCAAAGGTTCACAGATCTACAGCGACGGCAAATGCATCGAAGTGCCTTGTGCCCCGGTGGCCTCAATGGGCGATCCGACGGGCTGCGGTGATGCCTACCGGGCTGGCCTACTCTACGGTCTGATGAACGATATGGATTGGGCTACCACCGGCCGCATTGCCTCACTCATGGGCGCTTACAAAATCGAACAGGCGGGCACCCAGAACCACACATTTACCAAGGATGAGTTTGCCGTACGCTTCAATGAGGCGTTTGGCTACCAGCTGTAGGTTCGCCTTTAGGCGAACATCTCCGGCTAAAGCCGGACCTACAATATGATCTAATTTACAGGGGCAGCCCCTGAACGAGAGTAATATGACAGGACACTTTAACGAATCTGGTTTCATTCCGCTCAACATCGCCGTGCTGACGGTCTCCGACAGCCGCACCCGCGAGAATGACACCTCCGGTGATAGTCTGAATAACAATGCACGGGATGCCGGCCACAATGTGGTTGAACGCTGCATCGTGCCGGATGATATCTACCAGATGCGCGCCATCGTCTCGCAGTGGATTGCCGACACCAATGTGCATGTCATCATCAGCACCGGCGGCACTGGCATCACTGGCCGTGACAGCACGCCAGAGGCGCTGATCCCACTCTTTGATAAGAGCCTTGATGGTTTCGGCGAGCTATTTCGTACCATCTCATTGGATGATATCGGCACCTCTGCCATCCAGTCACGCGCCTTCTCTGGTCTGGCCAACGGTACGTTGGTCTTCTGTCTGCCCGGTTCCACCGGTGCCTGCCGCACGGGTTGGGATGGCATCCTAAAAGAGCAGCTCGACCACCGCACCCGCCCCTGTAATTTTGCCCAGATGTTCCCACGTCTGCTGGAAAAGTGAGAGATAACTAATCATGAGTGATTGCGGCTGTTCAAGTATTCCCACCCAGAACCTCAAATCGATTGATGATGCGCTGGAGCTTATGTTGTCTCAGGCTAAATCGGTAACTGAAATTGAGATGGTTGATCTCAGTGACGCGCTTGGCCGTGTGCTGGCGCAGCCCGTTGCCAGTCAGGTCAATGTGCCACCTTGGGACAATAGCGCGATGGACGGTTATGCCGTCAATACGGCTGACTTGAATGGTTCTGGTTCCCGTCTGCGGGTAAGCCAACGCATTCCTGCCGGTGCCACCGGCACACAGCTTGAACCGGGCACTGTCGCGCGCATCTTCACCGGCGCTCCGGTGCCTCCTGGAGCCAATGCCGTGGTGATCCAAGAGGTGTGTGAAGCCGAAGGCGATTGGGTCACCATCAATGATGAGGTGAAAGAGGGCGCCAATATCCGCCTCGCGGGTGAAGATAGCAAAGAGGGGCAGCAGATCCTTGCGCCGGGTGTGCGTCTTGGGCCGCAACATCTCGGTTTGGCCGCCTCAGTCGGTGTTGCTCAACTGCCGGTCTATCGCAAACTACAGGTTGCTCTCTTCTCCAGTGGCGACGAGCTGGTGATGCCGGGTAATGCACTCGGCCCAGGCCAGATCTACAACTCCAACCAGTTCACCCTCACCGGCCTGCTGGAGAAACTGGGTTGCGATGTGACCAATCTTGGCATTGTTGAAGATACCTTCGATGCCACTTGTGATGCACTGGCGCGTGGTGCCAAACAGGCCGACTTGGTGCTCGCCTCGGGTGGTGTATCGGTCGGTGAAGAGGATCATGTCAAACCGGCGGTTGAAAAGCTGGGTTCGCTTGATCTATGGAAGATTGCCATCCGCCCCGGCAAGCCGCTCGCCTTCGGTCATATCGATGGTACCCCCTTTATTGGCACTCCCGGCAATCCGGTCTCACTCTTTGTCACCTTCTGTGTCTTTGCCCGCCCCTTTATCCTGAAGAGCCAAGGCATGAGCGAAGGGTTGCTGCCAACGCCGATCACCGCCACCGCTGATTTCGATTGGCCAAAGCCTGATAAACGGCGTGAATTTGCCCGCGCCCAGCTTAATCTAGATGCCAATGGTCAGGCCCAGGTCAGCCTCTTCTCTAGTCGATCATCTGGCGTTATCAGCTCAGTCGCATGGGCCAATGGGCTGGCAGTGATCGCCGAAAATCAGGTGATTGCAAAAGGAGACAGCGTACAATTCTGGCCATTTAACGAGTTACTACAATGATTAAAGTCCTCTACTTTGCCCGTCTGCGGGAAGAGCTGAAAACAGAATCAGAAGAGCTTGAACTCGACGAGTCAACCGCCGACATCATCGCCCTGAAGCTTAAATTGAGCGCCCGTGGTGACCTCTGGAATGAGATCTTCGGTGGTGATGAGACGGTTATGGCCGCCCTTAACCAAGAGGTTGCCCAGTCTGATGAAAAGCTGAAAGAGGGTGATGAAGTCGCTTTCTTTCCCCCTGTTACCGGCGGTTAACCCAGCATGATGAAAGAGATCCGTGTCCAGTTTGAGACCCTTGAACCCTACAAAGAGATCGATGCGCTACGGGCCGACAACAAGGCGATTGGTGCAGTGGTCAATTTTATCGGTCTGATGCGCGACTTTAATGAGGGTGATACGGTGAGCCGCATGACGCTGGAGCACTATCCCGGCATGACCGAGAGGGCGCTAGAGAAGATTGTTGATGAGGCGTGCGGACGTTGGGATCTAATGGGCGTGCGGGTCATCCACCGTGTCGGTGATCTCGACCCGCTTGACCCTATCGTGCTGGTTGCTGTCGCCAGCGCCCATCGTGGTGAGGCCTTCAAAGCGTGTGAATTTATCATCGACTATCTGAAGACCCGTGCCCCTTTCTGGAAGAAAGAGAGGATGGCTGATGGTGAGCGTTGGGTGGATGCGCGTCATACCGATGATGAGGCTGAGGCGCGCTGGCAAAGTTAATGCCTGTTCTGAATAGTTACAGATTGTTTTAGGCTGACTAAAACGGCCCAAATGCAACCAGACTTAATCGCTATGGGTCTAATTCCCCCCCCCCGCTGCTCGCCTAAAGCGCCTACTGTTGGTACAGCGAAATATTTCTGTAGGTGCGGCTTCAGCCGCATACGTTCGCCTGAAGGCGAACCTACAAATGGAATACCCCATCCGCTTACGGCGGGGATCTTTAGGTCACCTCTATTCAGAGGTGACCTTGTGTTCTACAGATACAAAAAAACCGTGGTTGCTAGCTAGCAACCACGGCTTTTTCTGTTTATCTATTTAGACTTATAGAGAGAATGAGTTGCTGTAGGTCACACCCTCAAGTGGAGCAAGCTCAGTCTGCATAATGGTCTCAGTGTCAAAACAGCTACGTTTGAGAGTGATCAGCTGCATCTGCATTACTGGGGCTTCACCGACCACAACGAAGAGGCGTCCGCCATCACGGAGCTGTGTCATAAACTGCTCGACCTGACTATCGTCTGGGATGGAACCGCTGATGGCAATGGCATCGAATGGACCACCGTTGATTGGGCCGGCTAATGCATCGGCTGTTCGGCACTCAACGTTGTTGATGTTGAGTTCGGCGAGACGCTCTGCTGCGCTGCTAGTTAGGCTCTCGTGGATATCAACAGTGATAACGCGAGCGCCTAAACCGGCTAAACATGCGGTCAGGTAGCCAGTGCCGGTGCCGACCTCCAGGACGCGATCATCTGGCTGCACATTGAGTGCTTGCAGGAGGTGTGCCTCAATTCTTGGCGGCAGCATCTTCTGGCCTTCAGCGATGGGTAGCTCCGTGTCTGAAAATGCAAGGTCGCGGAACTGTGTTGGAACAAACTGCTCTCTTGGTGTGGTCATCATCTGATTTAATGTCCGGTCATCTGGAACATTCCATGGCCGGATCTGCTGTTCAATCATGTTGAAGCGGGCGAGTTCTACGTTGTTCTCTTCCATACGATCCTCACTAGAGAGCGGTTAATTCATCAAACCCGCTAAGCCTACGGCTTTTGCCGAATACAGGCAAGAGGGTGATGCGCTAGATAGTTATAAGATCAGCTGTATAAATAGGCCTACTTTTTATAAAATCACGCTTATGGATCATATTGTATCTTTACCTGTCTATATTCTATCGATAGGTTTTTTTATTTATAAGGCATCAGATTGGACTGGTTATACTCAAGACGTATTCGCTATATCGGCAGGATTGTTCTGCTCTACTTCACTCTCTTTGCTCTGTTACGCGGCCTCTTCTATTTCGGCTTCTCAGGCATTGAAAATGATCAGGGGGCTACCGCAGATGATATTCTCTGGGCGCTCTATATCGGCCTAAAGTTTGATCTACGCTTAGCGCTGCTGGCCACGCTGCCGGTGGCACTGTTGGCCTTTCTGCCCTATTTTAACCTAGTGACCTGCGCCGTTGTCAGGCGGGTGAACAGCCTCTATATCACCGTGAGCGCAGCGCTTTTGCTGTTGGTCTACTCCATTGATCTTGGCCACTACTCCTACCTTGGGGTGCGCCTTAACTCTACCGTGATGCGTTTCCTCGAGGATCTACAGATCTCGGCAGATATGATGTGGCAGAGCTACCCGGTGCTCTGGATTCTGTTGGCTGAGATTATTACTGTGATGGTTTTTGTCTACGTGGCCGACCTGCTGGGGCGTAAGCTGCTGGCTGAAGCTCCCGCGTTGATTGTGCGCAGAGATAGCGTGCTCGGTATGACGGCGCTCTCAATCTTTTTCATTGGTGGCATCTTGGCCAAGATGCCTGGCAATCTGCACTCACCGATGCCTCTGCGTTGGAACGATGCCTTCTTCAGTAATAGCATACCTGTCACCTCGCTCGGCCTTAATCCCGTGCTCTACTTTGCCGATTCATTTAAGAATAAAGAGGATCTCTACGACCGGAAAAAGGTGCGTGCCAACTACGCTGAGATCAGCGATTATCTTAGTGTCGACAGGCCCGATAGCGAAACGCTGACCTTTGAACGGCATCTCCCCGCCTCCAATCATGCGGTCGGTGTTGGTGGCCAACGGCCCAATATCATATTGGTGATGTTGGAGTCCTTGGGAGCGAGTCGGGTGAGTGCCTATGGCAACCCGATCAAGACCACGCCAAATCTCGACATGATGGCTGAGAATGGCTGGTTCTTTGAAAATTTCTATGTGCCAGTCTCAGGCACTGCACGTACCGTATTTGCCACCTTTACTGGCATGCCTGATGTCTCATCGGTACGCACCGCCAGCCGTAATCCGCTGATCACTGAACAGATTATGCTGATCAATGAGTTTAAGGAGTACAGCAAATATTATGTGATTGGTGGCAATCTTGGCTGGGCCAATATGAGCGCGTTGATCACCCACAACATCCCCGATATGCAGATCTATCAAGAGGGAATGTATGACGCGCCGGTGGTCGATGTCTGGGGAATCTCTGATCTTGAGTTGTTCAAGGCCGCAGACAAAATATTTGCCAAGCAGCCAAAAGATAAGCCCTTTATCGCCTTTGTGCAGACCGCTGCTAACCATCGACCATTTACCATTCCAGATGAGACGGGAGGTTTTCAGGTTGATGAGACAACCCCTGAAGCTGAGCTAGATAGAGCGGGTTTTCGCAGCCGTGCACAGTACAATGCGGTGCGCCTACTCGACTTTAATGTGGGTAAGTTCCTCGAGATGGCAAAGCGGCATGACTACTTCGACAACACCATCTTTGTCTTCTATGGTGATCACAACAACCGGGTCACCACCATCCCACATATGAAACCCTTCCACCTACCGCTCGACCTGGATGGCCTGCATGTGCCACATATCTACTACGCACCAAAACTGCTTAAACCGCGCGTCATTGATGAGGCGGTGAGCTTGGTTGATGTGATGCCAAGCATGGCCGGTTTTGTCGGCATCCCCTACCGCAATACCACGATGGGACGTGATATCAATAACCCAGCACCCGAGGGTGAGCGCATCGTCTTTACCAAGGATTCAGGCAAGATGAACCCGATGATTGGCGCCGTCTCCAAAAACTTTATGTACCGTATTCGCTACGGCGCAGATTACGAGGCGCTGCATGACCTTAACTCAGATAGCCCCACGGAGGATGTTACGGCCGAACATCCAGAGAGGGCGGCCTATATGAGAAAGATGGCGTTGGGTATCTATGACACCACCAAGTATATGTTTCATCATAATAATGAGAAAAGGCAGGCAGAGTTACATTAGGCCACCTCTATTACATCATGGATGAGCAGCTTGAACCCATAATTCCCAATGGCAGCGTTGCTAAGTGCTTGCAATAGAACAACTATTGCAAGCACTTAGCGCCTTGCTCTTGAAAATTATGAATCTCAATTACGATTAATTTGCCAAGTGGTGGAGGTACTCTTCAATATTTGTATAACCATCGCCATCATGATCAAGAGCGGAGTCATCAACCGAATTATCTAGGCCTAAACTATTCTCCCAGTCATCAGCCATACCATCATTGTCATTATCTGTAGGCACAGCAAGATTTTGAAAAACGGGGAAATCACCCGGATAACTTACGTTATCAATAATGGCACCCGTTCCCGCGGCAAAGTCAGCAACCACACGTTCATCCACACTATCTCGGAAAGGTTTTGTTGCGCCAACATCCTGCAAAATTTCTAGCGCATAACTGTAAGACATCTCCGTTGTAGTGATTGTTGGAACTGGCCAAGGGGTTCGTTGCTGGAACGCTGTATTTAATAATTCATTATGCCAGTCTACTCCGACATTCCACTGCGGGTCAGATTGACTTAGGCGTGTAGAACCGATGTTGTTATAGACATAGATAAGAGGCCTTGGCGTGTTAAATCGATTAGAGTGTTGTAGTTCAAATGAGTAGCTGTTCGAGTTGCCACCCTGTTTCATATAGTTATTATTAAAGTTAGTTTTAGCAACTTCTCCAACCTCAGGCGAAAGCCCACCCTTCCAGTTGTAACTGACATTATTCACCAAATCTACCGTCATATCGTAAATGACCTCTCCAACATGAGCCGAGGTTATCAGAGGGTTTCTAGCCGTGTTATGAGCAATATAGTTATGGTGCAGCGATACGGTACTTGGCCCAGCATACTTACCGCCAACTAACAGTCCCTTACTGTGTTCTCCTTTAGGGTGCCCCGCATGTGACAACCCCTCTGAAACAATGCTCCATTGCACCGTTGTATCTCTCACCCCACCTGAAATAGTAAAAGTCTCATCCACCCCCCAACTAGTTGAGCAGTGGTCAATAATAATATTGTATGCCCCGTCATAACCTGACCAAGACTCACCCCAGATATCCAAGGAGTCCAGTGTCTCAGGGTCTGCTCCATCAGCAATTCGATGCGACCCCACTCTAAATCGCATATGCCGCATAATGATATCGTGACTGGTGATGGTAGTCTGACGTCCAGTTACCAATACCCCTCCAGGCGAAGTCTCGCCAGCAATGGTCATATATGGGTAAGTTATATTGAGGTCTGACTCTAGATTTATTATCCCAGAGACCTCAAACACAACAATTCGATGTCCCTCTTCGTCAAGCCGATTAAGGTACTGTTCGTCATTTTCATTTTTCCAGGTTCCGGCGGGATAATGACGAATCTTGGTATTTCCAAGTGCCCTTCGTGTTTCATATTCACTCAATGACTCCCACTCTCGCAAACTACCCGCATAATGCCTTGGTGTGGCCTCCACAGCCGCCCTAAAGCTTCCTGTGCCATAATCATCCAGATTTATCACCTTGATCACAATACCTCCTCGCCCACCAATACTTTTAGCACCAAATCCTTCTGCACCAGGGAACGCAGGTAAATAATCACTGTCGCTATTATCTGCTACAAGCTCTGTACCACCATTATCACTGCCAGATCCACCACCACAAGCGACCAAAACCAGCAGACACAACATAATCACAATATGGGCTTTAAATTTAATTAGTTTTTTCATTTTCATACAAAGCAACCCCAAACAATTAAGTCAGTTATGCGGAATCAACAATCTAATTAATTACTGATAAAACCCCGCCTCAACATAAACAGTTACTCAAAATAAATTCGCCTATTATTTATAGATAAAATAAATCAAACTAAAAAATAATTAGGCTTATTTTTTGATAGCGTTCTGAATATCATCCGCAATTGATAAACTAAATTCTCAAATTACAGTACAGTAAAATCAACAGCAACACTAATAGGACACCCACCCAAGTCGTTGCAACTATAGCGGTTATTTGACAGCATTCAAACACTCACCCATTCGACATCATGCCTAAGCCAAGGAAAGTCCTGGTCTCACTAGAGGCCACCCCTTACTACCATTGCATCTCTCGCTGTGTCCGCCGCGCTTTTCTCTGCGGAGAAGATCCATATTCCGGTGAGAGTTACGAACACCGCCGTGATTAAATTCAAGATCGCCTGTTTGAATTGGCTGATGTCTTTGCCATAGATATCGCCGCCTACGCCATCATGTCGAACCACTACCATCGGTGTTGTATATCGACAAAGCAGCGGCAGAGGCTTGGATGACCTAGGAGGTCATTGAACACTGGCATACCCTCTTCGCAAGGACACACCTCACACACCGTTATTTAAAAGGCGAAGCCATGAGCCAAGCTGAACAGAAAGCCGTATTAACGATCACCGAAGAGTGGCGGTCACGTCTCATGGATATCAGTTGGTTCATGCGCTGCCTGAATGAGTCCATTGCCCGGCAGGCCAATCAGGAAGATGGCTGCAGTGAAACACGTTATGGGGACACAATACTTAATTATCATTGCAAGGCATTGGCCCTGGCTTTTTCTTTTTCAATTCCCGCCCAAGCAGCTTCTCTGCCTTTTCGATGAAAGACTCATTTCCCAATGGTCTTCCTGTCCGCTCATGCCGCTCAAATTCTTCACCACTATACCCCTGAGCTTGCATCAAATACTCTTTCCAATCACCAACCAGGTTAAGCAACTTATCAACATCGACCATTCCCAATGGATCATCCCCTAAAAGATGTGCATGAACACTGCTCCATCGATAATCCCAAGGTTTTTCAACCATTCCTGCCTTCACTGGATTTAATTCAACGTAGGCCGCTGCTCTCAATAACCAGCCTTCTTCCATCGGAAACGATGCAAAGCGCCCTTGCCACAGATATCCCCGCCATCTCTCTCGGAAATTGATCATCCGTGTATAGCGCCT
>JAKITT010000114.1 GCA_021647945.1 Candidatus Polarisedimenticolaceae bacterium
CTTTCGACAAGCCAAGGTCGACATTAGCTACCTGCCAAGGACTTTTGATTCCCAGTATCTGGGCGTACAGTTCATTATCTCTCATCCAAAATACGGTAACTGACCCACTCGATCAGGGGAAGAGCCATCTTTTGAAGCCAAATTCAGTGGTTTGACCGTTTCGTTAAACTCATCCACCGCCTTATTGAAAGCATCGACTGCAGGGTTTGAAATGCCCAGCAGTCGATTGTGATCGGCTATCGCCACATGTTTGGCATGCACTGAGGTGCGAGAGGGCAGCGAAGCTACAGCATGACCAACTTCATGCACGATCACGGCGTAGCTTGCAGGTGCTCCATCCTTGAAAGTGAGATTAGCCAGCTCCAGGGTCGCAGAATTGACCACCGCAGTGTCAGTAACGCTCTGGCTGGTACCGAATTGTCCGGCAGTTTTGCCACCGAGCGTCGATACACGAGTGAGCATGACCCCTTTGAGTGCCTTCTTGTCACGTGCAGGTATAAGCTTAAAAGCATCGGTAACTTGCTGAAGATCAGATGAGGTCCACACCGCACTACCATCATCCACGCCCGACAAGGCATATTTAGAAATCAGTGCCGATTTCAGCTTCTCCAGTTTCTCAGCCTTTTCCGCCGCCGTTGGGGGGGCGCGCTGAATAAGACCATGTCGCCCATTTTGTTGCACAACATGGGTGAGCTCATGTGCAAGTAGTCGTCGCCCTTCATGACTGTGCGGATTGTACTGGCCGGGGGCAAAATAGAGATCATGACCATGAGCAAACGCTCGCGCCCCCAGATGCTGAGTCATCCGTGTCGCATCTGCATGGGTATGAACTTTCACCCGACTGAAGTCATGCCCCATTCGAGATCCAAAGAAGCGCTGCTCGGATGGGCCAAGCCTCTGTGTAGATCCGGCGTCCTCTGTTGCTGGACTTGAGGCTGCCAACCCACACGGCGCAGAGCCTGGCCCCACCACGCTATCTGCAACCCTATCAGCCTCCTGCTCATAAGCATCTCCTGGCGCGTTAACCATCAGCTTTGGCTGAGCCCCTTTTAAACAGATAGATGCCCTACTGAGATCATGCGCAGAGTGAGGTGATACCGAGGTGATGGAGTTTGTTTGCGGGAGATGCGGTGCGGCTTGATTGGCCATTTCATGCGGCAAGTGAAGGATGGATTTCACCCCACGACTTTGTCCATATAACATCTGAACATTCGCAGAGTTGCCACTCCCACTCTTCTGAATGGCTTTCGATTTATGTGCAAAAGTATGCATCAATAATCACCTCATATTCCAGCATTTACTGGCCTAACAAACCAGCAGAAACCCAAATAGCACGCCTCTATTCTACGCCTCTACTTTATTCATTATGCCTATGAACATAACTCAGGTGCGGCAATGATGTGGAGTTTTTCATCCAGTTAGCAATCGCCAAACCAGTTGACTCGTATCAAAATGGTGTAAATTTCGTTAATAAGCACACTCAGGTGGTGTTTTTGAATATTAACCTGAGTTTCGTTCATAGCCATATTATTCATTGAATAGATTTTATAAACACCCCCGCCGCAAACAGACGGGGTATTCTGGTTGTAGGTTCGCCTTGACCCCCATGGATGGAGCAAATGCAGTGGAATTGTTGGGAACAATTCCTGTAAGGCAAACATATGCAGCTGAAGCCACACCTACAAAAATCTTTCGCTGTACCAACAGTAGGCGCTTTAGGCGAGCAGTGGGGAATTAGACTCATAGCAGCTGGAATCAATGCCATTGCTGGATGCACTAAACAGTCCAGAGTTACTCCATCTCTTCAACTACACGCGCCCGCAACTGACCGCAGCCGCCATCAATATCTTGTCCAACCGAGTCTCGTAGCTTAGTAAAAATTCCGCGTTGGTTTAGGTAGCGTGCCATCGCTTCTGCATGCTCCCAGGAGGGGCGATTGAAGCCAAGGCCAGAAATTTTATTGTAGGGAATAAGGTTCAATATGGCATATTTCCCCTTGAGAAGTTTTACGATATTTTTCAACTCCTCCTCACTGTCATTAACACCTTGAAGCAAGGTCCACTGATATTGGATGGGATAGCCTATGGCGCGGGCGTACCCCTCACTCAATCCCACCAGTTCAACAGGATCAATAGCAGGTGCCTGAGGCAGCAATTTCCTACGCAACGCGGCGGATGTGGTGTGCAGGGAGAGTGCCAAAGCGGGTTTTACTGGCCCTTGTGGTAGGCGCTCAAACATCTGCCGATCACCCACACTAGAAATAATGAGACGCTTATGCCCAATACCCCCGAGTGTCCCCAAGAGATCAATCGCTTCCAATACATTATCTAAGTTGTGGGCAGGCTCCCCCATCCCCATAAAAACGACATTTTTAACCTCCCGTAATGAACGGGCAAGAACCACCTGAGCAACAATCTCGGCACTACTTAACTGGCGCAGGAGCCCCTCTTTTCCCGTCATACAGAAGAGACAACCAACGGCACAGCCTATCTGAGTGGAGACGCATAGACTCCTGCGTGGCAACAGAACGCTCTCTACGATCTGTTCATCCTCCAGCTTGATCAAAAGCCGGGTGCCTTCGCCTTCACCAACATCCTTAGAGTGCAGACGAGCCAAGGATTTTAGCTCCATCTCTATCGCGGGTAGCGCGGCACAAAGTTGTTTGGGTGGCAGGTATTTGTGCCAACCTCTGCCGCTACCCAATGGCCGCACGTGCAACCAATTCCGTAAAAGATAACGTTCATGGCACGGCTTAGCACCGAGCAAACGTAAGCGTTGTTTAATTTCGTCTAACTGCATAGATATGGGCTGGATTTTGCACAAGTTTAGTCCGCGCACCTACATCCATATAGATACACCGTATGGCTTTCTGTGATGAGCGGGAGGATGAGCTTCACATAGCTGGTACTTCATGGCAAATCTGCTAAACCGATATTCTGACCCGTGGAACCCCTCTGTCGCGCCCAATATCATCACAGCAACTCACCGCTGAATGATCAACAAGCAGTCTCTGGTTTATTACTTTTATTGCGCTCCCAATATTCACGCTTTTCATAGACGGAATCAGGCATCTGAACTAATCTAAAAGCAGGCGTTACCCGCACAGATATATAAGGATATAGAGCCATGCAAAAGACAACAGAACTCTTCAAAACTGCATTGGAAGTTGAAATTAAGAGCACCCTCTTTTATGCCAAGGCGGCAGAAGCGACTCATGATGATAATGCACGAATGGTATTTTTGGAGCTTTCAAACTTCGAAGATGGCCATATCAACAGAATTATTGAAGTAGCACAGCGCCATAATCTTGGTGATCAGGATGAGCTAAAGCGTTTTATAGACCAGATGGAAGAGGATGCCGGAACAACCCTATCGGCGGATGAATCTGCACTACTGGAGAAGGGAGACCTTAATGCCATCTTCAAGTTCGCAGTAAATATGGAGACAAAATCGAAACAGGCCTATATAGATCTTGCGGCACATTGCGACAATCAGGACTTCAGAGCATTTTGCAAAGAGATGATTGCTGAGGAGACAAAGCACACCGCTCAATTGGAGCATGAGCGACAATCGCTGCAATTGAGTATGGATGATAGGCCGCCTCTGTAAAGGCACGCAAGATCGGGGCAGAACAGAGCATTCTCTCTATTTCTGAGAACGCTTACTGTTTGAGAGGGTGATCATCAGGCAGCGCCTTAGCGATCCAGATCGCCAATTTATGGCGCATACTGGGTCCATCTTCCTGCCCCTTGGCCAGTGGTTGGATCATCTGGTCATGAACCAGCAGGCGGTAGAGATATTCGATCTTTAGGTGGTGGGAGTCAGTTTTCTCAAACTCAGCAGCGCCCCGTTTCTGCGCATAGATCATGCCGACACGAATGGCCTCTTTCAACAGCTCCTTTTCATTTTTGAGTTTTTTCATACTATTCTTCCTCTCCACATCACCATCTTCAGAGTAACATCCATTGCAAATAGAGGGACACAAACAATTACCGCTCGCTGACTGACTTTAGATTTCCTATTGATACTTTAAACCCCAGCGGCTTAATGTAGATGCCACCTCTCTCAATCCACACAAACCATTACAATAAAAATCCCCACCGCAAGCGGACAGGATATTCCATTTGTAGGTTCGCCTTGACCTACATGGGTGGAGCAAATGCAGTGAAATTGTTGGGAACAATTCCTGTAAGGCGAACATATGCGACTGAAACCGCACCTACAGAAATACTTCGCAGTACCAACAGTAGGCGCTTTAGGCGAGCAGCGGGAAATCAGACCCATAGCAGTTAAAAGAGATTTGTAGCCAAGTTATTCAACGATGAGTAGATCGGGAAAATAACATAGACACCAAGAATAAGATCAAGCAGGGGAGAGGCGGCCAAAACCATCAAAACAAGCCAGAGATGCTGTTGATATAACTTGTGTTTAATGGAATCTACCAAGCCAGTTTCAACCAACCATTCACCCATCAACAATCCAGGCAGGGGCAACAAATGCAAGCTCGCCATACAGAGATTGAAAAACATCAACACTTTGACCCACCAGTGTTGCAAGGACGCCAATCCGACGGGATCTTGGTTCGATAGGCTCCAACTAAATAACAAAAAACCCAGCAGGCAGAGCAGGAGATGGGCAGAAAAACGTATCGCTGCCGCCTTTACACCCCGCCTCAGAAAATTTGGTAATGCGATGATAATAGCGCGGTGAAAAGTGATTGCTGCGAGCAGTGGCAGCCATGTCCCACGCCAGCGAATGGCAAAGAAAGGGTGTGGAACAGTCGCTTTGGTCACTCTAGACTCAAGCAAAACCACCAGCGTCAAAGAGACCAAAACCGGCAGGCTGTAGAGAAACAGTTGCCGAGAGACGATCATCAGCCACTCTTCCATAATCTAGAAACCCCACTATAAGCAAATTAGATTCCAGTGATTTTCTCAAGAGTATGCAGCTTATCCAGGAGGTCTGTCATCTGCTCTTCACCCATGAAGCTAACCACTTTTTTCTGAGCTTTTTTCCAGAGAGGTAGCGCCTCTGCCAAGCTCTTATGCCCTGATTTTGATAATCGTACCGCTCGGGTACGACGATCTTCACCTTGCACAACGTCTACTAATTCCTGTTTTTCCAGCGGCCTTAAGTTGCGCGTTAGGGTGGTTCGATCCATCACCAATTTTTCTGCCAAATGGGAGATGGTAATGGGTTCATTGGCCGCTATCATCACCAACAAAGTAAACTGGGTGCCTCTTAGACCGGTTTCATGCAAACGTTCTTCATATACGGCTGTCACTGCACGTGAAGCTTTGCGAATATTGAAACATGCGCAGTCTGCACATTGAGTTAACTCTTTTCTGGAAAGTTTTGAGGGCATAATGTGTATATACACCTTGATAGCAGGTTAATCAATTCTGTTGATGGGTTACCTCTCTATCAGCACAAATATATTGTTACTCTCTGCAATAGGTGTATATACTCCCATTGCAGAGAGTAAATATGAAAAGCAGTAAAGAGTTACCCTTTTCTTGTGTAATAAGGTGTATATACACGCATACAGGAGGCAAAATGCCAACACTCGCCGAGCATCCATCAGTCATTAGATTTAAAGAGCATGCTTCAGCAAACAAAGATTTTCATGAGGAGGTAGCACTGGATAGAGAGTGGCTCTATGCACTTTGCTTAAGCTCAGGCGTGGATGATATCGGTTTTGTTGAAATTGACCGTAAGGGGATGGAGAGTGAGAAGGATGAGATCCTTACACTTCTGCCGGGAACAAAGTCCATTGTTGCACTGGCCTGCAAAATAAACAGGGACAATATCCGCACACCATCACGCTCAGTCGCTAATACAGAATTTCTTCAATCTGGAGAGCAGATAATCTCTGCGGCCAAAAGAATAGTCTCATCGCTTAATGACAAGGGGGTGAGAGCCGTGAGTATTTCTGGCCTGTTTCCCCTTGAGATGGATCGCTGGCCCGGGAAGATCTGGGATGTTTCACTAAAGCCATTAGCTGTCGCAGCGGGCCTTGGGCATATGGGTCACCATCGTATGGTGATTCACCCAAGGTTTGGATCATTTATCTACCTAAGTGCAATTCTCATTGATAGAGAGGTGACAAGCTATGATCAACCACTCGATTATAACCCCTGCCTTAAATGCAAACTCTGCTCTGCTACTTGTCCAACAGGGGCGATTGCTTCAGATGGACATTTTGATTTTGCCTCCTGTGTGACTCATAACTACAGGGAGAAACTGGGTGGCTTTTCAGATTGGACTGAAAATATTGTTTCCAGTGGCAATAAAAAAGATTACCGCAAAAGAGTCAGTGACTCAGAAACAGCATCAATGTGGCAGAGCCTTGCCACAGGGGGCAACACGAAGTGTGACCAATGCATGGCCGTTTGCCCTGCGGGTGATGAGGTTATAGCGCCTTTTATTACAGACCGAAAAGCCTATATCAAAGATATTGTGAAACCACTGCAAAATAAGGAGGAATCGATCTACGTGGTCCCTGCCTCTGATGCCGAGTCCTATGTAAAACGCCGTTTCCCACTGAAAAAAGCCAGAGCAGTCGGCAATGGGCTCAGAGCGGGGTCAATATCAGGATTTATTATGGTCTTACCGCGTATCTTTCAACGAAGGCAGTCAAAAGGTATCAAAGCCATCTACCACTTCACTTTTACCGGCAATGAAAAAGTGCTGGCAACTGTCACCATTAAGGATGAAACGATCAAAGTAATCGAGGGGCATATTGGCAAGGCGAACCTTCATGTCCATGCAGATAGCAAAACATGGTTAAAATTTCTGGCAAAAGAGAGCAATATTGTTTGGGCTATCATTCGGCGCAAAATTCGCGTTAAAGGCCCCCTCAAACTGCTGATTGCTTTTGGTCGATGTTTTCCATCTTAAAAGCAGGGGTTCGGTGCCGGAGAAAAAGCTCATTCAAATTATTCAAGAATGCTATCGTTTGCAAATTCCGGGGGGAGGGGGATTACAGAGGGGGAGCCTTTTACTCTTTACTGTACGTCGGGAGTTCAATAGTGACGCATAGACCCACGCCAGAACGGTTTCTGGCAGAGACAGTCCCTTCATGCAGATCAATGGCTCGTTTGGCAATGGCCAAACCAAGACCGTAACCACCACTATCTCTACTCCTCGATTCAGCAACTCGGAAGAAAGGCTCAAACAGATCAGCAAGTCGCTCTTCCGCAACACCGGGCCCACGGTCACAGACGGTGACGGTGATCCAATTGGGTTGCTCAACACTCTCTTTCAGAGTGACATCGACCTGAGTCTCATCCGCAGTATAGTGCATGGCATTGCGCACCATATTCTCCAATGCGCGGCGAAGTAACTCCCCGTTGGCTTTAATAATTTTTGAGCTGTTGTAGTGAAGTGTGACATGGCGTCGCTGGCCGATTGACTCAAATTCAGCATCCTGGACAATTTCCTCCAGTAGCAAGGCGATATCGATGTAATCCTCACGTGATTCAAAGACCCCCGCCTCCAATCGGCTCAGGGTCAGAACCTGGCCGACAAGGTCATCCAGGCGATTGGCTTCACGTTCGATCCGGTTCAGTTCATCTGCAGCCAATTCACCAGACTTCCTGCGCGCCAGTTCCAGCGCCACCTGTAGCCGTGCAAGCGGCGAGCGAAGTTCATGTGAGACATCGGTGAGTAGCTGTCTCTGAGCCAACATTAGCTGCTGTAGACGCCCTGCCATGCGGTCAAAATCCTGGCCCAGGTCGGCAATTTCATCACGCCTTCCCCCACTTGATGGACCGACACGAACATCCAGCTGGCCCTCCGCCAACTGTTGTGTCGCCTTACGCAGATGTTGAATCGGCTTGGCAAGATACCAAGCCAGCCAGAAGCAGACTAGACCGCTAATTAGAATAGAAATAGTAAAACGTAAGATGATGATCCAAGGTGATAAGTCTCCTCCATTTGAGCGTAATAATGCAAAGGGTGGGGTATGGTTCAGTGTTAAGAAAGAACGGCCATGGATAGCGTGTTCAGCATAAACCTGAAAGTGCTGACCTGTTGGTGATTGTACGCTCTCCCCATCTTCTGGCGGCTTTCCAGATAGTTGTCGCCCCAGTAGCTCCTGCCCCTGATCATTGATAACCATGATTTGAATTGGAGAGTGCACCATCTGCTCTCGTAAAAAGGATTTGGCAGCAAACTCTCCACCATGTTTTATGGCTGATGCCACAGCGGCAACCTGAGGCTCGGCCATGCGACCCAATGGACTGACGACCTCTTGCTGTTGCAGCAACTGCGACATGATAAAGAATACACCAATGGTCATCATGATCATGGCCAGCCAGAACCAGAGGAAGATCTTCCAAAAGAGCCGCCCCATGCCGTTACCCTCCCACCAATTGATAGCCGATGCCACGCACGGTCTGGATGAGTGGCTCATCATCTGACCCCGACCCCAACTTGCGGCGCAACTTGCTGATATGCATATCAATACTTCGATCATATCGTGCCAGTTTGCGGCCAAGCCCCTGCTCTGAAAGGGTCTCTTTGCTCACCACATGGCCAACATTGCGGATCAGCACCTCCAATAGGTTGTACTCAGTACTAGTCAGCGCCAGTATCTCACCCGCCTTGCAGACTCGGCGCAAACCAGGTGTCATCTCAATATCGCCACTACGATATGTTTCAGATTGGTTAGTTTCAGTTAGACCCCGATCTGACTGAGTGCGGCGCAGAATTGCACGCAGGCGGGCCAGAAGTTCGCGTGGGTTGCAAGGTTTGGGTAGATAGTCATCACTGCCCATCTCCAGACCGATGATACGGTCGATATCATCACCACGAGCCGTCAACATTAATATAGGGACCTTAGAGACGGCACGGATACGTTGTAACACCTCAAAACCGCCCAGATTGGGCAGCATCACATCGAGGATAATGACATCATATTTGCCTGATAGTGCCAGCTGTGTACCGCCTAAACCCTCATGTGCACAATCCACAGAAAAATCCTCTGAGGTGAGGTACTCAACCAACATTTCACACAACTCAACATCATCATCTATGAGCAGTAGACGGCTCATTCATTGCTCCCGTTGCAAACACGCCTAGCACGTATTTTGGCACAGCTCACCGTCTCAATAATCACTTTTACAAAACTTTACACACCCCATACCCATATCTTGCTTGGCCTCACCTTAAACTGTGCAGCGTAGAGAGCAGGAGACCTCGAAGAAATAAAGCATGCCGATTAGAAGCTAGAAGGCCGCAATGAACCACTTTATGATCAAATTTACAGAGCGCTTGGCGGCGCTATATTTAAACCTGGTAGTACACAGAATTATTTACAGAATCGCTGGGAACTAGAATGAATTTGTAGGTGCGCACACAAATATGCGCACCTACAAATTTTAAGCTTCGTCCTCCTCTCCATTGTCGGCCAGAAGTGTTTCCAGTAAATCAGACAGACCCTGATCAGACTGCACAAATGCATTCATGCCTCCTCCTTGATTCATTCCATGCCCGCCTCCCTTCATCATGCCACCCTGCTCAGCACGGTCAGCCATCTGGGTGACCATGGCAGTCAGATCGACACCATTCTCTTCAGCAAAAGCCTTCAGCTCCCCTGGCGCCTCCCCTGCCAGAGCTTCAGCATCAAATTCACCACTCTTTACCGCCGCAGAGACTTCTCCTCTAAAGTCCCGCATCTGCTCAAGCCCTTCACTGTCCATGCTAGAAAGCATACTCATCATCTGCCCCATGGGGCTTAGCTGAGCATCCTCACCACTGGATGCCGACTGCTCATGCATCCGCATCATCTTTTCCTGCATGGCAGACTTATCAGCTTGGTTGCCAGTCTGCATAATCGATGTATTTGAACATACTCCACACATCTCCATTTCAGATCTCCTATTGCTTGTTGGTTAATCAGATTAATCAATAACAATAATTGGCAATTTTTCTGCAACAGTGTGTGGACAACAGGTAAAAGTGTGTAAATGTTTGTAAAGTCTGTTTCAGACCGCAGGGGTATCTACTCTACCTGAACAACTAAAATTCAGAATTTTGGAACAGGTTGAAACGTTTGATAGCCTTACTAAAAACTCCCACTGCTGTCCCGTTAACTAGTAAGTAAAGAGGCCTGATCCCCCCTGATTTTGGTACAATGAGTTTGCTTATAACTTGCTGAACCAACAAGGAAAACAAGGCCATGGCTCATTGTAATACGATCTTC
>JAKITT010000115.1 GCA_021647945.1 Candidatus Polarisedimenticolaceae bacterium
GTTTGTAAGGTAGAATGTGTGTTGGCCTTGGTTGTTTCACCCATTGGGTGTCGGTTTGTTTTGTCGCTAACCATTATACAACCAAGGCTTTCTGCGTTTTACGTTTTTCTATGTGGGGATTAGGGAACAAGGTTCTGTTTGCCGACGGGGATCAATATCGGAATGAGAAGTCGAGTGAGTTTGGTTCAGTACTGACTATCCCGCTTAGAGACGATGCCAATAACAAGGTGCTCGGCACCATCAAACTCTATGAGCCAAGAGATAAACTGTTCCGCAATATTAATCGGAAATTGGGAGAGAATATTGCACATCTGCTGTCGGGTAGAATTCTGGCGGGTCGTTATGAGCTGCAACGGGAGATGCGTATTCAGGATCAGTATAAGCTCCTGACAGCACAGATTAATCCGCACTTTCTTTACAATGCACTTACCACCATCGGTCATATTACAGGTAAGCAGCCTGAAAGAGCGCGTGATCTATTGCACCATCTCTCCGATTTTTTTAGAAAAAACCTTGAGACATCAGGTGATACGACCACCTTGGATCATGAGCTAGAGCATGTGACTTCTTATCTGGAGATAGAAAAGGCACGTTTTGAGGAGCGGCTGCAAGTACAGATTAACATTCCCGGGCATCTGCTTAAGGAAGTGATACCTGTTTTTACTTTGCAGCCCATTGTTGAAAATGCAATTAAGCATGGCACGAGTGAGTTACTGGATATCGGAATTATTAAAATCCACTGCACTGAGTACGATGATAATTTCACCTTAACCGTTGAAGACAATGCTGGCCTATATGTTGGCAATCATGCAGATGGCATGGGGCTGAAAATAGATGAACGTATAAAAATGCGCTATGGAGATGACTATGGCATCACTATTTTGTGTGAACCAGGACGATGGACAAAGGTTAACATTAACCTGCCAAAAAACAGGGAGCAAATATGATACGCATTATCATTGTCGATGATGAACCCCATGCCCTTGAGGATCTGGAGAAAAAAATTGGGGCTGACGGTGAATTCGATATCGTTGCTAGATGTGCAAATGCATTTGAGGCTATAAAAGAGATCAATAGCAAGCAACCTGACGTGGTTTTTCTTGATATAAAAATGCCCAGGATATCCGGTATAGAGATGCTCAGTATGCTGGATAAAGACAATATGCCACGTATTGTTTTTGTTACGGCTTATGGTGAATACGCTATCGAAGCATTCAAGAAAAATGCTATTGATTTCTTACTGAAACCGGTAAAAAGTGATCGTTTGAATATAACCTTGGCACGCCTTAAGGAGAACCATCAACCACAGCCTGTCGTCACCGAAACATTTTCTACCGATCTTAAATTTGTTCCCTGTTATCTGGGTAATCAATATTATCTAATCAATATCAGAGAAGTGATTTACGCATTTTCCAGTCCGACAACAGGTACGCATCTGGTAACAGGTGATGACGGCCAGGAGTTTCATACCAACCTCCCCCTGAAAGTATTTGATGACAACAGCCAGCTGGTGCGTTGTCACCGGCAACATGTGATAAATTCTGACTACATAAAGTTTATTGAGAAGCTGGAAAACGGCCTGGGCAGAATCCACACATATGGAGATCAAACCATACCTGTCAGCCGGAATTATATGGATAATTTCCCCTCGATTGCTTGATAGCAGTACATGCTACTTAATTGTTGGCCCGGTGTTTTTCAAGATGGGGCCTTAAAGTGATCTGTATAGCGGTTATAGATTGCTTTCCTGGCCATTTTTGTACCTCCAATTGTTAGATGGAGGTGTCAATTTTTCGGGGCAAGGCTCGGGTCAGCTGAAACGATTTGTTATAAGCCAATGTACTCAAAAGCCTCTTTTTGTGAGATGAAGTTAATAATTCTTTGACTATGCGATGCATTATTACCTACCAATATAAAATTGTAGCCAAGCTCACCACAAGCTTTTTTATCCCAAGCCCCATCACCAAAATAGGTGTTGTTTATGGCATTGCCATTGGTTGCTCTTTGTTCAGCAATTTTCATTATTTTAGTTCTAAAATAATGGTCATTTGAAGATGCAACTGGGATGTTTTTGATATTGATACCCGCAGAGTTCAGTTTTAACTCTGCACTTTCAAGCCAACCACCAGTTGCAATTGAAAGAACAACATCATTCATTTCTCTCAGTTTCTCTAGGAATGATATTGCACCCGTTACCTCTTGCGCTGGCTCTACTTCTAAGTGCTGACCAATGTTACGAATGAAGCATTTTTTAACTTCTTGGCATATTTTCTGTTTTTGTTCATTTAGATCATGAGTATTAATGATTTCATTTAATATTCCCTTATCAGTTACATGCTCATACTTTGACCAATTATCATCAACTCTGATACCGATAACTTCATAAACAGCTTGAGTAAAACACTCAGTATCAAAATCATTAGAATTGATAAGAGTGCCATCTATATCAAACATCACGTGATGCAAGTATGTGCTCCTTTGGCTTATAACGAGGGTGTAGAAAAACTCTTGCTCATATAGTTACTCGCATTTTGGACAGAAAACACGTCAAATATCACGCTCTCACGTCGATTCTGGCTCTGTTTATTTCATGCAATCCCCGCATGATCACTTCATTTGACAGCCAATATTAGGGGCACATTTTGATTAATCATCTATATATCGACCAGATGTATCTTTATACCGCCGTGTTTCTGAGTGTAACCAATTCCAACACTCTAAAATAGATCAACTAATTCTGAATATCTGGAATGCGTAATGCTATCAAGCTGGCTGACCCTTTGATTCCTTTGATTCAACCTACGCGCTGAACTCAAGCCGCCTTTTGCAGTCATTAAGCAATGTAGGGTAGCGATAGCGTAACCCACCATCAAGGCTTCCATTCGGCGCAATACGCCCTACGGCCCTGACTTAATGCAATTGTTGGCATTTGGAATATGCATTTATGTAGGTTGGGGTGAACGCTTTTTGTGAACCCCAACATGTCAAAAAAGCAATCAACCACCAAGCAAATATTTAAAGTACCATTTACCCATTCAAACAGATCAAAAACACAATTTTATTCATACACCAGTGGTATGTCACGACCTTGCCATGGTCATGTTGGGGTTCATGCTTCACCCCAACCTACGTGCTGCGCCAACTTTATAACGGTAATCATACCGGTAGATGTTTTGCTGTTAATAGCCTAAACTACTAATTATCTTAGAGTTAAGATAAGCATTGGAGCGGTAATGATAGCAATAACACCTTTTTTGGCATCTAGCCAGCTTGGTGAATATGAAGATAAGCTCCTTGAGCTGTACACAGCTGATGCTGCGCTTAATCAAACTATTCCTGATTCAATTCGTAGCTCCACTGAATGGTTATTGAGGCTTGTTAATTGCTTTTATAGCAACCGTATTGAAGGCAACTCTACTCACCCTAAGGATCTACTTCGCACTCAAGAAAGGGGGGAGTCTAGTAATATCGTAGAACACAATGAACCAATCATGGAGCTGCTAGCTCATCTCGAAGCGCAGATTAAAGCAAAGGGTTCATCGGTTGCCCCTTCTAGTGTTACATCTCAAGACTTTATAAAAGAGCTACATAAATCATTCTATGATGGACTTCCTGAATCGTTTCTTTCAATTAAAGATAAAGACGGTAAAGATGCTTTTGATAGCGACAATAATTTGATACACATTCAGCCGGGAGAGTACAGAACACACCCCGTACAGGTAGGTAACCACATTCCACCAAACAGCGATGAGCTTTATGGATATATGAATTGGCTAGAAAATGAATTCAATCCAACAAGAGTTCATGGAACCACGCGAATTATGGCTGCAGCTGCCCTTCATCATCGGTTGGCATGGATTCACCCATTTCAAGATGGCAATGGTCGAGTTATCAGGCTTCTTACTGACTGTTATATGAAGTGCTCCGGCTTAAGTGGATATGGGTTATGGTCTATTACAAGAGGATTCGGACGGGATACGAAGGGGTATTACTCTGCTTTAGCTCAAGCTGACAAAGCAAGGCAGGGTGGCACTGATGGTCGAGGGATATTGTCTGATTCTGGTCTTATTTATTTCACAAAATACTTTATCGATACAGCACTTGACCAGGTTAAATATTTTTCAGGCCTTTTAGAGCCAAGAATGCTCGGAACTAGAATTGATTACTATTTTGAAATGAGAGCGAAGGGAGGGCTTCCTGATTCATCAGGTGCGGCACTTCCCTTGCTCAAAATTACAGCGCGAGACATATATCGTCTGTTGCTAGAAAAAGGAGCAATGAGTAGAGGGGCAATAGTTCAACATCTAGGCAAAGGTGAACAAACTTTGCGACCCGTTTTCAAGCAGATGCATAATGAAGGACTTATCAGCGCCAAACCAAGGCATGACGTAAAATTGAAATTAGACACTACATCAGTCGAATTTTTATTTCCAAAGCTTTGGTAAAATGCTAAAGCTTGAGATTACGCATAACGAGGGTGTAGAAAAACCCTTGCCCATATAATTATTCTTATTTTGGACAGAAAATGCATCAAATATCGCGCTCTCACGTCGATTCTGGCTCTGTTTATGTCTACCAAAACGATTTCATGCAATCTCCGCACGGTACAAAATATCCTCAGAGGTTTTTCTACAGGTTCAACGGCTCAAATCACCGGCAGGTTAAAGTCAATGCCATTAACTTAAGCAATAACCTGTTGATTCATATATAACATCCACCATACAAACACACTGTAATTTTATAGAGCACCTCATGAATAATCACCACACACGTAACAAAACCACCCAAGATTCAAACTCATCTTCAATTATTCAATTATATTTTTAAACCCATAAAAGATCTGATTGAATCGCCAGGTTTTGCTCAACAAGCAGGTAAATGCAAAGCTGATTTCAGCCGCCGTCGCGCGCTCCCTCTCCCTAACCTCATTACTTGGATGCTGAACTTTCGTAAAGGGACGCTACAAGATGAACTGCTGCAGTATGCAGAAGCCCTCCATGGACAAGACGCAACCGCTCCAGTGACCCCAGCAGCGGTGTGTAAAGCACGCAAGAACTTGAGGTATCCTGTCTTCATCGACCTGAATCAGGTGGTGATAAAGAAGTTTTCCACTCATTTCATCCTGCAACGTTGGCATGGGTTCCGTCTTCTGGCCGTGGACGGCTCAACCGGCAGGTTACCCAATACGAAAGATATCGCTCAGACCTTTGGTGGCCCTTCAGATGCCGCCTGCCCAATGGCCCGTTTCTCTCGGCTCTATGATGTCCTGAACAAGGTCATCGTCCGCGCCCACATTGAACCTTACGCAACCGGTGAAAGAGAGATGGCGGCGGCCAGCCTCTACGACACACAGGTCGATGATCTCTTGCTATATGATCGGGGTTATCCTGCGTTTTGGCTGTTGGCAATGCATCGTGACCTCTCTCGCCATTACTGTATGCGTGTACCTGTCGCTTTTAACCAGGCGGTCAAGGCGTTTATCAAGAGTGGTCAGCACAGCCGTCTGATCACGTTGACACCAAGCAGCGACATGATCCAACAGTGCCAGGAGTACAATCTATCGATTGAGCCAATAACAGCAAGATTGGTACGCGTCCCGTTGAAAAATGGGGAGGTCGAAGTGCTGATCACGTCCCTAATAGACGAAAAGCGTTATCTGACCACTGGATTCAAACAGCTCTACTATAAGCATTGGGGAGTTGAGGAGGGATATAAGCGGGAGAAGAGCAGTGTTGAAATCGAGAACTTCTCTGGCAGAAGCGCTTTGACGGTACAGCAGGATTTTCATGCCAAGATCCTGGCGCTGAATCTGGCATCCATGATGGCCTGGGTTGCTCAAGTGATTGCAGATCAGCGATACCAACATCGCAGATTGCGTTACCAAGTCAATTTTGCCGATGCCCTTTCATTGATGAAAAATCGGCTGGCACGTTTGATTTTTGGGTCAAATACGATGGAGTTATGTGGTTACCTAACCCACCAAATGGCAGGAGTGGCCGAACCCATCAGGCCGGATCGAAGTTATCCGCGCAATATTAGATCGAAAAAACTTCAGGGTTTTCATGCTAGTTACAAGCGTACTCGTTGATGGGTGAGCTTAAGTTAATGGCATTGAGTTCGGAGTACCATGCTTGGCATAATGGCTACATCATTATTAGGCCGCACCCCCTGATTTTCGGTTAACACTTTCTTTCCATGGCCCTTATGTTACTTGACCCCCCTTTCCCTAAACGATGAGCGTCCCAATTATTTCCTGCAAGAGGCTCATATTATTTCCCAATTGTTCATCAACCGCTCTTTATTAAAATAAACCACTCAGCTGATATAACAGCCGTTTAGGTACGCTATTTACCACTCACAGAATTAGTCATTCTTTATCAATTGTGAAGTCACTATGGTGATTCCTGTAAGGCTCCAGAAAATTAATGGAAGCCCCAGGATCCAATCACAATTTGTGAGGAAAAAGTATGACTATAACCAAAAATATCGCGCTGTTTGCCGGCCCGCTATGCGCCATTACCACTCCTTTTATGATCAACATCCCTGAATATCCTCAAGCACCATTTATGCTGGGTATAGCCCTATGGATGGCAATCTGGTG
Source organism: Candidatus Polarisedimenticolaceae bacterium (assembly GCA_021647945.1). GTDB lineage: Bacteria > Pseudomonadota > Gammaproteobacteria > Chromatiales > Chromatiaceae > JAKITT01. Next base: position 6,602 of record JAKITT010000115.1, read on the forward strand.
GTTGACGGAGTGTGTCCCTCTGGCAGTCACTGCACTCATCCCATTGATTGCGCTGCCATTAACCGGAATTGCTACCGCAAAAGAGACGGCCCCTCGATACATGACCAGCATCATGTTTCTGTTTGTCGGTGGTTTTTTGGTCGCTCAGGCCCTGGAACGCACGGGCTTACACAAACGCTTGGCGCTGGTCGTCTTATCGCGTTTTCATCATAGTCCGTTTCAGATACTGGTCGGCTTTGCATTCACCACCGCCTTCCTCTCAATGTGGATCTCCAACACGGCCACCACCATGCTGATGGTGACCATCGCCATCGCTGTTCTCAGTCGCCTGGATGAGCTCTTCAGCCCGGATCAAATGAAAATCATGGCCACTACACTGTTATTGACGATCGCCTACAGCGCCAATATTGGAGGCATGGGTACACCGGTCGGCACAGTACCTAATCTGGTGTTTCTGGAAAATATTCGTACTGCCGCACCTGAACTTGTGCCCAGCTTCATACAGTGGATGATGATTGGCGTACCCATGGTGATTGTTGGGTTGACGATTGTACTGCTGCTGCTTGGTCGGCGTGTCCGTTCTCTGCACTGGCAAGCCAGTTCAGTCGATCACCTGCATGAAGAACTCCATGGACTTGGCCCTCTCAAGCGTGATGAAAAGTTTGTTGGCTGGGTGTTGGGACTGACGGCCCTGGCCTGGATGACACGCCAAGGTATCAAGGGCGATGGTTTTACCCTCCCCGGTTGGTCATCACTCCTGCCTTATCCTGGTGTTGACGACGGCACGGTTGCCATTTTCGCCTCCCTGATGCTGTTTTTGGTCCCTGTGCGTCAGGGGCAACCTGTACTTGGAAAAGAGGCGATAGGCAAACTGCCCTGGGACATTCTGATTCTACTGGGTGGCGGCTTTGCCCTGGCCATGGGTATGCAAGGGTCTGGACTCTCTTTGTGGATCGGCGAACAACTCAGTTTTCTGTCGGCCATACCACTGCCTTTAATGCTCCTGGGCATTGCAATGGTCATCATCTTCCTGACTGAGTTCACCAGTAACACCGCCACCACGCAGGTGATGCTGCCCGTACTCGCGGGTGTCGCCATTGCCACAGAACAGGACATTATCGCTCTATTACTCACCACCACCCTGGCCGCCTCCTGTGCCTTCATGTTGCCCGTGGCCACGCCACCCAATGCCATCGTTTTTGGCAGCCAGCGCATTGATATTCAGGATATGATCAAGGCGGGTATCCGGCTCAATCTGATAATGCCCATTGTGATTGTTGCGCTTGTTTTGCTGATACGCCCCATGTTGCCCTAAATCACAAAGCCTGTAGGAGCGGTGCCCCGGTTCAAGGCTTCCGCTCCTGCTCACGTCCCTTACCTACATCCCAGTAGGCATTGTGGCGAGGTGCCACTCCAACCAAGCAGATGCGGTCAACATGGTTGATTTCACATCAGTATGGGAGAGCAGGATCAATGTCGGTACTTTGATAGGCTCACTGACGGGAAAACAGTTTGCTTCAACCTAAAATCTGCAGATGAACACTGACAAACCAACATTATCAGCTTGGCGGTGTACAAGGTTGATGGAGTAACTTATGCTTTTGCTGTTTGCATAACGGACAGAAGAGAGTATGGAGATTCAAAACACCACAATAATAGTCATCGCCATACTGATTTTTTTGTTGGGGCTGCTCGCACTATTTGCTCTGCGCCGATCAAACCAGCGCTCGCTACGAGTTGAAAATGGCAATGGTGTTTTTATCGCTGGTGATGGCAACCGGAATATCTCAGCCCAGGTGAGTCAAACCCAGCCTGAAACAGAGGTTACACCGCTGTGGAAAAAGATAGCTTCCGTCATAGCCTGGCTGGCTGCACTGGCAGGGCCGATAATTGCCGCACTCGCCTATTGGCTCCCTCGGGCAGGAGCCTGATATGTTGGGCGGGCTATTGGGCAACAGGCGCACAACAGAAGCAGCGCAGTGCAACGGCATCATCATCTCGGGTGATAACAACCAGAACATTGCCATCCACTACGGCCCCACCGAAGGGTGCCTCACCATCCCCTTTAAACCCAATAGTCTCACCGACAGCATCGATTCACTACTGATCTGGCAGAGCCAGCTCACACCGCTCATCGGTCGTGACAAAACGCTCACCGAGCTGGAGCAATGGGCAAAAACCGGACCACGCATCAGCCTCAAACTGATCCACGGCGAAGGGGGCGTAGGCAAGACCCGCCTCGCATTTGAGCTGGCGGCCCTGCTGAAAGAGCAGCAGTGGGAGGCGGGGCAGCTCGCCACGCTGAATGGTGGTAGCAGTTTCCGCCTCGGTCAACTTGGCACACTGCTGGTGATTGACTATCCCGAGCAGCAGCCCAAGCGGGTGCAACAGCTGCTACAGGGGATCAAAGAGGCAGAGGAACCCGCCGCACCGCTACGTATTCTGCTGTTGAGCCGCCACCCACAGCTGCTTGAGCAGTTGGGTGAGTCGCTCCATTACCTTACCGCCCCGGCGCTGTCACTCTACTCTCTCGATGAAGAGAGTGCCGCCTGGCAGCTATTTGAAGCGGCCTGGCCCCGGCTCTGCCAGCAGCGTCGGCAGGCCGACAGACCACTACCCATTGATCAGACCGCCTTCAGCCGGTGGCTGACGCAGCACGAGCGTCACAACCAGCCCCTCTTTATTCTCGCTTATCTCATCAACCTGTTTGATGAGCCGCAAGCCACCACGCTCAGCGCGGCACAGATCATCGAGCGCCTGGTGGCGCGGGAGGAGGATCGGCTGGCGCGTGAGGGGGAGGCCGCCGGGCTTCAACCTGTGGCGCTGCCACTGCTCAAGGGGTTGGCAGCCATCACCAGCGGCGTCACAACCCGACAGCTCAAGGCGCTTGCCGGGCACGACTCACTGGCAGCGCTGCTGCCCGACTACGAGGCGTTGCGCCACCGCACCATCTGGCGGGTGGAGGATGGGGAGGGTTCAGTGGTGGAGCTGCAGCCTGATCTGCTCGCCGCCGCCCTGCTGTCACGACTGCTGAAACGCGATGACGATATGCCGGGAGAGTGGCTCTACGCTGCCCTTGATGTGAGCGGTGATATGAAAAAGGCCACCTCCCGCCTCGGCCGCCTCATGCACGACGCCATCCAGATACTGGGTCTGCCCTGGCCGCAGCAGGCGCTGAACGGAGCGGTGGCAGATGATCTCTCCCGTTGTTGTCGCCTGGATGAGGGGCTGAATCGAGACTATCTCGAACGACCCCTGCTGCCCCTGGCACTGCACGTAACACAGAGAGTGGCCGAGGCTGCAGAAGAGCCATCGGAACAGGCCCGCCTGCTTAACAACCTGTCGGTTCGACTCAGTAGTGTCCGGTTAGAAACTTGCAGTAATTTAAAGGAAAAATATTTGTAAAAAAGTTTGGATAAAAGCGTTTTTTTGCTTGACATGAGTTAAAAATCGTTCGGCAGCATTTTGATAAACCCACT
>JAKITT010000116.1 GCA_021647945.1 Candidatus Polarisedimenticolaceae bacterium
TATTTTTCACCCCCTCGTCTCGTATGCGCTGAATCAATCGCTCACGCGTACGAAGTGAGGTCATACCGATGCCTTGATGGTGCGAATTGAGCATCATGCTTGCAGCCACTCGTCTAACGGCTGTAGTAATGAGTGACGCGTCAGGTCAACCTGCAATGGTGTCACCGAGACGTAACCTTCACGCACCGCATAAAAATCGGTCCCCGGCCCAGCATCCTGCTCTGCCCCTGGCGGGCCAACCCAGTAGATCGTATTGCCTCTGGGGTCACTATCTTTAATCACCGGCTCCGCCTTGTGGCGATTACCAAGACGCGTCGAACAGTAGCCCTTAAGTGCCTCATACGGCAGATCTGGAACATTAACATTAAGGATCACATCAGGGCTTAAGGGGGCTTTGCAGAGACGAGTGACCATCTCCAACGCCACTCTAGCGCCCGTCTGAAAATGGTTTGGGCTATGAGAATTCATCGAGATGGCTACGGCAGGCAGACCAAGAAAGCGCCCTTCAGTGGCCGCAGCCACGGTACCCGAGTAGAGCACATCATCCCCCAGATTGGCGCCCGCATTGATACCGGCCACCACCATCTCTGGCTCATCATCCAGCAATCCGGTGATGGCCAAATGGACACAATCGGTGGGCGTGCCATCGACACGAATGTAGCCATTATTCATCTTTTCAGCGCGAATGGGGCGTGCCAGTGTCAGCGAGTTGCTCGCTGCACTACGGTCACGTTCCGGTGCCACCACCACCACATCTGCCAAAGTCGACAGTGCCTCAGCCAAAGCAACTAGACCGGGGGCCAGGTAACCATCATCATTACTTAACAAAATTCTCATATAACGACTAACTATACGGGAAAATAGAGCAATAGGCTCATTATTGACGCTAAAATAGTCCGCTATAATGCAACAAACACCAAGTAAAGAAACGACCGACCATGAGCAAAGATAAGTCGCCTAGCAACCATTCAGTTTTCCAGGATGCGATGCAGGACACCACCCCTATAAAGCAAGATAAGGCGACACCATTTCGTAAAAAGGTCTCGCCACATCCGCGCCCTCAGGAGGATGAAAAGGATGAGCTAGAGGAGGATGTCGACATCGCAGCGGCCACCGACATAAAAGCGGGCGATGTGTTGCAATTTGCCCGCCCTGGCTTGCAGGATCGATTGGTAAAGGATCTTCGCCGTGGCCGAATAGCGGTCGGAATAGATCTTGATCTGCATGGCCTGACTGTGCAGCTTGCCAAAGAGCAGCTGGAACAGTGTCTCATTGAGTGCAGGAGAGAAGATATCCGCTGCCTGCATATCATCCACGGCAAAGGTTTTGGCTCGGCATCGCAGCAGCCGGTGCTAAAACAACAACTCAATATCTGGCTACGACAGAAAAAGAGCGTTCTCGCCTTCTGCTCGGCCACCCAGCGTGACGGGGGCACAGGTGCCGTTTATGTGCTGTTACGCAACCCTAAAAAACATGGTCGTTAACACCTACTCATGCGCAGACGCCACCTCCACCCGTAACAGTTCACGCAACACCATCGTCGCATAGCTGCCCGCCTGTAGCGTAAAATCGAGTTGCAAGTACTCATCAGCAAATTGCCACGTTAGGTCGCCCACCTTTACCCGCAGTGGTCGCCGATCCTGCTTCAGCCCTTTCCACTCCAAGCCATCGCGCCACTCCTCAAAGGGGGCCAGCAGCCTATTTTCCAGCGCTTCAACCTCCAGAGAGCTAGAGACGCGCCCTCGCCCCCACATCGGGCCTGTTGGGTGGCAATCAAGTGCTTCAACCCGTTGTTCAAGCGACTCATCCACCGTTTCAACTGCAAACAGTGAGTGGCACCCCTGTAGCATCATCTGGTCACCTGGCAGCGCCCGGTTCCAACTGCCATCATCAATGCGTGCTGCCACTACCTGATTAAAGAGCTGTGAACGCGTGGCTGAGAGGTAGAGTCCACGTAGATGTCGGCTCAGGCGCGTCAGCTCGCCACGAAATAGTCGGCTAGCTTGGGTCAGGTTGTCATAATCATGCCCAAAACGCTGTTCACCAAAATAGTTAGGCACACCCTCCTTTGCGATGCGTTTGAGGCGACTCTCAAGCTCAGCTTTATCTCCCTTTAGCTGCCGTATCATGAGTCGAAATCGGTTCCCCTGTAGCGTGCCGGTACGCAACTTGCGTGAATGGGGGATAGCGGCTAGAAGTTTAATCTCATCTGAATTGATCTGCTGCCAATCGGGCGCCTCTTTACCGGGCAGCCAGACGGAGAACCACTGAGTCGTCACCGCATGACGATCCTTCAGACCGGCATAACTGGTATCTCTCGGCGGCACCCCCGCCAAACGCGCGAGCTGTTTACCGACCCATGCGGTGTTGCTATTCCGTTTTTGGATATGCAGCATCCAATGCTCGCCTTCACCATCTGGCTCAAAACCGAGAATCTCATCAACCAGAAAATCTTCTGGCTGTTGACGGATGATGCCTGTCGCCTGTGGCTGGCCCAATAGATAGGGCATCTCATCAAGACGCTGCCACGCACGATCACTCATAACGACACCAACAAGACCACAGCATAACAAGCAATGCCTTCACCACGACCGGCAAACCCCATCCCCTCGGTGGTGGTCGCTTTGACATTTACATCAGCGACAGTGACCTGTAGGTCATCAGCTAACCGCTGGCACATGGTGGCAATGTGGGGGGCAAGTTTAGGCTGCTGAGCAACAATCGTGCTATCGATATTGGCCACTTTCAACCCCTGTTCTCGTAGCAGTTCAACCACTCGGCGCAGCAAAATCCGGCTATCGATATCTTTAAAATCATCACTGTTATCGGGAAAGTGCTTACCAATATCACCCAGGGCTGCGGCCCCTAGCAGGGCATCACAGAGCGCATGGATCAGCACATCACCATCTGAGTGTGCCGCCATGCCCAACTTATGTGGAATCTCCACGCCACCCAGCACCAAGCGCCGCCCTTCAGTAAAACGGTGGGCATCATAGCCCTGTCCAATACGCATTAAAAACACCTACAAAATAAAACCAACAGTACGCCTAATCTACTGCTGTTGGAGAAAAAAAGCCGCCAGGGCAAGATCCTCAGGGCGAGTAATCTTGATATTATCCGCATGCCCCTCAACCATCAGTGGCCGTAGACCTGCCAACTCCATAGCACTCGCCTCATCGGTCACCAACTCGCCGTTATCCAACGCTTGTTTAAGCGCCGAACGCAACGGGCCGAGACGAAACATCTGCGGTGTAAAGGCGTGCCACAGCTGTTCACGTGGCACGGTTCCGGTCACTTGTGCAGAGCGATCACTGCGTTTCATAGTGTCACGCACCGGGATACCGAGCAGACCACCCACCGCATGGGATGAGGTTTGGTTGATCAGACGATCAAGGTCGGTCAGCCTAAGACAAGGACGCGCGGCGTCATGCACCAAGACCCAATCCTCCTCTGCTGCAACCACACTTAGCGCATCCAGCGCATTCAACACCGAGTGACAACGCTCTGCACCACCGGCAACACGCATCACTCGTGCATCATCTGCAAAGGAGGTATCAGGCCACCAACCATCCTGCTCAGAGAGCGCAACAAAAACTGTCTCAATCTTAGGATGGCTCAACAAGCGTTGCAGCGTCTGTTCAATGACCAACACGCCCGCCAGTGGCAGATACTGTTTTGGAATGGCGCTCGCCATGCGTTTTCCGACACCAGCCGCTGGCACGACGGCCCAATAGCGTGCGCTGTTCACTCAGACGGCTCTGCTTTGGGTTCGATCACTTGGTAGAAGATCTCCCCCTCTTTAACCATGCCGAGCTCACTTCTAGCCCGTTCCTCAATGGCACCCAAACCACTGCGCAGATCTTCAACCTCTGCCTGCAGTGCTTGATTGCGCTGTTTCAGGCCCGCACTCTCCTGCTGTTGCAACGCAATCTCATGCTTGAGGTTGCTGACCTCGGCCAAGCTGCCCTCCCCCACCCAGACTCGGTACTGAAGGAAGAGCAGTAAAATTAACAGTACAAAGATCAGCAACCGCATCGCATCATCCTAGAATCTGCAGTTGGACACGGTGAAGTGTGCGTTTGCGGGGGTGCAGGGCAAGACGCAACGACACGGAATAGTTATTCTATTCCAAGGAGTTGCAACGCAGCCATGTGCCGCCACAAGCGTGCAATTCATCGTGTAGCGTAGCTCTCTCAGCATGTGAACAGCTCTATCGAAGTCAATTACATGCATGTCAGCAACTTAGCATCAGAATGGAGCGGTCAACTGCAGACTCTAGGATCAGATAGAGACGGGGAAAGCGCCCCTTCCGGCGTAAACCGCATCACTACCGAGCTGATCTTCGATACGCATCAGCTGGTTATATTTAGCAACACGGTCTGAGCGTGAGAGTGAACCGGTCTTGATCTGGCCGGTGTTGGCAGCGACACAGAGATCAGCAATGGTGGTATCTTCAGTCTCACCGGAACGATGAGAGACCACCGCACTGAAACCGGCATCATGCGCCATGTTGATCGCTTCCATCGTTTCGGTCAGGGTGCCGATCTGGTTCACTTTGATCAGGATTGAGTTACCAATCTTCTCGTCGATACCGCGCTGTAGAATCTTGGTGTTGGTGACAAACAGATCATCACCCACCAACTGAATACGGTCACTCAACTTATCACTCAACAACTTCCAGCCGGCCCAGTCACTCTCATCCATACCATCTTCGATAGAGATGATCGGGTACTGATCAACCCAGCTGGCAAGATAGTCGGTAAAACCGGCAGCATCGAAGCTGCGCCCTTCAGAGGCGAGCACATACTTGCCATCAATATAGAACTCAGAGCTGGCAACATCCAGACCGAGGTAGATCTCTTCACCCACCTTAAAACCGGCTAGGTCAATCGCCTCTAGGATCACTTCGATGGCTGCTTCATTGGAACTCAGGTTGGGGGCAAAACCACCCTCATCACCCACAGAAGTACCCAGACCGCGCGCGCCCAATACACCCTTCAGTGCATGGAACACCTCAGCGCCGTAACGCACCGCTTCGCGGATGGAGCCGGCACCGACAGGAAGGATCATAAACTCTTGCAGATCAACACTGTTATCAGCATGAGAGCCACCGTTGATGATATTCATCATCGGCACTGGCAGACGGTAGGGACCATCACTCAGTGAGCGATAGAGGGGCAGCGCCTTCTCTTGAGCGGCTGCATGAGCGGCGGCCAGGGAGACACCCAGCAGAGAATTAGCACCCAGACGACCCTTATTTTCAGTACCATCTAACGCCAGCATGGTGCGGTCAATAGAGGTTTGCTCGGTCACTTCAGCGCCCAGCAGCGCATCACGCAGTTCGCCATTTACATTGGAAACTGCTTTCAGAACACCCTTGCCACCGTAGCGTGATTTATCCCCATCACGCATCTCCAGTGCTTCACGAGAACCAGTTGAGGCACCCGATGGAACCATCGCACGACCAATGGCACCATCTGCGGTGACCACATCAACTTCTACCGTTGGGTTACCACGGGAGTCAAGAATCTCACGACCTCGAATATCAACTATCTCAGACATCTCACCTATCCTCTTTGGTTTTCATTTGGAATGTGGGTTGAATAGTCGGACCATTCAACAAAAAATCTACGCTTTCAATTTTGTAGGGCCGCCTTTGGCGGAGATGTTCACCTAACAGGAGTTGTTCCTGACAGCTCTTCTGCATTCCCTCGTCCCTGGAGGTCAAGGCAAACCTACAACAGCGGTGACGACTTCACCGCTTGGTCAATCGTTAACAGGCTCTCAAGCAGCTCGCGCATACGGCCCGTTGGCCAGGAGTTGGGGCCATCGCATAGCGCTTGATCTGGGTTTGGGTGAGTCTCTATGAAGAGACCCGAGATACCCACGGCGACCGCCGCGCGTGCCAATGCGGGGATAAAATCACGCTGTCCACCGGAGCTCGCCCCCTGGCCACCCGGCAGCTGCACAGAGTGGGTTGCATCGTAGACCACGGGAGCCTGCGACTCACGCATCACCACGAGGCTGCGCATATCGGAGACAAGGTTGTTGTAACCGAAAGAGACACCGCGCTCACAGACCATGATCTGCTCATTACCCACAGCACGCGCCTTTTCGACCACATGCTTCATATCCCAAGGTGCGAGAAACTGCCCCTTTTTGATATTGACCGGTTTGCCGGTACGGGCGACGGCCTGAATAAAATTGGTCTGTCGACAAAGCAAGGCGGGCGTCTGTAACACATCCGCCACCTCACACACCTCATCCAGCGGGGTATCTTCATGGATATCGGTCAGAATAGGCAAACCGATTTGCTGTTTGACCGCCTGCAACACGCGCAACCCCTCTTCCAGGCCAGGCCCACGGTAACTATCGACCGACGAGCGGTTAGCCTTATCAAAGGAGGATTTATAGATGAAGGGGATACCCAGCTCATCGGTCAGCTCTTTTAGCTGCCCAGCGGTATCGAGCGCTAGCTGCTCACTCTCTATCACACAGGGACCCGCGATCAGAAAAAGAGGCTGATCTAAACCAACGTCAAAATGGCAGAGTTTCATGCCGATGTTTTTGCCTTATGTTCAATCGCTGCCCGGATAAAGCCAGAGAAGAGCGGGTGTCCATCACGTGGTGTTGAGGTAAATTCGGGGTGGAACTGACAGGCAACAAACCAAGGATGATCTGGATTTTCAACAATCTCAACCAGTTTGCCATCCATTGAACGGCCAACAAACTTCAGCCCCGCCTGCTCCAGTTTATCAATGTAACCATTGTTGAACTCATAGCGGTGGCGATGACGCTCTGTGATCACCTCATCCTGATAGAGTTCACGACAGATGCTCTCCTCTTGCAGACGGCACTCTTGACCACCTAGGCGCATGGTGCCACCCAAGTCTGAGTTTGCATCTCGCTTCTCGACACTGCCATCAGCATTTTTCCACTCGGTGATCAGTGCAATAACAGGGTGCTTCGTACTTTTATCAAACTCGGTGCTGTGCGCACCATCCAGACCAGCCACATTACGTGCATAGTCGATCACAGCGACCTGCATGCCAAGGCAGATGCCAAGGTAAGGGATCTTGTTTTCACGCGCATATCGCGCGGTATTGACCTTGCCTTCGATGCCGCGCTCACCAAAACCACCGGGCACCAAAATGGCGTCCATCCCCTCCAGTTTGGCAGTGCAGTTTGAGGTCTTTTCAGAGTCGACATAGACAATTTCAACGTTGGTGCCGCAATGCACACCGGCGTGGCCTAACGCCTCTGAGAGTGATTTATAGGCTTCGGTCATATCGACATATTTACCAACCATCGCCACCTTAACGGAGCCGGTTGGGTTGTCGAGCCGATCAAGAAAGGTATCCCACTCATGCAGATCTGCCTCGGGCAGATCGAGGCCAAAACGATCCACCACAATGCCATCAATATTCTGCGCATGCAGTAGTGATGGAACGCGGTAGATATTATCGGCATCTATCGCTGAGATAACCGCCTTTTCCGCCACATTGGTAAAGAGGGCGATCTTGCGTCGCAAATTCTCTGGCAACGGCAGCTCAGAGCGACAGAGTAGGATATCTGGTTGAATACCAATCGAACGCAGCTCTTTCACTGAGTGCTGGGTCGGCTTGGTTTTAACCTCACCGGAGGTTTTGATATAAGGCACCAGGGTCAGGTGCATGAAGAGGGCGTGATCATGGCCCATCTCAATGCCCATCTGACGAATCGCCTCCAGAAACGGTAGCGACTCAATATCACCTACCGTACCGCCGATCTCGACCAGCGCGATATCGGCCCCTTCAGCGCCGAGTAGAATCGACTCTTTGATCTCATTGGTGATGTGTGGAATTACCTGTACGGTGCCACCAAGATACTCACCGCGACGCTCTTTACGAATCACGCTATCGTAGATTTGGCCAGTGGTGAAGTTGTTATTTTTGCCCATCGTGGTACGAATGTAGCGCTCATAGTGGCCAAGATCGAGATCGGTCTCGGCACCATCTTCGGTGACATAGACCTCACCGTGCTGAAATGGGCTCATCGTGCCGGGGTCGACATTGATATAGGGGTCGAGCTTGATCATTGTCACTTTGAGGCCACGAGCCTCCAACAACGCACCTAAGGAGGCCGAAGCGATCCCTTTACCAAGGGATGAAACTACCCCGCCCGTTATAAAAACAAATCTGGTCATATGAATATTTACATCTGGAAGTTGAGTGATCTGGACGGGGGAGAAATGTAGCAGAAATAGCGCTTTCACTCAATGAAAACAAGGCTTAAAAGGCCTTAAAAAAGAGAGTCCGACAATTGGCATCCGCTTAAAAAACGCCAATCGCTGGGCGACTATCTCGCTATCACAACTCAGCTACTGGCAAAATACTCCCGGGTACCATGGGCCGAAACTGCTTCACCGATCCGGCGCACCGCGTGAATATAAGCGGCACTACGCAGACTACGCTGCTCTGATTTAGCAATGGTCCATACCTCATTAAAGGCTTTTGACATCACCTCCTCTAGCCGCTGGTTCACCTCCTCCAACGTCCAAGCATAGCCACTACGATTCTGAACCCATTCAAAGTAACTGACCGTAACACCCCCAGCATTGGCCAGTACATCGGGCACGACCATCACCCCGGCTTTTTCCAAAATAGGTTCTGCCGCACTGAGAATGGGGCCATTGGCAATTTCAACGATATAGGAAGCACGAATACGCTTGGCATTCTTCACAGTGATCACCCCCTCCAGTGCAGCGGGAATCAGAATATCAACATCAAGGGCCAACAAGGCCTCATTGTCGATCTGCTCATGCTCAACCAACTCACACACCGTATGTTCGCAGTAGACACCTCGCATCGCGCTCTCCGTCCGCTTATGGTGCCAGATGCTTTCGATATCAAAGCCACCCTCGCTATAGATCCCCCCCTTTGAATCACTCAGCGCAACGATACAATAACCCGCTTCTTGCAGCAGACGGGCAACATGGTAGCCCGCATTACCAAACCCCTGAATCGCCACCCGTTTCTCTGAAGGTGTCCACCCCTCGCGCTCAGCCAGCTCCTGAATGCAGAGAAAAGCCCCTCGCCCCGTAGCCGCTTCACGCCCAAGACTGCCGCCAAGACGTACCGGTTTACCGGTAATGACACTGGGTGCTCGTATCCGTTTGATCGCCTCATATTCATCCAACATCCAGCCCATGATGCGCTCATTGGTGTAGACATCGGGTGCGGGGATATCTACTTTCGGGCCGATGAAGTCAGCCATCGCACGCACATAGGCACGCGACAGACGCTCCAGCTCCATCGGTGACAGCGTCTTCGGATCCACCTCAACCCCGCCCTTCGCCCCACCAAATGGCAAACCTACCAGTGCGCACTTAATGCTCATCCAGAGCGCCAGCGCCTGCACCTCCTCAATGGTGACTTGTGGATGGAAGCGTAAGCCGCCTTTCGTCGGGCCAAGAATGCTGTTGTAACGGCAGCGATAACCTCGAAAATAGCGCATAGATCCATCATCCATACGTACCGGCAAAGCAGCCTTAATCAGTGCCTCTGGATGTGATAATGCCTCCACAACCTCCGCATTAATCCCCGCCTCTTCTGCAATCAATTTCAGCCGATCCAGCGCATCTTCAAAAATATTTATACCACTCATGATGAACCTCTATTGCCGTTGACAGAGAAAATAGCCCCAGTAACTACTGACTAATAAACCTTGGTGATTAGGTGCAAAGTTCAGTCATTCAAATGGTCATTGTAGGAGCGGCGCGCCTCGCCGCGATGAACCTCGCTGCCAAACCCAATCGCGGCGAGGGCGCCGCTCCTACGGAGTTCTTTACATAGACATACTGAGCTTTGTAACTCTTGAGTAACATAAACCTAAGTTGTTGATAAAACAGCATTTGAAATAGTCTCATTTTCTGCACTTGGCACCAGATCAAATCCCAAAGAAGCCGCTCTCTTCTTCAGGTTTTTGGTGACACGCT
>JAKITT010000117.1 GCA_021647945.1 Candidatus Polarisedimenticolaceae bacterium
ATGTTCTATAACAAACGGCGTTTGCATTCATATCTGGGCTATATGAGCCCAAATGACTATGAACAACAACTATTAGGAATGAAAAAAGCGGCTTAACTGGGGTGTCACAAAAAGGTTGACCACGTCAGGATGCTATTACATACACCCACATTTTAGTAAGCCAGGTATTGCCGTGTCTCTTAGTTGACATAGCTGAGGGATATGAATAGTGTTTTGGTGAATTATATGACGGATATGTACAAAGCTCAGCTATATGACGTGAGTATAATCACAAATAATATCAATGGCTTGCATTTAACGCGAGGCGACACTGCCTCTTAAGTGGCGCAAATTAAGGGCATTCAGGCTAAATTTCACTAAAAGGGTATCCACTCCATTGGCCTAATATGGTTGTAGGTGCACATTCATGCGCATGTTTGCAGGTTCGGCTGGTCGCATAAATGCGACCCTACACGAGCATAAAGTGTCTGGAGTGGAAAAAGGCCAATGGAGTGAATACCACGGCCAATAAGGTAGCGAGCGTATTTGCTGGCCTAACAACGTAATATCAGTCTATACAATGGCTAAGCCTTGTGGGTAATCAGGTAGATTTTTATTTTTTCAAGCGTGAAAAAGAGGTGGTGGTGAGTGAATATGACTCTAAATAGTTTTATTCAAGAGTTAAATGATAACCCAGCAATGGTCGAGTTTAGCGATACGATGGCGTTGATCGATCAACTTTACAGTTTTACACCCACAGCCTTCAAAAATGGCAATACGTTAAATGAGGCGGGGCAGAACTCTGGCTCTTGTAAGCTGTTTGCTTTTGCACAATTACAGGGGTTATCACAAGAGCAGACGTTGGTCTGTTTTGGTGCCTACTATCGTGATGATGTGCTGAAACACCCAGAGGCGACGGATCACCAGAATATTCGTAACTTTATGGTGCAGAGTTGGTTGGGGATTGAGTTTGATGGTGAGGTGTTAAAAGCTCGTTAGCTGAGAGAGAGCATCTCACGGTTTATCTCATCATGGGTCACAGAGAGTAGTTCACCTTTGTCACCACGCCAATCGGCCAATACGATCCGGCAGGCATGGCTGCCATTGAGATCGTGGTCATGCTCATCAGGCCGGTGGGTATGGCCATGAATCAATAGCTTAGCACCGTTATCTAACATGAACTCTTCAACAGTCTGTCGGTTCACATCCATGATATTTTCGCTTTTTGCTTCGTTGATATCACCGCTCTGTCTGCGCATCTCTGTGGCGACAACTATCCGCTCTGGAATTGGTTTTGATAGAAAGTCTGCAATCAGCGCGGGGGCTCTGATCTGCTTACGGTACTGCTGATAGGCGACATCATCGGTGCAGAGTAGGTCACCATGCATCAATAGGGTTGGTGTGCCGTAGAGATCGATTAGGCTCGGGTCGGACAGTAGAGTGGCGGCGGCCTTTTCAGCGAATGCTTCACCGAGTAGAAAATCTCGATTGCCCTGCATGATGTAGAGTTTGCACCCCTTCTCTTTTAGCGCAGACATGGCGGCTAAAATAGTGGGCACTGGGGCGGTTTCGTTGTCATCTCCAATCCAGGCGTCAAAGAGATCGCCAAGGATATAGAGCGCCTCCGCTCGCTGGGCACGATGGCCCAGAAAACGGAGGAACAGTTCGACACTCTCAGGGTGGTCTGGACTCAGATGCAGATCTGAGATGAAGAGTGTCTCTTTCATACGATTACTCGGCAGCTTCGATGACGCTGGCTGATTCGATCATGATATCTTCAACAGGTACATCCTGATGCCCTGCTTTCATGGTGGTGGCAGCCGCTTTCATCTTGTTGATGGTCTCCATCCCTTCGGTCACTTTGCCAAAAACGCAGTAACCCCAACCATCCTGACCTGGGTAGTCGAGGAATTTGTTGTTGGATATATTGATGAAGAACTGTGCGGTGGCTGAGTGGGGGTCGCCAGTACGGGCCATTGCCAGGGTGCCAATCTCATTGCTGAGGCCATTTTTTGCCTCATTCTCAATGGTGGCACGGGTCTCTTTCTGTTTCATGCCTGGCTCAAAGCCACCGCCTTGGATCATGAAATTTGGGATGATACGGTGGAATATGGTGCCATTGAAAAAACCGTCGTTGACATATTGCAGAAAGTTTTCACAGCTGATGGGGGCTTTCTCAGTATCCAGTTCTACGGTGAAATCGCCCATGTTAGTTTTGAATTGAATCATATTAATTACTCGATGATAGTGACTTTAGTGATGAAAATGGGGGTGTTGGGTACATTCTGCATACGGTTTTGGTTACTAACCGCCTGTTCTGCAATCTTGTCGACAATATCCATACCAGTGGTGACTTTACCAAAAACGCAGTAGCCCCAGCCATCGCGTGATGGATAGTCGAGAAATGAGTTGTCTTTGTGGTTGATAAAGAACTGTGCTGTAGCTGAGTGTGGGTCGCCAGTGCGGGCCATAGCGATGGTGCCGCGCATGTTGGTTAGGCCATTTTTAGCTTCATTTTTAATCGGGGCGTGGGTGCTTTTGCGCTGCATATCGGCATTAAACCCACCGCCTTGGATCATAAAACCTTTGATCACACGGTGAAAAATGGTTCCTTCAAAGAAACCTTCATTGACGTATGAGACAAAATTCTCAACAGTGCTAGGGGCCGCTTCATCATTCAGTTCTAGCTCGATATCACCCAGACTGGTCTGTATCAGTACCTGTACGCCGGCTTGAGCGGATGTGATGCCGAGTGACAGCATAATGGCCGCTGCTGAGATCAGGCGTAAGAGTGTGCGCTTCATAGGTCTCTCCAATATTGTCATGAGGTTTTAAATTATTCAGAGGTGCTTGCAAAGCTCCGTAGGCGGCCCCTGGCGGTGTTAAAAATCGGCTCAAAATGCTCATTTACTGCGTGTAAACTCCGCTTTTTCGCCAATTTTTGCCTAGCCAGGAACCACCTACGGTAGTTTTGCAAGCACCTCTTCGGTTTTCTGATTATTTTTCCAAAAGGTTGGCAAGAATACCCAATTATTGGGTATCTGTCAGATGCTCTCTTTCAATGTCTCTTTTTAGGGGGTGTGCCGCGTTCAATCTGTAGCTCTTTCATGCGTGCGCTGATTCGGGCCGCCTGATAGAAGTCGATACTTTTCTCATCACTGAGTGCGAGCCTTAATTGTTGGATGGCAGGCTCTATTTCACCCATTAAATAGAAGTATTCAGCGAGCTGTTCACGCGCAGTAATACGTGCGCCTGCCTCTTTGGCGACCTGTGAATAGAGCTTCCTAAGAGGAGGGTCGGCAGGTTGCCAGTCGACCAGTGACACTACCTCTGTGAGTGCCTGTGGCGCTTTTCCAGCGGCTAGAAGTGTCTCAACATAGTAGAGTTTGAGTGGGTAGTTATCAGGTTTATGTTGCAGAGCGGTGCGTAATACCTCTAATGCAACCTCATATTTACTCTGTTTTCTGGCGAGATCAGCGAGAGCGATGGGTGGGCCAATTGCGGTCGGGTATTTACCCTTTAATGCTAATAGTACCTTTTTAGCTTCGGCATACTCTCGGTTGAGGGTGAGTGCGATGGCATAGCCGTAACGTTCGCCATCTTCACTGCGAAAGCGCCCATCGTTCAATGTCTCCTTGAAATGGGTCACCGCATCACTGGGCTGTTGGAAACTCTTTGCTTTAAGTGTGGCGCGTATAAAGTGGTAGTTTAGGCTGCTCTGGTGTTGGCGGTATGGGTACTGCTCTGCACGCCCCATTGAGTCTGCAATACGGTCAGTAGTGACCGGGTGAGTACGCAATATTTCAGGGGTGCCTGACTCATATATTCGATTGGCCTGCGTCAGCTGACTAAAAAATGCGGGCATATCTCTCGGGTCAAATTGGCTTTTTGAGAGAATCTGCATGCCGACGTGGTCGGCCTCCTTCTCATTGCTACGGGTGAAGTTGATCTGCTGCTGAACCATGCCCGCCTGTGCGCTGGCAATGGCAGCGATACTGCCATCGGGTGAGCCAGATGCTCCTAATATAATGGCTGCCAGAATCATCGCTGCGGTGGCTATTCCCATCTGGCTGGCGGTATCGAATGCACGCATCAGGTGCTTCTGTGATACGTGAGCAATTTCATGGGCTAATACTGAGGCCAGCTCCCCTTCACTCTGGGTTGAAAGGATGAGTCCGCTATTGATGCCGATATAGCCGTATGGTCCGGCAAAGGCATTGATACCGGCCGCATCGATCATAAAGAAGTCAAAATGGCGTCCAGCGACATCACTATTGCTGGCTAACTGATGGCCGAGTTGACGGATGTAGCTGCTCAAGTAAGGGTCATCAATAATAACCTCAGATGCCCTAACACTGCTCATAAAGGCGCGGCCAAGGCGGCGTTCAGCGGCGGGAGAGAGCACACTGTCGGCAGCTGCCCCCAGATCCGGCAGCTCAATGGTTGTTGCTGGTTGGTAGCCAACTTGGTCGATAGATTGGTTGATGTTCAACAGCGGGACCGCTGCACTGACAACACTCATCTGACTAGAGAGTAGGAATAGGGTAGCAACGACCACTTTTAATGATCGGTTGGCGAGCGAGTTAGAGTGAAGCATGGTGAAAATTAGCTTAAGGGGCCTCTGAATTAAGTCTGGATGGGGTGAAACTGTTCTGAGTGTGTGTCGAAGCAAGCATGAATAGGTGATCTATTGTAGTGATCTTCGGAAATAGTCAGGGCAGTTAAAACAATCATAGCTTAATTAGAGATTCCTTATTTTGGTGAACTGATGGAGAAGAGACTACGATAATCTAAATAGGTTCCTAATCCTATTCAGAATGCAGAATGTGCTGAGAGATTACCGCTCACACTCATTAAAGACCCGTGCTTTGCACTCTGCGCAGATATCTTTGTCGAGCTTTTTATAGATGCCCGTGATCGCATCACGCTTTTTGTCAAAGAAGTGAACCGTGCCAATTTTGTATGAGAAACGACTTTTGATGAATGTTTTGTAGATGTAGGACTTAAGTTCGGAGAAGTAGAGTCCACCCCCAAGTGCCTCCAGTCTTCTCGCCTCAATGAGCAGCATCTCTTTACCGCTCAGATCGATGAAGTTGATGCTGCTGCCGACGATAAGGATGTGATGGACATGCTCCTTATCAACAATCTGGTGTATTCGGTTCTGGATATGGTTGATTGAGCCGAAATAGATCGACATATCGATGCGAATAATCTTTAGCTGTGGACACTCAACCAGGAGGGGTTTTTTACGTACGTTGATGAGTGTTTTTCGATCACCCTCACTATTATCCATCGCCAGAGTGATGATCTCTGGGGTTGATGTGCGTGCCAGAAAGATGATGAGTGAGAGTAGTACACCGAGGTAGATGGCGAACTCCAGCTCAAGAAATAGGGTGGCAAAAAATGTTGTCAACAGAATGGCTGACTCAGATTTGCTGTATTTGATGATCTGTTTGATGTGATGAAAATCGATCAATTTGTAGGCGACAATAAGGATGATTCCAGCCATGCCCGCCACCGGGATATAGGCAGTGAGTGGGGCAGCCAGGAGGATGATCAGCATCAAAAACAGGGCAGCAAAGATGGCGGAGAGCGGGGTCTTGGCTCCCGCAGAGTAGTTGATGCCAGAACGTGTGAATGAGCCAGAACCGGCATAGCTGGAGAAGAAGCTGCCCGCAATGTTGGAGAGCCCCTGGCCGATGAACTCCTGATTGGCATTGATGCGTTGATGAGATTTGGTGGCGATGGTGCGGCTGATTGAGACCGCCTCAATCAACCCCAGTAGGGCTACAGCCAGTGCTTCGGGGGCCAGCATCTTAATCGAGGTGAGTGAGAGATCAGGCATAGATATGGGTGGTAGTGTCGCTGGCACCTCGCCAACCAATTGAATCGCATCTGTTATTCCACTCAAGCTTAGTGCCAATAGGCTGCCAATGATCAAAGCGATCAGCAGGTGGGGTGCTTTTGGTATGAACCGTTTTATGGCCAGGGCGACGACCAATGTAGCGATGGCGATACTAAATATGTAGGGATTAGTGCTGCCAACATCACTCCATAGATAGAGCCAGCTATCGATAAATGACTCTCCCTTTGGCATCACAATGCCCAGGATATTTTCCATCTGTGAGGTGACGATCAAGATGGCCGCCCCGGCAGTGAAGCCGATAACGACAGTGTGAGATATAAAGTTGGTTAGCGTGCCCATACGGGCCAGTCCTAAAATGGTCTGATAGACCCCGGCCATTAGGGTAATGGTGAGTACCAGTGAGATAAATTCGGGTGAGCCGGGTTCAGCATGATTGCTAACAGAGGTAAAGATGATGATAGAGATGGCCGTTGTCGGCCCTGAAATCAGATGTAGAGATGAGCCAAACAGGGCGGCAACAATAGGCGTGACCATCGCCGTATAGAGGCCATATTCTGGCGGTAGACCTGCGATGGTGGCAAAGGCGATGCCTTGTGGTAGCACAATCACTGCCCCTGTCATTCCAGCCATTATATCGGCCTTCAGACTCTTCTGGTTGATCAGTTGAAACCAGCGTAGAAAGGGCAGTAGTGCGGCTAGATTCATCGTCTATTTTTGATCCTTAGGGGTAAAATACATTTTTGAGTTCCTAGTTAGATCAGCTCTTTCAACAGCTCGATCTCCTCACGCAGCGCTTTCACCTCTTGTTCTAGCTGATCGATACGGCTGCTCTCTGAGAGAATGTTCGTGGACTGTGATGGCTCTACGATGGTTTCAGTAGCGACAATCTCTACCTCACCACTAAAAAGGTGGGCAAAGCGAGACTCTCGTTTTCCCGGTTCACGCGGCAGTTTGACAACAAAGGGGCCATCATTCCGTTGCATTAAGTGATCAAGTGCCGCCTCAACCTCCTGTACATCACTAAATTGGCATAAACGATGGGTGTGGGTGCGCAACTCTCCCGGTGTTTGAGGGCCTCGTAGAAACATTGTGCAGATGATGCCTTGCTCCTGTTGAGTAAACTCCAGCGCACCAAAGCCAACATTGCAGAAACGGTGTTTGTACTTCTCAACACGGCTACCATAACTGGTTTTACCATTTACAAAGAATTTTTTGCTGAGCTCATCAAGTGTCTCTTGAACCGTTGATTGGTCCAGGTTTAAAACAGGGTCTCGATTGCTTTTTTGATTACATGCGTTGGTCAGTGCGTTGAGGGAGAGCGGATATTGATCGGGTGTGGTGATCTCTTTTTCAATCAGAGAGCCGATAACTCTCGTTTCGTTTTGAGTAAGATGGGTATTCACATTACGCCCTTGTGGTCGTGGATGAGGCCTTTATTGCCCCCTCTTAGGGTGTGCTGAACAAGTCTGGTTGCGCTAAAGCGCAGCTAAAATTTAGACTGAGATGAAATTATTCCAATCTGTTTCGAAGTGAGCCGTAATAGCAGTTCCATTGGGGCGATCTTCGGGACAGATTGGGGCAAATTCAGCCAGTCTAAAACAATCACGGCTTGTTCAGCGCTCCCTTAAAGTATATCGGATCGATACAAAGGGAGTTTAACCTACATTTAAAATGTGTAGTGGCAATAAAATGAGGAAGTTGAGACAAAAAAATACGGCAGATCGCTCTGCCGCAGTAAAATGTGGGCTAACTTAATTAGGGGGTTGGCTCTACATAGAAGCGTTAACTTTGGAAGGTATGCCGCGCGTTAGCAGGCCTGAAAAGGTCCTGTTTTGCACGATTGGTCAGGTCATGAACATGCTGTTTTGCTTCATTGAGTGAGCGGGTGAAATTATTGATGAGGTTTTTCTTATCTACCATCCCCTCTTTGAGCAGGGTTCCCTGTATGCCAATCTCCATCCAGACCGGCAAGGCATCATAGATCTCATTGTCCCATCGGCTGGGTGATTTCAGCATACGACTATTACGGTAGATGGTTAGCACGGGTTCTTCAGTGCAGCCCAGTTCAATCATCTCTTGCTCAAGTAGAACGATTGCCTGGCTGATTTTTCTTTCCACCTCATCAACAGGCTCCTCTATGATGCGGGCTATTAAGAGTGTTTTGAGCCCCATTTCGTGGCGGAGTAGAAATACTTCACGCAGCGGTTTAGGCAATTTCCGAAGATGGTTCAAAAGTTTAATACGTGAGTGGCTCTTATTCCCATGCTCATTACTGAGTTTTTTAGCATCACTGAAATATGATTCATTATCATTGAAGTTTTGCAGGCGCTGATAGAGCGTCTTATAGAGGGAGATTTTGTATTGGCCGGGTGATGTGTGCTCTTTTCTTGCATCAACAAACTCTGCCCATACCGTCATATAGAGTGAATGAGCCTCTGGCCCTGTGCCAAATTGTCGGACGATAAAGCGGTAGATGCGAGCACTGTAGCGCTCATAAATATTGTTAAAGGCGTTAAGATTTCCATCAAGAAACTTCTCCATTTGATATTTGGTATCTATTCGTCTTTTACTCATATGCATGACCCTCAAATTTAGTGTGACAGTAGTGGTGATGAATATTTCTGCCCATTGCTAAATAGTTTTCCATAAACAATGGGATAGCGGTGTGTTGTAGCTCACACTTCACTTTTACTTAATGGGCCGTTTGTGCAAACACGGTCACATAAATATGTCACTTGAGAATTAATCAACATAATAAATGAACACTGTTCTTAGGGCTTTAAGGGGTCTCCTATCAATTCATGATTGTTGTAACTGCCCTGATTCGTTCCGAAGATCACTACAATAGAGTAGCTATTACGACACCTAAAATAATCAGGGTTTCCTTTACTATTTGCTTAGCCAGATAGTAGGAAAAGTGGCTGATTATGGTAGTATCCCGCCGCTATGAATTTAGCTGATTTTAGATATGACCTACCGCAGGCGTTGATTGCCCAGTATCCTCTGGAAAATCGCTCCGATAGCCGCCTGCTTGTGCTTGAAGGCGCATCCGCTTCAATTGACGATCTGTGCTTCAAAGAGCTTCCCAAATTACTCAATTCAAACGACCTGCTGGTTTTTAATAACACCCGTGTGATGGCTGCGCGTCTGTTTGGTCACAAAGAGAGTGGTGGCAAAATTGAGGTGCTGGTCGAACGTGTGTTAGAACAGCAGCGAATGTTGGCACATATTCGGGCAAGCAAGTCACCTAAGGCGGGTTCCCGAATCATTCTGGGTGATCAGGTGGTTGATGTCATTGGTCGTAAGGGTGAGTTGTTTGAACTCTCTGTGCAGCAGGGCACGCCGATGGTGCTGATGGAGCAACATGGCCACATGCCACTGCCCCCCTATATTGATCGCTCAGATGAATCACTCGATTTAGAACGTTATCAAACACTATTTTCTGAGCACTCTGGTGCAGTGGCAGCCCCCACGGCAGGGCTCCATTTTGATCAGGAGCTGTTGCAGCAGGTGGAAGAGATGGGTATTGAGTCTGTCTATGTCACGCTGCATGTCGGTGCAGGAACCTTTCAGCCGGTGCGGGTTGAGAATATTGATCAGCATGTGATGCACAGTGAACAGGTAGAGGTGAGTGCAGCGGTGTGTGAAGCGGTACGTCGTACGCGTCAACGGGGAGGGCGGGTGATCGCGATTGGCACCACCAGTGTGCGTAGTTTGGAGGCGGCTTCGGTTAACGGTCAGATCGAGCCCTTTCAGGGTGATACACAGATATTTATCCGCACTGGTTATACCTTTCGTAGTGTCGATGCGATGGTTACCAATATTCATCTGCCGGAGTCAACACTGCTGATGTTGGTCAGTGCCTTTGCCGGTTATGCGCCTATAATGGCTGCCTATCATCATGCCGTCGCCAAGCGGTACCGCTTCTTCAGTTATGGTGATGCGATGTTTTTAACCCTTAACCCTTAACCCTTAACCCTTAACCCGGATAATTCATAAATTATGTCACTACTGTCCGGTTAAACATTCTCCAACCCTAAAGCCAGCTGATTTTGCTGCTCCAGCTTTGATTGATGCCGTATGGGGTCGGGGTGTAGTAGCTTAGAAATCAAGCGGCGGCTGGTT
>JAKITT010000118.1 GCA_021647945.1 Candidatus Polarisedimenticolaceae bacterium
TGGTGAAAGACGTTGTTTTTTTGGCGCGGTGTATTTTCGAGTGTCAGAAAACACCAACTATATTAGAGTATCCTTATGCTTTGGGCTGTTTTTTTGAGCACGTTATTTTCTATGTGGGGATTTGGGTTTTACAATTAACCATCAGAACGCGGTATCCTGCTAGAGCACCATCAATGCAATATGGTTGGTGTACTAGAATATACCCTATAAATTTATGGTTGATGAAATATTGATGAATCAGAAGCAATTAGCGCGTTTTGAACGCTTCTCCAAAAACTGCCCTGCGTGCGGCGGAATGGGAACGATCACCCGTTTTTATGGCGGCGGCATATATACCTCAGAGATCGACTGTGAAGCATGCCGTGGTCGAGGCAAACTAGGCAACTGCCCAGATTGCAACGGCACCGGCATGATACAAGAAGATACCCCTTGCCAAACATGCCATGGGGTCGGCAGCCGAGGTGACTGCACACCATGCTCAGGCACCGGGGTCGTACAAGATGCATCAGAAGCCAATGAGAGCGATTGCCCAGCTTGTGATGGTTTTGGTTTTAAAACATAGAAGTAGCGCTACAATTAAAGGAGATCGCCAGGGGAGGCACTGAAACGAAACAGGAAGCGCACATTATTCGCTACCGATACCTTTTATAGCCATGCAGACAAAGCTCAGCCACACGCTGAAACAGTTGGATAGAGAAGAGGCGCGCCTCCGTCGCTACACTTGGCTACTCCTCTTTTTTTGGAGCATTGTCAGCGCTACCTCATTAGGCTGGGGGCTGCTTGAGCAGCATCAGAACACACAAGAAATTGCCCTGACACAAGCCCATGCACACCTCAACAGAGATGTCGCCTACCGCTCTTGGGTAGGGCACCAACAGGGCATTTATGTTGAGACCAGCAGCAAGGTACTGCCAAGTCGCTACCTACAAGATCTGCCCGACCATATATTTACCACCCCCTCTGGAAAAGAGCTGACACGCATCAACCCAGAGTATCTCGCCCGCATGGTAAACAAGACATTTCCAAAGCTGCACGGCTCCCCCATACATGTCTCCAGTCTCGGTTACCGGCGTTTACTTAATGCCCCTGATGCGTGGGAAAAAGCCGCACTATATAAATTCATGCGAGGTATCCCTGAGGTTGTAGAGTTCACTGAATTCAACGGCGCGCCCTATCTCCGACTGATGAAACCATTGCTGTTCGATAAGAGCTGTAAACCTTGCCATCCTAACCAACCCTATAATAAAGGTGACATTATGGGCGGCATGGCGATTACAGTTCCACTCAGTGAGCTGATCGCAATAACACACAAGCAGAATACCGTATCCACCATTTGGCATGCACTGTTATGGCTACTCGGCCTGTGTGGCATTTATCTTGGGAGAGATCAGCTTATCAAAGGTCTCTATCGGCAACGTGATGCTATTGAGATCATCAACCGACAGGCAACGTATGATCTCCTGACGAATCTGCCCAACCGCCGCTTAATGATTGATCTAATCCAACACGCCGAGGCTCAGTGTACACATCATGGCCACTTTGCCGCACTGCTCTTTATCGATCTCGACCACTTTAAAATCATCAACGACACCCGGGGCCATAATGTTGGCGATCTCCTACTAATTGAGGTGGCAAAACGCCTGCGTACCCGACTACGTGGTGAAGATAGAGCCGCAAGACTCGGGGGAGATGAGTTTCTCGTGCTACTTCCCAAGGTGAGTGGTGAAATAGAGGTAGCGACGGACCATGCACGATCAGTGGCGGAAAAACTCCGCATCACCCTCGCTGAGCCATACCTCATAAAAGGTGAAAAGATCACCCTCTCCTCCAGCATTGGCATCACACTATTCCCACCACAGGAGAGCCGTGGAGAGAGCGTTACTGACATTCTGAACAGGGCCGATAAAGCGATGTATCACGCTAAATCAGCGGGACGCAATAGAACCTCATTTTAACCACTCCGCACCCGGCCCCTGATCACTAAATGTCGACCTCAGAGGTTCCCTTGACGACTCATATAATCCAGCACCAAGCCGATAAAAATAGCCATACCGAAGTAGTTATTATTGAGAAATGCGGTAAAACAGGCGGCAGGGTCTCGGCTACGAATAATGCGCAGTTGATACATAAAAAGGCCCAACGCGGCAACCAGCCCCAATAGATAGGCCCCTTTCGCCTCAATCCAGATCCCTACAACCAACAGCATACCGAGCATCACCGCCTGTAGTAGAGAGATGATCAACAGGTCAAAACGGCCAAACAGAATCGCCGTTGATTTAACACCGATCTTCAGATCATCTTCACGATCAACCATGGCATACTGGGTATCGTAGATCACCACCCAAATCACCGTCGCGGCAAACAGCAGCCATGCCACCGGCGGTACACTGCCTGTCTGTGCCATAAACGCCATCGGTACGGCCCAACCAAAGGCCGCCCCAAGTACCACCTGAGGCAGATGGGTATAGCGCTTCATAAAGGGGTAGATGCCAGCCAGAAAGGCGGCAACAAACGACATCGCCACCGTCTTCCAGTCAAGCAATAGAACCAAGGCAAATGCAGTCAGACAGAGCACAACAAAGACCCACAGCGCCTCTTTTGGCTCAATCAGACCCGCCGCTATAGGACGCTGTTTAGTACGTTCAACATGGCCATCAAAATCACGATCTGCATAGTCATTGATGGCACAACCGGCGGAACGCATCAAAAAGACACCCAATGAGAAGATCACCACAAGGTGCCAATCAGGGTTGCCTTCACCTGCAATCCATAGCGCCCACATTGCGGGCCAAAGCAGCAGCAAGATACCAATAGGTCGGTCGATACGGATCAGTTTGCCATAAAGCGAAAGGCGTTCACCGATGGTGCAATTTCTACTCACCGAAGAGTCATGTTGATTAGTCATGGAGTGATGTTGCAAAGGCGGGAATAGCCGGTAGGAAAATCTCATTCACCAGCAGGGGTTTGTCGGCAATATAGAAGAGCGTGCGGCGCCCCCATAGCTCTTTTGGTTTCTGTTCAAGATGGCCAGTCGCTGCGGCAAAGAGTGGGTGACGCGGCAGGATGCGGGCGATCTGAGTCTCACCACGATGTACATTGCGGTCAGCAAAGAGCATCGCACCCAGTGGTTTTTCACCTAAGTGGGCCAGTCGACGGGCAGAACCACGCAGACTGGTTGCAGGGATCAATGAGCGCGCAAAGACCCAGGGTGTCTCATCACAGCAGAGTTCAACCTCACGCACCATAGCCGCCTCACCCCGGCGAATGCCAAGATGTTGCTGCTCACTATAGAGCGCTCGCCCCCAATCCTGCCGCAGTAGACGAACTCTAAACTCACCCGGACAGGCCTGGATCAGCCGTTTTGTTAATGAACCTTCATCTTTCAGCCACTCCAGCACCACTGCAGGAATAGTCGAAACGCGCTGACGCGACCAACCACTCCAGTTAGGTTCTAGTGATGCGGTGTTCTGCTGCACTCGGTTCAACTCGGCTCTCTGTTCAAGAAAAAAAGCGATTATCGCACAGAGAGTGGCTAAGCCTATAATCTCTCCGCTTTAGTACAAACAGTCGATGATTAACATTTGATTTTTCTCCATGCGCGATAGGGGTGCGCTATACCAACCCATTGAGAACAGGCGTTAGCGGAAATATATGAAACGATCAATTCAACTCCACAAACTCTCTTCAGACCACCACTTGGCACTACGCATTGCAAAGCAGGCTAAAAAGGCGGTGCAAAGCAATGACATGCAAAGAATGGCAACACTACAGGCGGAGATCATCCAAAGCTTCCATGACACGCTTGAGCCACACTTTAAGTTGGAGGAGCAATATCTCGCTGAACCACTAAAGGAGTTAGGCGAAGAGGCTCTTCTAGCGCAGTTCTATCGTGAACATCAACAGCTACGTGAATGGGTAGAGCATCAACATGAGCCACTGACATTCCTAGTTAATTTCGGGGAGTTACTTGAACGCCATGTTCGCTTTGAAGAGCGTCAGTTTTTTGAGGTTGCACAACAGCGGCTAGATCAGGAAGTGCTAAATAAGTTGCAACAGGCCTGTTTAAAATAGAGCCCCCAGCATTTAGGTACGGGCATCACATGCAGTGATTGCCCTACACTTCTCATTACTTTTATTCATTGCATAGGCATCAATCCTTCAATATTGCACACATCTATATGCTAAAATTCTAATATTCCATTGTCATCCAAAAAATTAAGATCAGCACTATTCTATACTTTTGTTAGATCAGCCTATCAAAATACAAAGGGAATTTAATATGCCAAGTATCAAACGCAACCTTCATAACATTGATCGACTTCTCCGATCACTGGGTGCGCTAGGTTTCATCTACATAGGATTCATTAATCCATCCTATATAGATGATCCGTTTCTAGCAGGAGCCGTTGGTATTTTTGGCGTAGTCAACCTAATAGCTGCCACGTTAGGCAGCTGCCCCTTCTACACTGTGGCAGGTATCAGCACCTATCACCCCAAAAGACCGCCGGCCTAATAGGTGAATGTTCGGCGGCGTCTCGTTATTGCTTTTGTCTCAGTAGCTATTCTTGTTCTGCTTCTGTATGGCATGGTGGCACATAGAACCGCCATTGATGTAGGGGACACCGAGCAACTCCATCTCCTCTATGACATCGCAAAAGTGGAGGCCAAAACACACAGTGTAAAACCAGACCGTGATACATCAACATTAACTAATCATGAGTTTAGCAGCCTAATTTTCAGCCAAAGCGCAGATGGGGAGATCAAGATCGAGAAGATCTATGACAGCAACCTAGAACAGCTATCACCCACCAAAATCAGCGCCATGCTGATCAATAACAAAAATCGCGGAATCATCTCTTTAAATGGGGAAAAAACCCTTTGGGCAATGGCTCACATCCCATCCTCTGAAGAGTTACTACTTCTGTTTTACCAAGAGCACCATCAGCGAACTAGCGCAGGTTATGAGAGCCAAATTGTGGCTCGTCTGATCATTACCGCTTTTGTCATTATATGGATCGCAACCTGGGTCGCCCTGGTAATTTCAAAGCGAATTGTCCATCGTCTTGATGAACAAAGCAGTGCCTTAATCTACCAAGCCACCTACGATGAACTGACCAGTCTACCCAATCGATCATCACTCTTTAAGGCGTTAAATGAACACATTGCACTTGATAAGACTGACAATGACTTCACCATTCTGGTGCTTGATGTAAATAGATTTAAAGAGGTCAATGACACCATTGGACATGACAATGGTGACAAGCTGTTGAAACGGCTGGCAGGACGCTTTGTTACATCGCTCACCTCAAAAACCAGGATATATCGTCTAGGTGGCGATGAATTTGCCATTCTATTTTTTGAGCAAAGACCCTCAGCAATCAAAAGGCTCATTAGAGATATTGTACATATGCTCTCTAAACCCTTTACCTTAGAGGGAATCGACCTGCCCATTGACGTCAGTATCGGTTCTGCCAGTTTTCCTAGAGATGCACACGATGCAAGCAGCTTGATCAAAATGGCAGAAGTAGCCATGTATCAGGCAAAAACTCAGCATGCCACCTTTCTCGCCTATGATGAAAAGTATGACCCCTACAGCATAAAAAGATTAACTCTGATGAGTGAGTTGCGTAACGCAATGAAGGATCAAATTGTGCTCTTCTACCAGCCAAAGGCCGACCTGGCTAAGCTGAAGACCACCAGCGTTGAGGCATTAGTTCGCTGGTTACATCCAGAGCACGGCCTGATTCCCCCTGATGATTTCATCAGCATGGCAGAAAACAGCGGCATGATGAATGAGTTAACGCTCCGCATCATAGAGATTGCCATGGCACAGTCACATGAGTGGCACAAACAGGGCCTATCTATTCAGATTGCAATCAACCTATCCGTCATCAACCTGCTGGACAAGAATCTACCTCAGCAGGTGCAATCGCTTCTAAATACCTATCAAGTAGATACCAAACTCATCAAATTTGAGATCACCGAAAACAGCCTGATGTTAAACCCTGAGTTAGCACTCTCAACGCTAAAAGCGCTAGATGAGATGAATATAAGCCTCTCTATTGATGACTTTGGTACTGGCTACTCATCACTCTCTTATCTGAAACGGTTGCCCGTTAGCGAGTTAAAAATTGACCGTAGTTTTGTTAAAGATATGATGAATGATGAAGATGACAAGGTGATTGTAAAATCGACCATTGAACTGGCACACAACATGAACTGTAGTGTTGTGGCCGAAGGTATTGAAGACCAATGGACCTATGACTACTTGATCGAACTGGGCTGTGACACTGCCCAAGGGTACTACCTCAGCCGACCACTCCCTGCAGAGCAGTTAACCCAATGGCTTAAAGTGAGTCGGTGGCCACCCGCCTAAAATCAACTCTCGTTAAGTTGTTTTTTATCCGCTTTGGTCAATTTACTCACCACTAGATTATATGAACCTAACGCCAAGTCGGTGAGCAGATCATCTGGCACTTCACCCGTAAGCGAGATAGTGATCCAGTGTCGTTTGTTCATATAATATCCTGGCGATATCGACTCAAACTGCCCCGTCAGAATCTCACCATTTTCAGGTAAACACTTTAATGTCACTCTAGCAGGCGTATCGTGTTGCGATACCAACGCAAACATCTTACCCATCACCTTAAAAACTAACGCTTCAGGCCCGAAGGGGTAACTCTCTTCAGCCCCCTTAAGAGTCGAGAGATATCTCTCAATCACTACTTTTCCCATAAATATCTCCATATATGCTAAGAAGGTCTATCTCTTGCAGAAAAAGCCAGGATAGACCACAGTGACGGCATGAGCCATTTTATAACCATTTCAAACTATGCAAACAGTGGTAAAAAATAGCATCCAGCTTGTTACTGTCTGGCTTCTTCTATCCATCTCGCTTTGTACTATGGCAGCAACTCCATCCAGTGCCGTTGTCTTCATATACCACCGTTTTGGTGAAGCTGAATTCCCCTCTACCAACACCACACTTGAACAATTTGATGCACACCTTGATTACCTTGAGAGAGAGCAATTTACCATTTGGCCATTGGCACGCATTGTCGATGCCATTATCGACAACACACCAATGCCTGATCGCACAGTGGCCATCACGATTGATGATGCCAATCTCTCAATTTATAGAGAGGCATACCCCCGCCTGAAGCGTCGAGGTTGGCCATTCTCCGTTTTTGTATCCACCGAGTTAATAGACAATGGCTACCCTAGTTTTATGACGTGGCCACAAATGCGTGAGATGCAACAGTTCGGTGCAAGTTTTTATAACCACTCAAGCAGCCATGACCCGTTAAACCGCCAGCGGCCAAATGAGGAGGAGAGTGACTGGTTAAATAGAGTTAGAGCCGATATTGAACAGGCAGAGGAACGACTGACAGCTGAACTGGGCCACCATAAAAAACTCTTTGCCTATCCTTATGGTGAGTACAACGAGCCACTCGCCAACGTAGTCCAACAGTTGGGTTATGTCGCCTTTGGCCAACAATCAGGCGCACTCTCTCACTACTCTGACCTACGTCTACTACCTCGCTACCCGATGGCCAACATCTATGCAAATATTGATGATTTCGCCCTCAAGACCAACACACTCGCCATGCCGGTAATAGAGGTTTCACCATGGGAACCGGAGGTATCGGAGGAGCCACCACGGATGGAGATAAAACTCGCTGAGAGTGATGCCAACCTTAACCGACTTGCCTGCTATACCAGCAACCAAACATCACTGCCCATTGAGTGGATAGATCGCACCAAGGGCCATTTTTCTGTACAAGCAGAAACGGCGCTGCCTATTGGGCGTAGCCGCTACAACTGCACCGCCCCGTCAGCTGAAAAGGGGCGTTTCTACTGGTTCAGTCACCTTTGGATTCGCAGCGCTCAATAACAGCCCTCTTGGTGCTGATCACCAGCACACCCAGCATCACCAATCCGGCCCCAAGAAACTGAACGGTGGTCAACCGTTCATCCAAGATCAGGTAGGCAAGAAAGATGGTCGATACCGGCCCCATCGCGCTGATGATGGCAGCAGGGCTAGCACCGAGACGGTGGATACCCGCATTCATCAAGAATGTTGGGATCACCGTTGAGACCACCGCCATCAACAATGCCAGTCCATAAACTTGTTGTGGCAACCCCGTGATCACCGCATTCGATGAGAGGCCAAAATGGAGCAGTGTTGCCAAACAGGCAATGGTCATCGCATAAGCAGTAAAACGCATCGAACCAAGCCTCTTCACCATCTCACCACAGCCAACGAGATAGATGGCAAAAGCGATGGCACTGCCAAGAATTAAGAGAGAACCAAACATGATGTTAGGCCCATCAAGTGTCAGCGCCTCATAGAAGACTACTACGATGCCAATATAGCTAACCAACAGTGCAAGTCCCTCCCTAAGATGAATAGCACGCCGTAGGAAGATGGCCGATAGAAGAACCACAAAGGTGGGATAGAGCAGCAGAATCAAACGCTCAAGAGAGGCGCTGATATAGCTTAACCCAACAAAATCAAGATAGGCGGCAAAGTAGAAACCCACCACCCCCAAACCAAGCAATCTAATAAAATCTTGCCGTAGTAGAGGTTTTTGACCCCTTTTTCGCTCAAGAAAAAAGAGTACCAACAGGAAGAATGGCAACGACATCAACATACGCAGACACATCAAATTGATCGGTGTGATCTGGGCACCATAGCCATAGGCAAGTTTGATAATGACCGCCTTGGTTGAGAAGGCGAAGGCGGCGGTAATAACACACAACAAGCCAAACAGTGGCGGGTTGTTGCGAAGTGATTCAGGTCTCATCATTTACTAAGAAGGCCGTTGATATTGCGACAATCAGCCGATGTGTACTGATTCATGGCAAGGCATCATAACACCACAGTAGCCACCCTACTGTAAGTTATGATAATGCTACAATAATCTCAGCACGATCATCAAGCTCTCAGATGAGATATCCGGGCTAGTAACATTCAGATATAATCACGTCTACCAATCAAGCTATCTCCACTGATTTAATATTGAGGATAAGTAAATGTCAGATATAGGGTTTGCGTTCGAAATCGGCGGTCGTACCATTGATCCCAGTAATGTAGAAGATCCAGTTGAGGCGGAAGTAATCGCGAACATCGTGGAATCTATCGTCTCTCAAGCAGGGGATCTGGTATGCCCAGAGCACAATGAGGCACCACGTTTTTTATGTGCCGGTGAGTCTATAGATAGTCTGACTCTGGAGGTAGAGGGATGCTGTGATGCGATGGTCGACAAAGTCAAAGCTCAAATTTCTTTGCAACAGCAGTAACCGTCAGAGCAAGACCATACTGGGAAGCCTCTACTGATCTATTGGCCTACCTGCCTGTCCCGCGTAAAATCTGGAAAACATTCAGAACCCAAGGCCACTCAAAGGAAATCAGTAACGATACTGTTGTCTCTTTCATTCACCTTAACTGATGATCAGGGTGCCATTCTTGACACAACAGATGAACGGAGGTGAGCCACTCTCTTTTATTCTTGGCAAAGGCCAAATATTTGAGGGACTTGAGGAGGCCCTTCTAGAGAACCTCTGATTAAGTCTGGTTGCACAAAGTATAAGGTTCACTAAAATTTAGGCTGAGATGAGATTAAGATATAAACAAGAAAGGGTCGGTGACAAATAGCAATCATTGTTATTTGTCACCGACCCTTTTTTCCTTGCGGGATTAGAACTAGATTTGTAGATGCCATGAACTGATTTTACTGTTTTATCAGAAAGGAGACCGCATACATTGAGAGGGAAACTTATACCATCATGTTGAAAGATCAAGGGTCAACTAAATGGCTCATTGTAAATTTATGGCTATGTCATCGTTAATTGTTGGTCTATATTTAAAGTAGAGCAATCAATGAGATAGGTGATGTAATGAAAATCAATGAGTTTCATGCCTTATCCACCGCGCTAGAAAGCTTAACGCCTCATCAA
>JAKITT010000119.1 GCA_021647945.1 Candidatus Polarisedimenticolaceae bacterium
CTGCTGGGTATTTTTGGTCTCTATTGGGGGTTTTTCCAGACCCCCGATCTACTCACTGACCAGAAGCAGTACTACCGCATCATCTTCATCCATGTGCCTGCCGCCTGGATGTCAATGTGGCTCTATGTCGTGATAGTCGCTTGGTCCCTGATTGGACTGATATTCAATGCCCGCCTCGCCTATATGGTGGCGGCCTCCATCGCGCCGACCGGCGCCATCATGACCCTGCTCGCCCTCTTTACCGGCGCGGTCTGGGGCAAGACCAGCTGGGGAACATGGTGGGATTGGGATCCACGTATGACATCGGAGCTTATCCTGCTCTTTATCTATGTCGGGTATATGGCCTTGCGCTCCGCCATTGAAGACAACCGTCGCAGTGATCGCGCGTCTGCCGTGCTCGCCTTGGTCGGCTTGGTCTGTATCCCTGTCATCTTCTGGTCGGTCAACTGCCCCGATCCAAACCAGTGCGCTGCGTTGCACCAAAGCTCATCCATGTCAGGCATTGAGAGCAATATTCTGCTCGCCATGT
Source organism: Candidatus Polarisedimenticolaceae bacterium (assembly GCA_021647945.1). GTDB lineage: Bacteria > Pseudomonadota > Gammaproteobacteria > Chromatiales > Chromatiaceae > JAKITT01. The sequence goes on from JAKITT010000119.1 coordinate 530, forward strand.
TGACCATGACCGTCGCCTTCTGGATGTACTGTTTTCTGGTACCACTAATGCGTACGCGCAACACCATTCTAGAGCGTGAGCGTGACACCACATGGGTTGCAGAGATGTTAGAGGTGAAAAAATGAGTATTGCAGAATTTTTCCATATGGGTGGATTCGGACTCTATATATGGAGTTCGCTAGGCGTCACCTTTGCACTAATGGCCATTGAAATTACCACTGTCAAAATACAGCATGGAACCATTTTAAAGCGACTGACTCGAATGTTGCGAATGAATACTAAGGTAGACCTATGAAACCAAGACAAAAACGTATCGTATTCGTACTGATAGCACTGGTTGCTATCGGTGCCGCTGGTTATCTCGCTAATAGTGCATTGCAGAGCAATATCTCCTACTTCTATAACCCAACGCAGATCGCCAATGGTGAAGCACCTAAAGGGCAAGTAATCCGTATCGGCGGCATGGTTAAAGAGGGCAGCATGAGACGCCTGGATGATGGCCTAACCGTGGCATTTATCATCACCAACCACAACGACGAAGCGGCTGCCCAATATACAGGCATCCTTCCTGATCTCTTTAAAGAGGGTCAGGGCGCCGTCGCGAAAGGCAAGCTGAATGAAGATAACGTCCTCATCGCTAGCGAAGTGTTGGCTAAACATGACGAAGAATATATGCCTCCAGAAGTGGCAGATGCCATGGAGCAAGCACGCGCTGATAGCGCTAACGCAACGCAGGAAAAAGCACCGTGATACCAGAGCTAGGACATTTCGCACTCATCGTATCCTTGGCGCTTGCCGTCATTCAGGCCTTCATGCCCCTGGTTGGATCACTCAATAACACCCCATCCTGGATGGCACTCGCACGCCCACTTGCCTGGGGACAGTTCATTTTTATGTCGTTCGCTGTTGGCTGCCTGATGCAATCATTTCTGATCAATGATTTTTCAGTCCTCTATGTCGCCTCCAACGGTAATACGCTGCTACCCAATCTCTATAAGATATCCGCAGTGTGGGGAGCTCATGAAGGCTCCTTAATGTTCTGGGCCTTCCTGTTGGCCGCATGGAGTGCCGCCATCGCCGCATTTAGCCGCAATCTGCCCATAGAGGTCGTTGCACGCGTATTGGCGGTGATGGGTTTTATCAGCATCGGTTTTCTACTTTTCATGCTGCTCACATCCAACCCATTTGATCGCCTCTACCCGATCCCTTTGGAGGGGCGTGAATTGAACCCAATGCTGCAAGATCCCGGCTTGGCAATTCATCCACCGCTGCTCTATATGGGTTATGTTGGCTTTTCAGTCGCCTTCGCCTTCGCCATCGCAGCACTCATTGGTGGGCGTTTGGATGCAGCATGGGCACGTTGGTCACGTCCCTGGACCACCATCGCCTGGATCTTCTTAACACTGGGTATCTCACTCGGTAGCTGGTGGGCCTACTATGAACTTGGCTGGGGCGGCTGGTGGTTTTGGGATCCCGTTGAAAACGCCTCTTTTATGCCTTGGTTGGTCGGTACTGCACTGATGCACTCACTGGCTGTAACCGAGAAACGTGGTGCCTTCAAAAGCTGGACTGTACTACTTGCGCTGACAGCTTTCTCACTCAGTCTGCTCGGTACTTTCCTGGTTCGTTCGGGTGTACTCACCTCGGTGCATGCCTTCGCCAGCGATCCTGATCGTGGCCTTTTTATTCTCGTCTTTCTCTGCGTCGTGATTGGTGGCTCACTGCTGCTCTACACTTGGCGCGCGCCCTACATCTCCAGCGGTGGTCGCTTTGACTTGCTGTCTCGCGAAACCTTCCTGCTCGGCAACAATCTACTGTTGTCCGTATTCGCCGGACTGGTTCTTTTGGGTACCTTGGCACCACTGGTCTACGATGCACTTGAGCTAGGTAAAATATCAGTCGGTTTCCCCTGGTTCAACAAGATGATGTTGATGACCATACCGTTCCTTATCGTATTGATGGGCCTGGGTCTCTCAACAAACTGGAAACGCCACGACCCGAAAAAGCTGATCCAAACACTCTGGATCGCCTTTGTCATGAGTATCATTTTTGGTCTGGCCTCCTACTTCTTGACAGACAACAACGCCATGGTTGGTCTAGGTTTTGCCCTCGCCTTCTGGGTGACAGTGACCCATGCCCAGAACATCGTTGATCGTTTGAAACATAAAGGCGGTCTCAGCGGTATCTTCAATGATCTACGTAGCAGTGGTCGCAGCTACTACGGCATGATCATTGCGCACCTTGGCGTGGCCATCACCATCGTCGGCATCACCATGGTACAGAACTATGGCATCGAAAAAGATATCCGCATGTCACCGGGCGATACAGCTGAAATCGCCGGTTACACCTTCCTGTTTGAAGGGGTTAGCAACTACCCAGGCCCGAACTACACGGCCCATCGCGGCATGTTTAAAGTGAGCAAACCGGGTGAGAGTGATGTCATACTAGAGCCTGAAAAACGCACCTATTATGTACAGACTCGGCCCATGACTGAAGCGGCCATCGACCCTGGTTTTACCCGTGATCTCTATGTATCACTGGGCGATGCCATCGGTGATGGTGACTGGGCACTACGTCTCTACTACAAACCCTATATCCGCTGGATCTGGCTTGGCTCACTATTCATGGCCTTTGGTGGACTGCTATCTATTACAGATCGCCGCTACCGCGCCGGGCGTAAAGCCAAAAAGGTTAAAATTCCAACTGATATGGCATCTGCCAGTTAACCTGGATGCGGAGAGTATATAGATGAAACCCTATCTTCGATTTATTGCACCACTGGCAATTTTTGCCATTATTGTCGGTTTTCTCTACAAAGGGCTGAGCATGGATCCGCGTGCGTTGCCCTCAGTATTGATCGGCAAACCCGCACCAGAATTTAGCCTGGAAGAGCTACAGCGTCCCGGTGAGTTCTTCACCAAAGAGGATCTACTTGGCAAAGTGACTCTGCTCAACGTCTGGGCCACTTGGTGTGTCTCCTGTCGTGCAGAACACCCCAATTTGGTCGCTCTTAGCCGCAGTAAAGATGTTGTGATTAATGGCCTCATTTGGAAAGATGACCCGGTCGCTGCACGCACCTATCTAAAGCAGCTGGGTGACCCCTACACCTCAAATGGCCTCGACTTTGATGGCCGCAGTGCCATTGACCTCGGCGTCTATGGTGCGCCTGAGACCTTCATTATTGATAAAAAGGGTGTGATTAGACATAAGATCGCCGGCCCTTTATCGCCTGAGATCATCAATAATGAGATCTTGCCACTGATTAAAAAGCTGAGGGAAGAGAGTTGATGAAAACCATTTTTTTCGCACTATTTCTACTATTCACCGGCTGGAGTACATCCAGCTTTGCCACGCTTGCAGATTATCATTTTGAGTCAGAAGAGCGGAGTGAAGAGTTTCGTGAGCTGACCGAAGAGCTGCGTTGTATGGTCTGTCAAAACCAGTCACTGGCCGGTTCCGATGCCGAGCTTGCGCAGGATCTACGGCGTGAAGTCTACAACATGATTAAACAGGGCCAGACCAAAGATGACGTTATTGAGTTTATGGTCTCCCGATATGGTGATTTCGTACTCTACGAGCCACCCTTGAAGCCATCTACCTACCCCCTCTGGTTTGGTCCATTCTTTATTCTTGCCATCGGCGGTCTCCTGTTGGGACGCACCTTGATGAAGAAAAAAAGGAGCCGAGAGGTCGAACTCACCGATGCCGACCAAGAGAAATTGGCCAAACTGCTAAATACATCTGAGAATCAGGATTCCTAAATAATGACACTATTCTGGACTTTCGCGGTCGGCATGATTGTGCTGGCCCTCGCTTTCGTTGCGCTTCCACTCATACGAAAAAAACCTGTCGATTCAGTCGACTCCAATCAACTCAACCTCGCGGTTTGTAAAGACCAGCTCGAGGAGCTTGAGGCCGATTTAGTCTCGGGCAATCTTGAGCAGGCGCAGTACGAAGCCTCCCGTCATGATATTGAAAAAGAGCTATTGATCGATATCACCGATGAAGATCTACAGCCCACCAACGTGGCGGAGAAATCGGGCAAGGCGGGGATTATCGTCGCTCTAGCACTGGTACCTGCTATCTCCATTGGCATGTATTCTGTCATCGGCAGCCCCGGCATGATCGACCCACCTAAACCAACACCTACCGCTCAACAGCAGCAAGGCCCACATGGCCAGGGTGGCGCGGAGCAGGTAGCTAAAGTTGAGGAGATGGTATCGAAACTGGTTGAGCGACTGAAAGAAGAGCCTAACAATCCCAATGGCTGGATGATGCTGGCGCGTAGCTATGAGGCGATGGAGCGTATCCCCGAAGCCTTGAAGGCCTATGAACAGGCTGAGAAGTTGATGCCCGATGATGTTGACCTGCTGTTGACCTATGCCGAAGCGATCGTGCAGAGCAATGGCAATAATTTCAATGGCAAGCCCTCCCAGATGATTCATCACGCCTTCGAGGTCAACCCAGACAGCCCTAATGTCTTATGGATGGTAGGGATCGTTGAGTACCGTATAGGCAACTTCGTCAAAGCCTTCACACATTGGGACAAGGCACGCATCCTCATCGGTGAGAGCAACCCTAATGCGGTGGTCGCTATTGAAGGGGCGATGAATGATGCGCGCTCTCAGATCGCCCGGGCGGGTGGCAAGGTGCCAACAACAGGCAAGCCAATCTCAGCCCCAGTGGATGATCACGCCGGTCATGACCATGAACCATCCACTGCTGGCCAAGAGGCGGTCACTGTCAGGGTCACACTGGCTGACTCACTGCGCAGCAAGGTGAATGATAATGATCGCGTCTTCATCTTCGCCCGTGCCGCCACTGGCCCAAAAATGCCACTGGCCGCCGTTGACGCACTGGTCTCAGACCTACCCGCCACCATCGAGCTGAATGACAACATGGCGAGGATGCCGCAACTGAAGATCTCTGGTTATGCCAAAATCGTTGTGGGTGCTCGTGTCTCAAAATCGGGCGGTGCAATGCCACAAAGCGGTGATCTACAAGGAGAAATCCTTAACATCACACCGGGGCATAAAGGCACCATTGAGATCGTCATCGATACGGTACGCCCATAAGCTCGTTGCAGGAGGGTACAGGCATCAAATGCCTGTACCCTCCTGCAACAACTCTTCAAAAGAGTATATGAAAACTACTCAGCGAGCGTGAAGCTGAGCTTCGATAACACCCTTCCATTCACAATTACCGCAAGCACATGCGCACCTGGATAATATTTTCGGGTGGAGATCACTCTAAATGAGTGTTGCTTAATCACGCTTTTCTGCACTTCAACCACATCTGATTCAGAAATCTTGAACACCTTACGGCGCTGTTTGCCATTGGCCTTCATAAAATCGATTGCATACTCAATACGCAACCGACCTAAGGATTTTTTAGCGGTGGTCAGTTGAAACGAGAAGCCAACTCCATCACCCATCTTCACCTCTGGCTGGAGGGTAAAAGCGGAAATTTCAATATGTTTAGGATCATCAAAACCAAACAGTTTTAAAACTTCAGGCACCCCTCGTTTCAACTCAGAGCGACAGGCGTGTTTAACAATCCAATCTGTCTTCTCATCCTCTCCCAGCCACGCTTGCGCCAATTGAAGCAGGCGTTCCGGGTGATCCTTTGAGATGTCATTTAGGTTATTCGCCACACTGCGCCGCACATATTCACTCTCATCACAGCGCATTTTTGAGATCACCTCAATCACCGCCTCTGGGTTTTTCTTGAAAGCCGGCAGTGCCATCGCCCAAGGCAGGCGTGGCCGACACCCCTCACTCGCCAAGCGCCGTATATGATGGTTATCTGACTCCGCCCAGCGCTGCATCTGCAACATCATCTCGTCACCATATCGTTCAATAAAGGGACGAACAGCAAACTCTGAGCTGGAGTATTGGGTGAAGTGCGCCAGTGCTGGAATAGAGGCTTGATAGTCATCAAGGCCATAACACTCAACATAATCTGGGAAGAACATCGGCTCAAAACCAGAAAAGTGTCTCGAAACCGGCTTGAGAATCTCTAGCGTCTGTCGATAGTCAGCAGGCAGATAAGCATGCAGCGTCCCGGTGATATGACGCATCCGCTGTTTTAACTCTCGCTCGGGCCAAGATGAATCAAACAGTTGCCGCGCAAAGGCATCACCATCAAACGGCGCGTGGTGAGCCGACAACTCACCAACCAGTCGACCGATAAAAGCTTCGTTGTAGCGGTTTTTTAGTGGCTCAGCCACTCACCCTACTCTTCTACTGCTCCGCCAAAGATCTCTACTAATTTTGAGATAAGGCGTTCTAGCTCAAGGTTCATAATGGAGAAATCGACATCAAACCGGGTCGCTGCATCTTCAACATCGCTATCAGAGGCCTCCTCCTGAATCATATCGAGAAATTTGAGCTGTTTGATGGAGAAGTCATCACAGAGAGTGAAGGCGATTTTCTCATCCAGCTCAATCGCCAGACGTGCCACCTGCATACCCGCTCTTAAGTGAGCCACCACCTCAGCCGCAGCAAGATCCTGACCTTTACAGCGAATCACACTCCCCTCAACGGCGGGGTCTCGCAATTCGCAATCACTCTGCACGGTAAAACCGCCATGCAGCTCCTCCCCCTCCATCCAAGCTGTCAAGACATCTGCCGGGTTGCGGATGGTAGAGGCGGGGATCAATGGGAAGCTGCCCAATGATTCACGCAGCAGGGAGATCATCTCTTCAGCCCGATTGGCCGAGGGTGAGTCCACCACCATCCAACCATTTTTTGGATCGATGTAGGCGTAGGTCAGCGTGGTCTTGGAGAAGGCGCGTGGTAGCAGTTCAAAGATCAGATCATCCTTCATACTGGCACGCTCTCTGCCGCGAATTTTGCGATCCTCCTCCACCTCTAGCGCCGCAAGACGCTCCTCCAGTTCATCCTTAATCACCGATGCAGGCAGGATCTTCTGCTCTTGGCAGGCGCAGATCATGATGCAGTTATTGGTCACATGGGTCAGCAGCGGCGCCTCTTTACCCAGCGGAGCAACCCAGCCAAAGCTGTTGGGCTGTTGGCTGCTGCATGGGCTAAATTGTCGCTCCAATAGCTGCTCATGCAACTCCTCACCGGTGAAGGTCACATCCTTAGTCAACTGATACAAACGAAGATTTTTAAACCACATACCAAGCACCCTGAATTTAATGAGCGGCGATTATACCTGGGTCAAATCCATGAACCAATTCCATACCGCAAAAAATTAGCCTGACACCCCTCACAAGGTCATCTATTATCTCTGTTGATCCATATCAACGTTCTTCTTAGTAAATTCCAAAGGGAAGTGAGTATGCTGTTGAGTAATCTAGAGATTGTCCCAGGCCGTCAAATAAAAACACACCTCGGTTTGGTTCAAGGAAGTTCCGTCAGGACAAAACATATCGGCCGTGACTTTATGGCGGGCCTAAAGAATATTTTTGGCGGAGAGTTAAAGGGATACACCGAACTACTGCGGGAGTCACGCGATGAGGCACTGGAGCGGATGCAAGCGCAAGCGGAATCGGTCGGAGCCAACGCAGTGATCAACATCCGCTTCTCCACCTCCTCCATTGCCCAAGGGGCAGCGGAGCTGTTCGCCTACGGTACCGCCGTGGTACTGGAATAGTTGAGATGGCCTTTGATCTAATCGTTTTTGTCGTACTGCTTGCTTGCGGCTTCGCTTTTGGGCGATACGCCGAGAACCGACACTATCGTTCCATTATCCAACGTGAAGAGGAGCTGCGAGGCATTCCAGCCATTGCCATCCGTTTTCCACCGATAATGACACCACGCCCAGAAACAGCGCTGGTCTCTGGCAGCGTGGTGATCGCTGAAGACTACTTCAAACGTTTCCTTTTTGGGCTACGCTCACTGGTCGGTGGCCGTGTCAGATCCTATGAGACACTGGTTGATCGTGGGCGACGTGAAGCGATTATACGCATGAAACAGCAGACGGTGGATCTTGGTGGATCTATGGTATTCAATATTAAGCTAGAGACGGCAGCCATCGCTAGCGGCCGGAAAGGCAGAATTGGTGCCATCGAAATCCACGCCTACGGCACGGCTATCATCCCAACCGACAGAGCGCACCTTTAGTCCAGCATGGAGTACAGCAACCCAAAGATCCCAGAAGGGATCAACAGCAGCAAAGAGCACCCACTCAAAGAGTTCTCACTCCTACTGGGGGGGATATCTCTGCTGATCGCCGCCCTCTTCTTTCTGCTCGCAGCCGTCGCGGATCTCATCGCACCACACATACCCTTCGAGATCGAGCAGCAAGCAGCCAGTCAATACACCAAGATTGAAACAGACGCACCTAAACCTACAGCAGAAGCACAACAGATCCAACGCTATCTACAACAGCTTGCCGATGATATTTCAGCCGAACTGGCACTGCCCGCAGAGATGCCAGTCACCGTCCACTATGTCGAGGAGGAGACCGTCAACGCCTTCGCCACCCTGGGTGGTCACATCATCATAATGCGCGGGCTGCTCGAAAAGATCCCCGATGAGAATGTCCTGACCATGGTGATGGCACACGAGATTGCCCACATCAAACATCGTGACCCCATCAGAGGCATGGGGCGAGCCATCATCTTTGGCCTAGCGATCAGCACCATCAGCATGGCCATCGGCAACCAGATCATCGACCCGTTCATCGGCAGCAGTGGCATGCTCACCGCACTGCACTACGGACGCGAACAGGAGACAGAGGCCGATGAGGCCGCTCTGCCAGTATTATACAAACGTTATGGCCATCTTGATGGTGCAACAGAACTATTCAGAATCCTCAACAAAGAGAGCGCTAAGAGAGGCATTGAGCCACTCGAATTCCTAAGCACACATCCAGAGAGCCAACACAGAATAGAACGCATTAAAAATATCGCTACAACAGAAGAGTGGCCAATAGATGGCCAGCGCACTCCACTACCTACCACTATTGAGAAGCTGTAAAAAGGGTGGATTAGCGATAGCGTAACCTACCATTAGACTTTCATTCGGCACAATACGCTATGCTAGCACGCCCTGTGGCCCTACAAAAAAACATCCAAGTTAATTGCTTTTGCTATATTTTTTCACTGCTGTCCCGTTAACTAGTAAGTAAAGAGGCCTGATCCCCCCTGATTTTGGTACAATGAGTTTGCTTATAACTTGCTGAACCAACAAGGAAAACCAGACCATGGCTCATTGTAATACGATC
>JAKITT010000013.1 GCA_021647945.1 Candidatus Polarisedimenticolaceae bacterium
TGGTTTAATAATAATTATCAGCTTAATTTTACTACAAAATCATCATAATGACAATTCTGGTTGTTGTTCTATCTTTGGCTTTAACTTCAGACTAGCTCTGACATAATTAGTATGTTATTCTTTAAATATGAATATAAACTTAGCAAAATTCAAATATCTGCTTATAAGAAGCCCCGCATGAACGAATGAATGACGGGGAGGGCGTCAATAATTTGTGCGGTTATGGAACAGATTGAACAGTTGTTCAGGCATTTCATGCGTGAGCAGGAAATTCTTGGCCGTGACCCGGCTATATTAAAGGGCTACTGTGACAGTTTTCGATGGTTTAGGAAACTGATGCCTGATGTTGCTATTAGCAATTTCAATAGCGAGAAAATAATTGAATTCACCATCAGATTATACAATTTCAGGTATTGGAGCCATTCAATAAATGATTTTATCTCCTTTAATGCATCAACTATATTAAACTTCATGAATTATTTATGGAGTTTTTTTATTTGGTTAAAAGAGGAGCAAAATATCTCCGGATTAATTGAAAAATCTGAGAATCAGAGATCAAAAACAACAATGAAAAAATTGCTTTTTCTTTCATTATATCGGAGGAAATCCAAATCATTAAATTGTTATACTACTGGACAGAAATCAAAGGATTGCTATCTGGCAAATGATTTGTTAATACTACAACTTTCCAGAAGATATAATTCTTTCTTTACATTAAGCGATACTGTTTTCTTTATCGGAATAGCTGACTATGTCAAATTTATATTCAGGAAAAGGCAATTAACAGATATTATCAAACATCATATACTTGAAAAAGAAAAGCATGATTTTGAAACTTCAGAGAAATTGGATGAAATATGGCAAAATAGCGTATGGGGTTCGTGGTTTGATTTGGAATTGGTTTATCTGATTATTTACAAAATGAGAGAAGTCATACACGACTTCTCAGATGACTTGGATGTAAAATATTACCTTAAAAGTTGCTACAAAGAAATGAAGAATATAATCGATAACAGCACTGATATTGAACCTCATAATTTTAAGAGAACAGCCTATAATGTCGATATAATCCGAGTCCATAATTTCATTTTGGAAACATTAGAAATTGACAATGAAATTCAAGAATCAAAAATGAAAAGAAAGGATAAAATCCTTTATAAATTCAATTTAATTAACATCGAGAATAGATATGAGCGACATACAACAGATCATCATTGATGCCTTTGAGAACCGTGCTGAGATCACCCCTCGCACCGTTGAGACCCTGGTGCGTGACGCCATTCTCGACACCATTGACCAATTGGATCGCGGCGAGATCCGCGTCTCCGAGAAGAAAAATGGTGACTGGATCGTCAACGATTGGGTCAAGAAGGCGGTACTGCTCTCATTCCGCATCGAAGATAACCACTTCTTGAAAGGTGGTTTTACCAACTACTACGATAAAGTCGCCTCTAAATATGCCGATTTCAACTGCCGTGATTTTCAGGAGAGTGGCGTGCGTGTCGTACCACCGGCCACCGTGCGCAAAGGGAGCTACATTGCCTCCAATGTGGTGCTGATGCCGTCATACGTTAATATCGGTGCTTATGTCGACAGTGGTTCAATGGTCGATACCTGGGCCACCGTCGGCTCCTGCGCCCAGATCGGTAAAAATGTCCATCTCTCCGGCGGCGTTGGCATCGGTGGCGTACTGGAACCACTGCAAGCAGCCCCCACCATCATCGAAGATAACTGCTTCATCGGTGCGCGCTCAGAGATCGTCGAGGGTGTCATTGTTGAAGAGGGTTCTGTCATCTCAATGGGCGTCTTCATTGGCCAAAGCACCAAAATCTATAACCGTGAGACGGAGGAGATCACCTACGGTCGGGTACCTGCTGGCTCCGTCGTCATCGCCGGCAGCCTCCCATCCAGTGATGGCAAATACAATCTTAACTGTGCTGTCATCGTCAAACAGGTCGATGAGAAGACCCGTGGCAAAATTGAGCTAAATGATCTGCTGCGTAACCTATAAGACAGCAAAAAATGCCAGTAGAGTGGGCACATGCTTGTGCCCACTCTTTAACCAAAAATCCAGCGCAGGCATTAACGTATGACCACTCTCTACGGCATAAGCAACTGCGATAAGGTACGTGCTGCACGCAAATGGCTTACATCCCACCACATCAACTACCACTTCCACGACACCCGCAAGAAAGGTCTTGACGAGGCAACACTACGCAGCTGGATTGAACAGCTAGGCCTCGATAAAGTGCTAAACAGGCAGAGCACCAGCTGGCGGCAGTTAGCCAATGAGAGCAAGCAAAACCTCAGTGAAGAGCACGCCATCAAGCTTATGCTTGAAACAGTTACACTGATCAAACGCCCCATACTAAAACACAACGACACTCTCACCATCGGTTTTAAAACAGAGAGCTACCAGGAGCTTTTCAGCTGATGTCGGATACCCTCAAACTCGCTTGTGACCTAATCTCCCGCCACTCACTTACACCGGAAGATGCAGGCTGTCAGCCACTGCTAATCAGCCGTTTGGAGCGACTAGGGTTCAACGTCGAGAATTTACGTTTTGGTGATGTCGATAACCTCTGGCTGCGCCGTGGTAGCAAGGGGCCACTGTTTGTCTTTGCTGGCCACACCGATGTTGTGCCAACAGGTGACGAAAGCAAGTGGCACTCACCGCCATTTGAACCCACCCAGCGAGATGGCATGCTCTATGGCCGTGGCTCAGCCGACATGAAGGGCAGTCTGGCCGCCTTTGTTGTCGCCTGTGAGCGCTTTATCGCCAAACAGCCGAACCATCAAGGCTCCATCGCCCTGCTCATCACCAGCGATGAAGAGGGTGCTGCCGTTGGTGGTACCGTTAAGGTCATTGAGAGATTAGAGGCGCGTAACGAGAAGATTGACTGGTGTCTAGTGGGTGAACCCACTAGCACTGAAAAGGTGGGTGACACCATCAAAAACGGTCGTCGTGGATCGCTCAATGGTTGGCTCACCGTTCACGGCAAACAGGGCCATGTCGCCTACCCTCATCTGGCCAAAAACCCACTCCACAGTTTTGCCCCTATCATGGCCAAACTCTGTGCTGAAGAGTGGGATCGGGGCAATGAATTCTTCCCACCCACCTCATTCCAAATTGCCAATATGAACGCCGGTAACGGCACCGAAAATGTGGTGCCAGGCAGGCTTGATCTGCAGTTTAACTTTCGTTTCTCAACCGAATTGACGCCAGAAGTTATCAAGCAGCGTGTTGAGACGATTTTAAACAGTGGTGATTTCCACTATGAGATCCGTTGGAAGCTCTCTGGCAAGCCCTTCCTGACCGCAGCAGGCAGATTGGTGGATGCGGCCCGTGCTGCGATCAAAGAGACCACTGGCTTGGATTCAGAGCTATCCACCTCTGGCGGCACCTCAGATGGTCGTTTTATCGCACCAACCGGTGCTGAGGTGATCGAGCTGGGGCCTCTCAATGCCACCATTCATCAGGTCAACGAGTGCGTATCTATCGCTGATCTCGATGAGTTGACAGAGATCTATCAGCTGACACTGCAAAAACTACTGGAATAATCGCTCATTTAGAGGGGCAGTCACTAACCGCCCGCATAGCGGGAGGCTTGAGGAAAGCCCCTAAAAGGGGCTATTGGTTAGTTAATCGAAGTCAATCTCATCTTGACCTTTATCATGCTCATCCTGATTCTTTACATACTCTCGAACCACTTTCTCATCTAGTCCAACTGTACTGACACAGTAGCCTCTGGACCAAAAACCCTTGCCGGTAAACCCCTTTTTTACTCCGAGCATTTCTCTGTGAATCTGTATCGCTGACTTCCCTTTCAAATAGCCAACAACCATCGCCACGCTATATTTAGGAGGAATACTTAATACCATGTGAATATGATCTGGCATTGCATTACCCTCCAATATTTCTACTCCCTTCTGACGACACAGCTGCCTTAGAATCTTTCCTATATTCTTCCGAGCTTTTCCAAATAGCACCTTCCTTCTATACTTTGGCACTATTACTATATGATACTTACACTCCCATTTTACATGAGCTGAACTTTGCCATTCTTTCATGTGTTACTCCTGAGTTTGCCCTTTGGGCTTTCCTCAGGAGTCTTTTTACGCTGGAACGGCAGAGCCTTTTCGAGTCTCACCGGCAAAGCCGGTGGTTTACTTCAATTTGAATTAAAGACTCGACCAGAGATTGTCAAAACCGGCACTCTCCTCTTCACTGGCCTCTTCTGCCAGATCAAGGTAGTTAAATTGATAGCGACTGAATGCCCCCGTCGATTCAAGCATGCGCAAAAGCCTTATTGGCCGCTGACAACTCTTCTCATTAATCGTTAGGTTTGAATTGGGTTGAAATGCATGCGGGGAGGTGATCAGGCTATTACTCTGCTGTTCACTCCCTCCCACCCCAGGTAGCAGCAGACAGACTTGAAATTCATCATCCACCCCTACCTCAACAGGCCGCGCACTGGGTGCCAACATTTCAACCCCGGCTTGTAGACCCTGTTCGCCTTGGGTCAAAATCCAGCGAATCGCAGCAACACCATATTGACCGCTGATCGAAGGTGATTGAATGCCGATCAACTCACCCACTCTTACCATGGATGGCTCACCGCTTCGCCAATCAAGACAGTAGCCACCCGCACTCTCATTGATAGTGCGGAATTTATAGGTTTCACATATCAGCGTCTCCTGCTCATTCGCTCCACCCCACAGCGGAACAACAGGATCAGGCTCATGACGATCACGTGATTGAGGGCCAAAATCCTCAAAATCTCCACGCCTAATATCGAGAGAATCCTCAATGGGCGTCAAGGTAAAGGCGGATGTGCGGCTATGATTCTCTAATGACCAGCCCATCGGGCCCTCTTCGGCCACAGGCTGATCAAGCCAATTCATATCCTCTTTCAGTTCATCAGATACTCCGGATTCATTACTATTAGCGCTCTCCAGTAGCGTATAGATCGCGTTAAGGCCAACCGCCACATTGAGTTCAAAATTGAGCTGGGTACGAACAAATTCACGTTGAGGGGCTGTACTCCACGGCTGAATAAAACGTCTCAACAGCCGGTTAGATGTCAGCTCACAAGCTAAACGATCATCCTGCTCTTCAGCTGAACTAAGTTGTTCTCCCACCTTTTCGAGCAGTGTTGTCGTATCAAGAATAAGCTGACGTTCATCAGTGTTAGCACTATTACTTTTAGCCAATGAGAGATGCACGGGTGGTGAATCTTTATCAACCAATACAAGAAACTTATTACTCAAGTCTGCCTGTTGGTCTCTCTCCTGAAGCTCTGCATAGGGGCCCCACTGTTGAAGAAGCGTAGAGAGTTGCAATATTTCGCGCTGGCGCAAACGCCCTGGGGATGCCAAAGAGAAGAGCAGAATCTGCTTATATATATCCGCAATAGTCGAATAGACGTCTGCTTTATCATTCGATACATCTTTAACTTTAACCTGCTCAAGCCCATGTCGTTTTGCATAATCAAACAGGCCATTAATCTCATACCAAATACGCGGTGAGACAGGGTCATAGACAAGCGCTGATTGAATGATCACTTTTGAGAGATAGAAGATGGCATGGTGAATCGCCAACACGAGCCACTTCTTCTCCGTTTTATCCAAACGACTGGCATGTAGAAAATGGTTAATGGCGATTTTGTATGCAATCGCCAGCTCACTACTCAGTTCATAGGTAAGATTGGCAATTTTACGGCTACGTTTGGAGAGCGGGAAGCCGGTATCAATAAAGTGTTTTTCTAGGTTTTTTGTCACGAATGAGACAGGTTTGCGAAACAATTCAACAATAACCAAGCACTCTTTCTGGGAGACACGGCTTCGATTAAACTCAATTAATCCCTTGTATATCTGTTTTGATATCTCACCAACATTCGCCCAAGGCAACCCTTCAATCCAAGCCTTTAAGGGTTTTGGCTGCAAGAGGTAGTTCTGACCATCGGTCTCTTTCTGCACAGGTATATAGAGTTCTAATCGATGGTCCATCGCTTCAATCGCCTTTTTCATTTCATTTCGGTGGCAGAGGAGAGTTCTCTGTTAAGGAACCTCTGATTAAGTCTGGTTGCACTAAAGCATAAGATTCGCTAAAGCTCAGCTAAAATTTAGGCTGAAATAAAACTGAGGGGGTATCCACTTCATTGGCCTTTTTCCACTCCAGACACCTTATGCTCGTGTAGGGTCGCATTTATGCGACCAGCCGAACCTGCAAACATGCACATGAATGTGCACCTACAGCCATATTAGGCCAATGAAGTGGATACCCCTTTAAAACTGTTTTGATTTGTTTCGAAGTGAGCGGTAATAGTTGTTCTATTGCAGCGATCTTCGGGACGAATCGGGGCAGTTTTAGCCAGTCTAAAACAATCATGACTTATTCAGAGTTTCCTTAACCACCATTCAAAACAGAACAATTATTATAGTAGCCTTTTGATTGTACTAATATTTTCTATCTTTTACAGCCACTCATTACAAGAATAGCAGCATCTCACATTTACAAAGATTTTTATAATTTCTTAGCCAGCTATAACCACTCTGTATTCACGTAGATCTATCAAAGTTAACGCACTATTCAAGCTCCAGTAACGAGAGGGGTACTTTTGCTAAAGCCCCCTCTATCTCCCTAACCATACGTGGCACCAAATAGCCTGGCAATTTCGCCATGAGCTGATGATAGAGTTTCGATGCATTATCCTCAGAGACTTCAAAATGAGCAACACCTTGGGCACGGTCAAGCAGATGCAGATAGTAGGGCATGACACCAATGGCAAAGAGTTGCTCACTCAACGCTGCCAAGATTGAACTATCGTCATTCACCCCTTTCAATAGTACCGATTGATTGAGCAGTGTCACACCCACACGGGTTAACTGCTTGGTTGCCTCAGCGAGATCATCAACCACTTCGTTGGGGTGGTTACTGTGTAGCACCATAACAACTTTCAAACGACTCTGTGCAAATAGCTCAAGTAATGGTGGTGTGATTCGTTCAGGCAGAACAACAGGCATGCGGCTGTGAATCCGTATGCGCTTCACATGACCAATAGTGGCCACTAATTGCAGCATACCTGACAAGCGTTGATCACTCATCATCAATGGGTCACCTCCACTGAGGATCACCTCATGGATCTCTGGGTGCGACGCAATATAGGCCACCGTTTTATGCCAATGGACGGGATCAGCAAGATGGTCACTGTATGAAAAATTTCGGCGAAAGCAGAAACGGCAATGGATGGCGCAGGCAGCGGTAGTTATCAGCAGCACGCGCCCATGATATTTATGTAACAGACCATGTTCAGCCACCGAGTTGGCATCACCAACCGGGTCATCAGAAAACCCTTCACACACCGCCAGCTCTTGGCTAATAGGCAAAATCTGCCTTAAAAGTGGGTCATCCAAATCGCCTTTTGCCATCAAATCGACATATCGCCGTGGCACCCTCAAGCTAAACTTTTCAGCGGCACTGTTCGCGCCGGGGATTAACATTGGATCCAAAGCCAACTGCCGAAAGAGATCAGCTGGATCGGTGATCACCTCAGCCATCGATTTTTGCCACTGCCACCGTGGCTCAGTTCGATGTATCATATGCGCCGCATTTCGGCTGTTTTGAGAGGATGACATGGCAACTTATAGTACCAATGAGTTTAAGAGCGGTCTAAAGATCATGATTGATGGGTCTCCCTGCTCTATTATTGAAAACGAATTTGTTAAACCTGGCAAAGGCCAAGCATTTAGTCGCGTCAAGATTCGCAATCTCAAAACAGGCCGAGTGGTTGAAAAAACCTACAAATCGGGGGAGTCTGTCGAGGCGGCAGATGTCCTTGAAACTGATCTGCAATATCTCTATAGCGATGGTGAGCAGTGGCACTTTATGGATCAGGAGAGCTTTGAGCAGCATGCTGTTGACAAGGCAGTTCTGGGTGATTCGGTCAAATGGCTGAAAGAGCAAGATGTCTGTCTCGTTACCCTGTGGAATGATCATCCTATCATCGTTGAAGCACCCAATTTTGTCGAACTCACCATCGCCGATACTGACCCTGGCCTCAGAGGCGACACCTCAGGCAGTGGTGGCAAACCGGCAACACTCGAAACGGGTGCGGTCGTGCGGGTGCCGCTTTTTGTCCAGATTGGCGAGAAGATCAAAGTCGATACACGCTCTGGCGAGTATGTCTCTCGCGTCAAAGATTAAACCAACTATGTAGGAGCAGCGACTTGCCACAATTGTGCTTGGTAGCGAGATTCATCGCGGCGAGGCACCGCTCCTACACTCTTTACGATACTCTCTAGTGACCACAATTGATTGGCAACCCAGCGCCTCACTTGAGCTGATCAAAGCTCGGGCAGATCTACTGGCAAAAATCCGGAATTTCTTCCATAAAAGGGAGATCATGGAGGTGGAGACTCCCATCTGTTCACGTTACGCCAACACCGATCCCTCAATCGAAAGTTTTACCACCCTCTACACAGGCCCTGGCGCACCTTCTGGCTTACCGCTCTACCTGCACACCTCGCCAGAATTCCCAATGAAACGACTCTTGGCTGCAGGCAGCGGGCCAATCTATCAAATATGTAAGGTATTTAGGAACGGTGAAGCGGGACGATTGCACAACCCAGAGTTCAGCATGCTGGAGTGGTATCGCCCAGGATTTAATCATCATCATCTGATGGCAGAAGTGGCCGAACTGGTGAATAGCCTATTGCCTGAACCACGTCCAGTTATATCAATGAGTTATGCCGAAGCTTTCAAAAAATGGCTAGATATCGACCCACATAACGCATCAAAAGAGGCATTGAAGCGCTGTGCCATCAAGAGTGGTATTGAAAGCGCCCATCATCTCGACATACAAAACAGGGATGGTTGGCTCGATCTGCTATTGAGCCACATTATTGAACCAAAACTTGGCAAGAAGTCACTCTTTTTCCTCTACGACTACCCAGCAAGCCAAGCCTCACTGGCAAAAATAAGAGAAGGGAAACCGCCCATTGCCGAACGGTTTGAACTCTATATGGATGGGATGGAACTAGCCAATGGCTTCCATGAACTCACCCATGCGGATAGCCAAAGGGAACGATTTGAAAAAGATTTAGATCAGCGCAAAACAGCTGGGTTACCAAGCCCTCCAATGGACGAGGCACTACTTGCTGGTCTCGCATCAGGCATGCCTGATTGTGCTGGTATTGCAGTTGGCATTGACCGACTTCTGATGATTATCTCATCAGCTCAACAGATCGAAGAGACCCTCTGTTTTGCAATTGATAGGGCTTAAGGGCACGCCGCAGTCACAGCAGTGACACCTGGTGTATCAGAAAAACAGCAGTCCCGACCATCATTTTCACAACGCGCCCAAACACCAGCATCTGTTACTCGTGAGGCGTAAATAGTGTACCCAGCGGGTAGTGAGACCAGCGTATAATTATAATCAACGCCCATTCTACCGGGATCCCAGCCAATTTCAGTATCTATCGCTGCATTTGAAAAGGTACCATCTGGGTACTCCCCATTCTCCAAGCGAAAATCAGCCACCGAAATCTGCATGGTCTTCAGATTAAACAGCGTAGTACTTATTGCCGCCTCTTGTATATATGAGAAGTAGGCAGGGATCGCAATTCCAGACAGAATAGCAATAATGGCGACCGTTACCATCAGCTCAATCAGAGTGAAACCAGACTCCAACACTCTTTTCATTCTATAGATTGGCGAATGCATATCAGCTTACTCCGGTAAAATTACTTTAATACAAAAAAACAAAGGGTAGAGGCAACTTATGCTGCCCCTACCCTACCAACACTATACATATTACTTCAACAATAGTGTTGAGATTGCTCTGAACTAGGCTGCCGTTCTGATTACCCTGCCGTTCAGATCAATTACAGCTGTTTCAACGGTAAGGCCGGTAGCGTCACCAGCTGGGTCATATGCAGGACGAGTAACTGTTATCTCAGTTGTCCAGCCACCTGCAGCTGCTGTGGCTGCAACCCCAAGCACACCAGTAACAGTATCTCTACCGGCGACACCCGCAGCAAACGCGGGAACACCACCAGGTGCATTATTAATATCAGGATTCACTAGTAAAACAAGGGCGGCATCAGTATGAGTAATTGCAGCAGCCCCTCTAGCTTTCACTGCTTGAAGCCTGCCCATCTCTGCTTTTGCAACACCAACCGCACCTTCATAGGCCTTATTAACCTTGGTGATATTTGCCTCAATGATGTAGCTGTTATAGGCCGGAATGGCGATTGCGGCCAGGATTGCGATGATCGCGACAACGATCATCAGCTCAATTAGGGTAAAACCTGCTTGGACTTGCTTTTTCATCGGTATTCTCCGTACATTTGAATATGTGTGTGTAGTGCTAAAGTGAGCGGCTGCTTGTTGAGCATCTTTAGCACCAGATATTTGAGTGCTGCGCTTCTGGCAAGAGTAGTTGCAGGGTACGTGCCAAATTCGAATAAGAAAAATCACCAAATGCAACAGCCAGCACACTAAGCATTTGTTTTATATAGAATAGATACTTATATCAACCGTTTATTATGTGACCCACATCACGCTAAATCGTCACAAAAATAACATCCACAAAGAAGGGCATTTCTATTTATTTATCCGGGCCTGACAATTTTTGTCACAATGTGACGCTCACCGTCATCACTATGCTCATCAAGCAGAGAATGTAACTCCCACTAAGGGGTATTCTCCATTGGCCTAATATGGCTGTAGGTGCACATTGACCTCCATGGAAGGAGGAAATGCAGAAGGATTGTTGGGAACAATCCCTGTCATGTGCATGTTTGCAGGTTCGGCTGGTCGCATAAATGCAACCCTACACGAGCATAAAGTGTCTGGAGTGGATACTCCCTTTCCTATTTATGCTCACGAATCACTCAATACCCAATTTACTCAGGCGGTAACGCAATGCCCGTAGCGTGATACCCAGTTTTTTTGCTGCGGCAGTTCGGTTCCACCGCATCTCCTCTAACGCCTGGATGATCGCCTGTTTCTCGGTATCACCAAGCAGATTACCCAATGGGTGCTGTTCATCAATCTCTCTCGGTCTCTTCCTCTGCTCCGGTAACTGGAGGTCCATCATTTCAATCACCTCATCTTCACAGAGGGTACTAGCGCGCTGGAGGATATTCTCTAATTCTCTGATATTACCGGGAAAGTTATACCCCTCTAGCCGAGCCATGGCAGCAGGAGAGATTGTCGTCCGAACGCCTGCCGATTCTACTGCAAGCCGATTAAGTACATAATCAGTCAGCAAGTGGATATCTTCACGTCGTTCACGAAGCGCGGGAACAGGCAGTTCAATCACATTGATACGGTAGAAAAGATCCTGCCTAAACTCACCATTTTCAACCATCTTAGAGAGCTTTTTATGGGTGGCACTGATGATACGCACATCTACAGAGAGCTCTTTGGTTGAGCCTACAGGTCTAATTCGTTTCTCTTGAATGGCCCGCAACAGCTTCACCTGCATCGCCAAGGGTAGATCGGCCACCTCATCAAGAAACAGGGTGCCGCCATCAGCGGCCAGAAATAGCCCCTCCTTATCGGCCACCGCGCCAGTAAAGCTACCTTTGGTGTGACCAAAAAACTCACTCTCTACTAACTCCTGCGGTATTGCACCACAGTTGACGGCAACAAAGGCATGTTCTGCCCGCGGCCCCTGCGCATGAATCAACTGTGCAGCCAGCTCTTTGCCTGAGCCCGATTCACCGCTGATATAGACGGGTGCTTGGCTACGTGCCAGTTTACCGATCATCCTCCGCATGTTTTCGACCACTTTCGAGCGCCCCAGTAGTGATTCAGATGCATCTGGCGCCCTCTCTACTGCCGGTGAGCCTGACGGGGCTTTTAACTTGAGCGCCTTGGTCACCAACTGCCGCAACACTTGCAGATCAACCGGTTTAGAGACAAAGTCAAAGGCACCCGCTTTTAGTGCATTGACGGCTGACTCCATATTGCCATGGGCGGTGATCATGGCGACGGGGGTATCGGGGTACTCGGTTGATATCTTGCGCACCAGATCAATGCCATCACCATCTGGCAGCCGCATATCACTCAGGCAGAGATCAAATTTGTGCTGGGTCAACAGCTGTTCTGCTGCTTTTATGTCTAGCGCTTTGTGTGTCGCAATGCCCATGCGGATCAAGGTGATCTCAAGCAGCTCACAGATATCGGGCTCATCATCGACAATCAGCACAAGGGGTTGGCTCATCTTCTCTCCATTTTACTAAAATGCAGCCGAAAACAGCTGCCACCCGTCGGCACAGAGAGATACTCCAATCTGGCCCCATTCACCTCGCTCAACTCCTTGGCGATATAGAGACCTAAACCTGCACCCTGGCTACCGGTAGTGAAAAAAGGCTCGAAAATCTGCCGGACCACATCCGCCGAAATACCAGCGCCATTATCAATAATATCAACAAAGGGGCGATCAACATCCTGCGGCTGCCCACCGACAATTTGAATCGCTGGTTTGCTCTCCAGATTGGCATAGCGCAATCCATTGTCACAAAGATTGGTGATAATCTGGCGCAGCTGCCCAGGATCACACAACACCCAACAAGGCTTTGGCTCAATCTGTAACGCAAACAGGCTAGCATCAACCGTGACATGCTCAATGGTACTGTTATCTATATAGTCAGTTAAAAACTGTGTAAGCCAATCATTGAGATCAATACGTTCGAATTTTGCTCCCGCTCCACGAGAGAGCTGCATCACGTTTTCAATCACCTGGTTGACTCGCACTGAATTGGTTTGAATGATCTCAGTCAAACGGCGATCTGCCTCATCAAGGTTGGGCGACTCAGCAAACAGCTGTCCAGCGTGACTGATGGCCCCCAATGGGTTACGGATCTCATGTGCAATACTGGCGGTCAGACGCCCTAAAGAGGCCAACTTCATCTGCTGTGCCTGTTGGTTGATCTGTGTTCTATCCTCAAGGAAGATCAAAATAGTTGAGGCCCCCTCCTCGCCTAGATGGTGAAAAATAGGTTTCACCTCAGGAGAGCTCGGTACAGATTTCAAGGTGGGCAGCTCAACATCCGGGTTCTTTTGCCACCTCTCAAGCAGCTGCGTCAATTCAGGTGCATTGCTCTGCAACATGGCACCTACCCGCGCATCAGGCATCTCGAGCAACACTCTCGCCACCTCATTCATCACGCGGATACGCCCCTGTTGATCAAGTGCCAACACCCCCGTGTGCATCACTTGAATGATGTAATCATTCAATTGGGCCATACTGGCCAGCTCAACGGCCCTACGATTAGCCAACCCCTCACTCGCTCTAACACGCTTTGATAACACATGAGTAAGCAGGGCCACCGCCATAAAGGTCGCACCCAGCAGACCAGATTGCGTATATGTCTCAGCCGTTACATAGGCAAATTGGTAGACCACCTGTTCGGCAATAACAGCCAATGCCGCCAGTGAGGCAAACAGCAGCGCCGCCCGTCCACCCATCATGGTGGCACCACCGGCAATCGTCACGACGAGCAACATACCCATGCCACTGGTCAAACCACCACTGGCATGCATCAACAGCGTGAGGGCGATAATATCAATAAACAGCATGGCGTACGCCTGCTGCTCCCGGTCTAACAGCTCTGATCTAAAAAAGAGGCTGCTCGACAGCACAGATAGCAAATAGAGTGGGCTGACAATGCTGAATAGCACTGGAGCGCTACTGCCAAGAAAACCTGGCGCCAGCGAGAAAAAGTAGAGCACAAAAAAGAGCGAGGAGAGCAGCAGCCGATAGAGAAAGAAGATGCGTAGTGGACGCCAGAAATTGGGGTCACCCAGCTCCGCATTCATCTCCGCCAGTGACAGATTATCTGGCGGGCCATCAGCTTCTGGTTTACTCAATCGCTCTGAAAAACCTCGTTTTCCGGATGACATTGTTATCCACCCTGCAAATGGAACAGGGGATTATTAACCAAGACGTCGATGCTCTTCACTGCAGTAGAAGTTTGGCTCATCAAAAATCGCCTCTGGTTTTGGCAGATGAACACCGCAATGAACACACTGAACCATATCGACCCCTTTTTTCGCTATCGGTCTCTGAGCACTACTTTGACGTAAAAAATGCCGAACAATCAGATAGACAAGCAGCAGTGCTAGCATCAGAAAAAAAAGACGTATACCCATCTATCAACGACCCCAATATAACGAAATGGCATGTTTGCCAAACGGATTTTCTACAGATATATAGATACTAAGAAGGTCGTTGATATGGCGACCTTCTTAGTAAATAGTAACATATGACGCTGCACGCCCATCGCCAAAAGAGCGAATCCCCCCTAAGGACGATTGCAAAAAATAACAACGTTGCGTGGCCACCCACTCAGTACTCTCGATGATCATTTGTACTCCCCTACAACTTGTGTGGAATGCTTCTTTTCAGCTTCATCTAAAATCGTTCTCTAATTCTCATATAATCTGGAGGGAGATATGGTCGATACCGTCTCTGTATTGAGCGATACCGTATTGGAACTAAAAGAGGCGATGGAGGAGGTGGAGGCAGATGGCAGCCTCGTGGTCGGCATCCATATCCCCGCTAAAATGGCCAAAAAGCTCCACTTTGAACTCTATAGAATGCACAGCACCGGGGCTGATAACGAGCTGATTCTTCTTTTTGGTGCTGAGGTTTTATCTCAAGAGGCGGACAAGCTGACATTTATCACTTCAGATCAGCAGGATTTGAGTTAGCTTCCGCCACACGTTTAATCTCTCTTGGTTCCACTCTCCCCACTCCCTTCTACGTGAGCTGCGTAGCTTCTCACCCCTGCCGGTGATTATGCTCACCGCACGTGTTGAGGAGATCGACCGTCTACTCGGTCTCGAGCTGGGAGCAGATGACTACATCTGTAAACCCTTCAGCCCCCGCGAAGTGATGGCACGGGTCAAGGCGGTGTTGCGCCGCACCCACCCATCACCAGATCAAAACAACATACTTCAGCTTGATGAAGCGTGCTTCAGAGCAACACTCAACAGCAAGTTGCTGAAGTTGACCCCGACAGAGTTTCGTCTCCTACAGCGCCTCGCCGCCCAACCTGGGCGTGTCTACTCACGTGATCAGCTGATGGATCTAATCTACGAAGATAACCGTATCGTCACCCACCGGACCGTCGATAGTCATGTGAAGAATCTACGCAAAAAAATGCTAGAGCAACTGCCAGAGAGGGTCTTACTGCACTCAGTTTATGGTGTGGGTTACAAATTTGAGGAGCAAAGATAAACGTAGGAACTGGATAACTCCATCCGCCTCGTGAGGTGTTGTCTAAATTCTCATCAAACATCCATCTGACAAAAACTCACCTCCCCACAATTGTTTTTGGTGATTAGCGTCCCAGCGGGATTCATCGCGGCGAGACGCTGCTCCTACAGACGCTTTACATAGACAGACATGCTGAGCTTTGCACCGAGCAGTATTTCCAGCACTCAGGGTAGATTTAAGTCACAAAACAGCCCTGGCAATCATGCCAAAATGATGCAGCTCAATCGCAGCAAGCAGATATTGAATCAGACAAATTGTGGGCAGGCACATAAATCGAAAATATCGAATACAGAAACACAAAATATCAATTGGATCGATTGCCTGACGACAGCTAAGATCCTTACACATTTTGAGCAGCAGGCCTTGGCTGCTACAGATAATCGACCAAAAAATATTATTTTTACAGCATCTATTCATAAGGAAATAAAAATGAAGCACAAAAAACTGGCCGCCATTGTTTGTACATTGGCAATCACTACTGGAATGTCTGCAGCATGGGCAGATTCATATGGAAAGGAACCCATTCAACCCATTGCTCCAGTTAAAGTTATTAATCTGGCGATGGCGGAGTTGGGCAAAAAACTCTTTTTTGATCCACGCCTCTCCAAGTCGGGTTTTATCTCCTGCAACTCCTGTCACAACCTGAGTATGGGTGGCACCGACAATATCAAGACCTCAATCGGCCACAAATGGAACCAAGGGCCGATCAATGCGCCAACTGTACTTAATTCCAGTCTTAGTCTGGCCCAATTCTGGGATGGCCGGGCGAAGGATCTGAAGGAGCAGGCAGGTGGCCCAATCGCCAACCCTGGAGAGATGGGTTTCACCCATGAGCTAGCAGTAAATGTGCTGCAATCCATTCCTGGCTATGTTGTTGAGTACCGGCAAGTATTTGGCTCTAACAAGATTGATATCGATGGCGTAACCAAAGCCATTGCAGCATTTGAGGAGACTCTAGTCACCCCAAATTCACGCTTTGATCAGTGGTTATTGGGCAATAACAATGCAATAAGCAACGATGAGTTAGCGGGCTACAAACTGTTCAAAAAAAGCGGGTGTATTGCTTGCCATAATGGCCCAGCAGTCGGCGGTGCCTCCTACCAAAAGATGGGCGTGGTCGCACCCTATAAAACAGCCAGCAAGGCTGAAGGCCGATCTGCAGTAACAGGCAAGGATTCTGACCGCTTTAAGTTTAAAGTTCCGACCCTGCGCAATGTTGAACTGACCTATCCCTATTTCCATGATGGTGAAGCAGCTACATTGACTGAGGCGGTAGATATTATGGGACAACTGCAATTGGGGAAAAAATTCACCGACGAAGAGAAGGCAAAGATTGTGGCATTCTTGAAGACACTGACAGGTGAGCAGCCATCATTTCTTCTGCCGATCCTGCCACCCTCTTCTGATGCAACACCACGGCCGGTACCCTTTGAGTAATATGCTACAGTTAAAATGCATTTATTGTGGTACTGAGTCTGGATAAAACATAGATTGAGGTGATGATGTTGGCCCGCACTAGCGCGGGCCAAGCTTCCGATATCTTTCATTTAATGGAGAGTAAAATGGCCAAGAAAAATGATTTAACTTCAGCAAACGGCGCACCGGTCAGTGACAATCAAAATGTGATGACTGCGGGTGCTCGTGGTCCTGCACTACTACAGGATGTCTGGTTTCTGGAAAAGCTGGCACACTTTGATCGTGAAGTTATTCCTGAACGCAGGATGCATGCAAAGGGTTCTGCCGCTTATGGCACCTTCACCGTCACACATGATATTAGCCACTACACAAAGGCAAAAATATTTTCTAAGGTAGGTAAGAAAACCGACCTGTTTCTGCGTTTTTCCACCGTAGCGGGTGAGCGAGGTGCCGCTGATGCCGAGCGTGATATCCGTGGTTTTGCGGTCAAGTTCTACACAGAAGAGGGTAACTGGGATCTTGTCGGTAACAATACGCCCGTTTTCTTCCTGCGTGATCCACTAAAATTTCCTGATCTGAACCATGCAGTGAAGCGTGACCCACGCACCAATCTTCGGAGTGCTGATAATAATTGGGATTTCTGGACACTGTTGCCAGAGGCGCTGCACCAAATCACCGTGGTGATGAGTGACCGAGGCATCCCCAAATCCTATCGCCACATGCATGGGTTTGGCAGCCACACCTTCAGTTTTATCAATGCCGAAAATGAACGCTTCTGGGTTAAGTTTCACTTTAAGTGCATGCAGGGCATTGAAAATATGACGGATCAGGAGTCCGCTGAACTAATTAGTCAGGATCGTGAAAGTTCGCAACGAGATCTATACGATAGTATTGAGAATGGCGACTTCCCTCGCTGGGAACTCAAGGTACAGGTTATGCCAGAGGCAGAGGCCAATGGCTATCACATTAATCCGTTCGATCTTACAAAAGTATGGCCGCATGGTGATTACCCCCTGATGGATGTGGGTGTGCTGGAGCTTAACCGCAATCCAGACAACTATTTTGCAGAGGTTGAGCAGTCGGCATTCAACCCGGCAAACATCGTACCGGGTATCAGTTTTTCTCCCGATAAGATGTTGCAGGGACGGCTCTTTTCCTATGGCGATGCACAGCGTTATAGACTTGGTGTTAACCATGCCCACATTCCTGTCAATGCACCGCGTTGTCCTGTGCATGGTTACCACCGTGATGGCGCCATGCGAGTTGATGGCAACTACGGCAGCACCAAGGGTTATGAGCCAAACAGCCTGGGCGAATGGCAAGAGCAGCCTGATTTCAAAGAGCCTCCACTGGCAATTGATGGCGCAGCGGATCACTGGAATCACCGTGAAGATGATGACTACTACTCCCAGCCGGGTGATCTGTTTCGTCTGATGAGTCCAGAGCAACAGCAGTTATTATTTGATAATACTGCCCGCTCAGTTGGAGGTGCTTCACTCCAGATTCAGAAGCGTCATATCAGTAACTGTTTAAAAGCAGATCCAGATTACGGTAAGGGTGTAGCTACCGCGCTGGGCGTTTCTATAGATGAGGTAAGTTAAAGCATATTCAAAGCTTACTTTTATGCTCCAGCTCAGAAATACTTTCTGAGCTGGAGCATTCTAATATTATTTAGTCCAGATAGTCATAAGCAGCAAGGGCTGAGAAGCGCTCATCAGATTAGTTTTCTCAGCCGTAAATCAATATGGGGATTATGGGTTCAAGCTGCTCATCCATGAATTAATAGAGGTGCCCTTTAGTACGTTTACAAACTGAGGCGTTTAAAGATCGTTTCAGGCACAAGTTTAATCACCAGCATGATGATCTGCCAAAACCATGGTGCATAGACAACATCACGTTTTTTGTTGATCGACTGCACAATGCATTCGGCAATTTTTTCTGGTTTTGCCCACAACGCCCCTTTGGTAAATTCTGCCGTCATGGGGGTATCGACAAAACCGGGTTTAATGGTGATCACTGCAACCCCTGACTTGTACAAGCGATTCCTAAGCCCTTGCAGGAAGAGGGTCAATGCACCCTTTGCTGAGCCATAAAGGTAGTTACTTTGCCGCCCTCGATCACCAGCAACCGAGGAGATTGCGACGATGGTACCCGCTTTTTTCTGCTCAAAGTAGTTGGCGATATGGGTGAGCAGTGATATTGAGCTGATGGCATTGACTTCAAACTCCTTTTTAGCCACCTCAAAAGAGTCTTCACACGCTTTCTGGTGGGGCAGTGTGCCATGCGCCAGCAGCGCAATATCGACGCCCTCCATCGCTGCAATAGCGGCCTCAAGCGTAGGCTGATGTTGATCGTAATCTAAAACATCGAGCAGTGCGCTCTCAACTGACGCAGCCCCTCTAACGCGGAGATCTTCAACGAGCACGTTGAGCTTGCTTTGATCGCGCGCCACTAGAAATAGCGCATCACCCGACTCGGCAAACTGCCGAGCGGTCGCTTGTGCAATTGCAGAGAGTGCGCCAATTATTAATATTTTTTTCATGTCTATTATGCCGTGACTCGTTGCCAAAAGTTGGAGGAGAGTTTGTTATCTAGATAGGGTGCTAACTTCACCCAGTTTGGGTATTGCTGTTTAAAATCTTCAGCGCTCATTCTTGCATCCTTTGCCGGGTAGATTTTGCCATTTGCCGCACGGGTCACCTCATCAAGCGACTCAAGCAGGCGTAGGGTTTTCTCCCCACCATTGGGAAAATCGAGCGCCAGCGTCGCACCCGGTGATGGGAATGAGAGCAAGCCAGGTGATGGTCTGTCACCAAACATCTTCAATACGGCAAGAAAAGAGCCGGCACCCGCATTGGAGATGCGCTGAAGAATCTCTCTGATCGCTGCGGCGGCACTCTCTGGCGGAATAACGCACTGGTACTGGAAAAAGCCTTTTGATCCGTAGATACGGTTCCAATTCTCTATCGCATCCAATGGATAGAAAAATGGCTCATAGTGGACACTGTCATGGCTACGCTCACCACACTGCTTATGGTAGTAGAGGGTATTGAACAGCTTCAGTGTTGGGCCGTTGACCAGTGCAAAAGGGGGATCAATTGGAAATGGTAGAGGCCGAGAGGCCTTTTTGCTCAGCGGTGTATCCCGCTCCTCTGCATGGTTGCCACGCACAAACAGCCCTTTGCCCAGCTTTTTTCCCTTTGCCAAACAGTCAATCCAGGCGACGGTGTACTCATGCGTCAGGTCTGACTCTTTGGCCAATAGAAAGAACTGATCAAGATTGCTGAAACGGATCACCTCTTGCTCAATGAGCGGAGAGCTGATCGCTTTCAATTGAATTTCAGCCCAGGTGATGATGCCGGTCAACCCCAACCCGCCAATCGTCGCATGAAACAGTTCAGCATTCTCATCAGCACTACAGAGGAGACGTGAGCCATCTGACCGGAGCAGTTCAAAACAGCGGAGATGACAGCCAAAGGTGCCCGCTCTGTGGTGGTTTTTGCCATGCACATCGTTGGCGATAGCCCCCCCCATCGTGACAAACTGGGTGCCGGGTGTGACTGCTAAAAACCACCCCTTTGGTACGATAATTTGCAGGATCTCAGAGAGCAGAACGCCTGACTCACAACGCAGAATACCCAACGTCGTATCGAAAGAGATAAACTTGTTTAACCCCCGACAGTCGATAAGCGTGCCGCCGCCATTGAGGCAGACATCGCCATAACTGCGGCCATTACCAAACGGCAAAAATGTACTGTTATCGGTAGCGGCCAGTGGCAGCGGGTCAGCCCGCCAGAGATAATCGACGGCATGTTGCGTTACTTTGGGATAGCGTCCCCAGGATTGATAGCGGCTCTCTGCCATCTCACACCGCCAGCCATAATAGTAGAGCGCCCATCATGGCAATCCACAAAGTGGTGCGATCTTTTATGACAAAGATGACCGGATCTTCATGCAGCTGATCACGTCTTGCCAGCAACCAGATGCGGGTCACCATATAGAGTAAGAGTGGACAGAGTAGCCATATCACCTCGGGGTGTGAGTAGAGTTCTTTCACCGTCTCACTGTTGATATAGAGTGCCAACACCAGCACCGCCATGTAGGCGCTGGTGCTGCCAAAGTGCGACAGTGTCTCTAGATCTACCACACTGTAACCGCGACCCGCCGCATCCGATTGGCCGCTCTTATCCAGCGCCAAAAGCTCCGTGAAACGCTTCACCAAGGCCAAGCTGAGAAAGAGGAACATCGAGAAGGCCAATAACCAAAAGGTAGGTATCACTGACACCGCCGCCGCACCGGCAATAATGCGAATGGTGTAGAGCCCCGCCAAGGCCAACACATCGACCAGAGCGACACGTTTTAGCTTGAATGAGTAGGCCAAGGTTGATGCGTAGTAGATCAGCAACACCAGAAAAAATTTAATCGGGAGTAGTAGCGCAATGGCAAAGGCGAGCAACAACAGCACCGGCATCAACAGCGTACCCGTGACAATCGAGAGCCTGCCCGCAGCAAATGGACGGTTACATTTGGTGGGGTGACGCCGGTCATCCGGCAGATCCAAGAGATCGTTGAGTAGATAGACGCTTGATGCGCAAAGGCCAAAGGCCAAAAAGGCAAGCATGGCCTGACCGAGTAACTGGTAGTCGGTAAACTGGTGCGCCATCACCAGTGGCACAAACAGCAGCAGATTCTTCAGCCATTGGTGCAGCCGCATCGCCTTCAGATAGGGCGTTAAGGGATGGCCCTGACGATCATCAAATAGACGTATGGCGTAAGCCTCTTTTTCAGCCGCCTTTTTCACTCCCCGCTCAGGATTGACCAAGATTACTTCAGCCGCATGTTGCCATATTTTGAAGTCAATCATGGCGTTGCCAGCGTAGTCAAAACCACCCTCACCAAACTCCGCAACCAGTGGGGCAAGCTTGCGACTGCCTGAGAGATTGGTCTCAGCATCACTGGCCAGCACCGTATCAAAAATGGCGGCATGTTCAGCCACCGCTTCGGCAAATTTCTTATTCGATGCCGTGGCCAAAATAAGCCGACGACCCGTGCTATGTTGCTGCTTGAGATAGTCGAGAAAATCGCCGTGATAGGGCAGCAGCGAGACATCAATATCGACACGATCAGCAATCTGTTGTTTGAGGTGCGCCTTGCCTTTCAGCAACCAAAACGGCAGTAGAAAGAGATAGAGCATATTTCTTTTGAGCAACAAAAAGAACGACTCAACCAGTAGATCGGTACGCAGCAGGGTGCCATCCAAATCTACGCAGAGGGGCCTTATATTTTGCTCATTAGATGAGGTGTTGTTGATATCTTCTATTTTTGTCATAACTTGATCTGTTTTTGGCGCTGCTTATCTTGGAGTTCCAATATTGCCATGGAGATAGCGCCAATAATAACGGCAAACCAGAGCGTAGTAATTCGACATATCAGGGTGGCAGCAATAGCAGTGGGCATATCAGCCCCAATCAGCGTCAATAGAAGCACCATCACCGCCTCGGTGCTACCCAACCCTCCCGGAATAAACGAGAGGGCACCAATCAACACACTGATCGAGTAGATGCCAATAGCCACCCCAAAGGGGGAAGATACCCCCAAGGTATCCAATATGATATAGAAGGCGACACCTTCAGAACCCCAAGCGATCAGGCCCAAGGCCAAACCAGAGTAGAGTGGCCCCGCTTTCAATAGATCGGCTGCGGAACGTAGCAACACCAATAGACGTTCACCCATCGATTTAATCTTTTCTGAGGGTATGCGCAACCGCAGCTGTTCTAAAAAGCGGTGCATCTTCATACTGTGGATCAGCGGTAGCAGTCCGACAAAAAGAGCAGCCACCCATAAAACCGGCCAGCGGAAATCTGGAAATGCGATGGCGGCAAAGAGTGAGAGCAGTACCATGGTGATCAGATCAATAAAACGTTCGGTAAAAAATGCGGCGAGGCTGTGGGTATAGGCGACACCATGCCGTTTAAGATAGAGAGAGCGCACCGCTTCACCCGCCTTACCCGGGGTGGTGGTAAAGGCAAAACCAGCCAGATAGTAGGTCAGGTTGGCCAGCAGCGGCACGTCATCACTGAACTGTTTGATATAGAGCTGCCAACGGACAAAGCGCAGCAGATAGTTGACCAAAGAAAGCGCCAGCACCAGCAACCATGCTGACCAGCCAAATTTTGCTGATGAGGCACTCACCGCACCAAGATCACTTGAGATGACAGAGAGGCCATAGATAACGGTGGCGGCCAACACCGAGAAGATGAGGGAGCGCACCAGCCGTGGATGCGCCATTTTTTCATGCGCCATTTTTATTTTTCCGGGTTGCAACCATGTGGCTAAATCGATAAGTGATTTACTAAGAAGGTCATTGATATTGTGAAATATATTTGCATGAAATCAGAGGGAGCGCTATCTAAAGGCATGCCATCAAACAGTTGTACATTTGAAGATCCAAGCCGATGAATATTATCAAAAAAAGCCTATAGCGTATAGCCATCAAAGCGGCGCTGGCATTGACTCCAAACAGGCGTGATAGTACCCTTCTGCTCCTTAAAATTCAGGCAAAGGCCTCGCCCCATTATGAGCATTGGATTGCATAAAGAGTCAGCCAAGAGTGGCCACCTTTGGATCATCGCCAGTGCCATTTTATTGCAGATAATCGCCATCTGGTTTCTGCCTGTTATTGAGGATGAAGCCTATTTTGTCAGCTGGGGAGATCACCTCAGTGGCGGCTACTACGACCATCCTCCCATGACCGGTTGGATCGCCTATCTGCTCTCCTATTTTCAACACGAGGAGCTGCTGCTTCGCCTCCTATCACTCTCCATGGGGCTCTCTCTACTAGCGCTTTTTGCCGCCATCGCCCGCCGACTGACCGATCCACTGAGCGCACTAACAATCGCCATCGCTTGGTATGTTTTGCCGGTCAATATGCTGGCATTCGGCATGTACCTCAATGATACCATTGTCACTTTTCTATCGATTCTGTTTGTCTGTTGCAGCTATCTATCGATCAAATCTGAACAGAACAACCCAACGGCAAGCTATATATATGCACTATTAGCGGGAGTGATTTTAGGGCTGGCGATGCTGACCAAATATCTCGCAGCAATGTATGTCATCGCACTGGTCATCTTCCTGTTTATTAACTTCTCCCGATATCAGAAATTCATTCTGACGAAACTCTCGATTATCGCTCTGGTTTCAACCGCCCTCTTCTGCATCCATCTCTACTGGAACTACAACAACTGCACCATCAACTTCGCCTTCAATTTTCTGCATAGAAAAAAAGGCACCCCATTAGGTGGCGCTATTGAGTTCATTTTGACCATGATGGTGATACTGGGGCCGGTGCTGACCTACCGAATGGTGAGGCACTACAGCGCGTTCAAACGCGAAGATAAAACGGCGAACAGCCCGCCTTTTTTCATACCCCTCTTCTTTATCATTTTGCTGGTGGTCTTCAGCGCCTCTGTGGCGAGTGGCCATTTTGGCATTCACTGGGGTATTCCACTCTCTTTCTTTGGCCTTTTAGCGGTCGCCGAGGCCAACAGACACCCACCCATTAGCCAAGCGCTTATGCGCTATAACTTCGGCTATGCAGCACTCTTTTATGCGATTCTATTTGCCGCACTATGGGTGCTTGGCAGCAATCTATTGAGTGACAACAAAGCGGTACAAAAGGCGCAGCAGAGCTACGGTTTTTATCAGGATCTCACCAATGGTCACATTGGTGAAGCGCTGAATAGACGATTCCCCAACCGGTCGGTGATGGCTGAGGAGTACCCGCTCTCGTCAATACTCAACAATAACGAGATCAATGCAGTCTTCATGTTTTCAGATTCGAAGTTTGGCCGAAATGATGACATCTTTGTCGACATCGCGCAGTTTGATGAGGGGGACTTTGTCATCATGTTGCCAAAGCAGAGAGACAACCTTGATTACTACCGCAGCTTTTTTAGAGCGGTCAAACTTGAGCAGTTGAGCGCACCTCACGGCCCACATTCCATTCTAGTGGCAGAGGGTTTTGACTTTGCCAGTTACAAAGAGAAGATACTCAAACCGATCATCAACAAGCTCTATTCACACCCCAGAATTCTTAACTCAGGCTGCTATATGGATCGCTATGGCATCACACCTGAATAACTTACTAAGAAAACATTGATATTGTAACAATCAACTGGAGGCTTCAATAAACACCCCCGCCGCAAGCAGACAGGGTATTCTATTTGTAGGTTTGCCTTTAGGCGAACGTATGTGGCTGAAGCCGCACCTGCAAAAATCTTTCACTGCAAGCAGCGGGGAATTAGACAGATAGCGATTCAAATTTAGATAAACCACAGAGAACACAGAGGGCACAGAGAAGGGGGAAATAATCATCTTGGGGTCTCTGTGCCCTCTGTGGTTATATCTGTTTTCAGCCAGTGGGGAGGTTATTTTTTCCTAAGCACGTAACCAATAGTCCCTTTCAGGGGCTTTCCTCAAGTCTCCTGCTATGCAGGCGGTTAGTGACTGTCCAGCTCCGCGTTATGTCTCTTGGCAAGGGCGTGACCATTGCCTACGGAACATGCCTCGATCTTAATAACTCTTGAAGCCCTGATCGTCGCAATATAGTAAATCAGTGCAGTCGGCGGAACATCCATACCGCCAACATTAGACAGACGATGGTGGGTAGCGAGACGATAAGCGGTGGGTTCAACTCATATACCACGGCAAGAAAGGCAAATGAACGGTTGATCAGAAAGAAGCTGATACCGAATAGCGTGCCGACAAAAATGCGCTGACCAATCGATACATTTCGCATCGGCCCCACCACAAATGGCACTGAGACCACCAACATGGTCAATAGCACAAAGGGGGCGATAATTTTGCTCCAGAAGGCCACCTCATAGTTGATGGGGTTCTGGCCATTACTGCGCAGATAGTCGATATAGCGGCTCAGCCCCCAAATAGGCAGCATGTGTGGCTGCACCGCAAGCACTTCAAGCAGCGACTCATCCAACAGCTGTGGCCAAGCGAGTTCCGCCTGTTGGGATGTCGTCACTCTCTCTTTTGAGATCTCACTCTGCTTCACCCCGCTCAGCAGCCACTGCTCATCTTTAAACTCGGCCGTTTTGGCCCAGGTGGTGCGTTGTAGCTCTCTTTCATCATCAAACTCATAGATGGTGACACCGCCCAGACGGTTACCCGACATGGCCATCTCGACATTGATATAGTTGTCACCACTCTTCGCCCAAAAACCAAAACTGGAACGATAAGCGGCATGGCTCGCCATCGCTTCAGAACGAATTTTCTGTGCCTTCAACTCAGAAATGGGGGCTAAAAGTTCACCAATGGCCAGTACCACCATCAGCATCAGCATGCCTATTTTCATCACCGAAAGTAGAATGCGGCCACGCGAAATACCCGCCGCACGCATGGCAATCAGCTCTGAGTTGTTGGCCAACCCACCCAAGCCGATCAAGCTACCGAGCAGCGCAGCGGGGGCGATCAACTCATAGGCCAAGCGGGGCAGTATCAATAGCGTGTAAAGCAACGCATTGTTGGTGGTGAAGTTGCCTTTGCCAACATTGTAATCAAGCTGGTACATCAGCTCACCGAAACCGATCAAAAAGACCAGTACCGTGAGTGACATCAGGGTGCCAAATGCAATGGCTCGTCCGATGTAGCGATCTAACCGTGTCGCAATCAATTTGAGCGCCTCAACTGCCGTCTCAAGCGTCTGAATAGCGGCCGATCCATCAATAGATAGAGCATGACCAGTGCAGCGGCCAACAGATGTAGCCACCACATGCCCATCCAACGACTGGTGAGACCATCCACCATCCACCCTTTGGAGAGCGCCTCCAGATTAAAATAGAAGAAGTAGACAAAGAAACCCAGAATGATGCGACCATGCGGCCCCTGGCGCGGCAGAGATCGACTGAGTGGAATGCTCAACAGCACCATCACCAACACCAGTAGGGCAACGGAGATTCGCTCTTGTAGCTCGGCCTGAAGTTTAATCTGATCCGAGGCCATCAGCAGAGCGGTTGGCAAACTACTGCGGGAGGTTGAGACGCGCTCTTCATCGCTATCACCAATGCGCAGCGCATAGGTATCAAAGCTGGCGATGGAGTAGTTCGCCTCACCAGGCTGCCCCTCGTAGCGGTGTCCCTGGGTCAACACCAGATAGCGTCCCCCCGTCGTGTCATCTCGGGTGTGATAACCCTCCTTCGCCGCAATCACCCCACTCTTGCCCTGCTGTTTGTAGTAGACAAAGAGACCCTTCATCAGGTGATCATCTCCGCTCATCTCTTTGACATAGAAGACAGTATCACCCAGATTCGACTCATTAAAGCGCCCCTCAGAGATACCCATCAACTCAACGGCCGCCGTTTTCTGATCCATACGAATCATTGAGATTTCGCCACTCGCCCACGGTGCAACACTCATCGTTAACCAAGCGGTTACGGCTGCTAATGGCAGCGCCAATGCCACCACGGGGCGATAGACACGGGCAGAGCTAACCGCACATGAGTGCAGGGCCACCATCTCACTATCACGATACATACCACCGATGACATAGAGAATAGCGAGAAAAAACGCAGGGGGGATCAAACGAGGGGTTGAACGCAGAGTCTCAAGGCCAAGCAGTTTGAGCACCACATCGGCATTGATTTCACCATTGATGACCCGCTCCAAATATTGGATAAAGCTAAGGCCATCGATAATCAACGACAGCACCAAAAGCACCGCCAGTAGCGCCTTCAGCAAATCGAGGAAAATATGGCGATCAAGAATTGAGATCATCTAGATGAGTTCTAAGCAAGTTCAGAATAAGTCAGGTTAAATCTACCCGCTCTAAGAGGCCAACTGAGTATACTTGAGAAGAGGTGATTGTGGGATTAGGATTAAGCAGTGGAAGTGTAAGCTAGGTTCTTAGCGCTTGCTGCCTTTAATCGTCTTCTTAAACATTTTAATAAAACGATTCTCTTTCTGCTCCTGCTCTAGCGCTTGCTGAGCGCGCAATTTTTCCATCGCTTTCATCTCTTTTGCTCTACCCAGCGCTTCACGTTTCAGCTGATCCCTGAGCTGCTGCTTAATTTCATCTGAAATTTCCAGAGTGTGCAGTGTCTCGTTTTCGCGAAGAATATAGTGTCCGATATCCTCCAACCAACTCTCATTTATGGAGTCGGGGCGATAGCTCTTACTCTCGACACCAAAATTTTCAAAATTAACAATGCTCAGCTTAATAGCACTATTCTCTATGTCAGCTTGAAACATAAACATAATTTCAACTTTGAGTTTTACCTGACAGGTGATACCAATCACCTGTTGCTGGGCATCTCGTACAGGCCACTCTGAAAAGGTAAAATTTTGTTGCTCTAGAAAGCTGCGAGTTTCAGCTGCTTTGGCTTTAGGGGTGACTGAAAATTCAATTTCATGGGGTAACTCAGCACTGAAGCGCAGACGAAGCTTCTTCATATTCTCAAAACTATCTGCTCTGATGCTGTAGTTTTGCTGAATCAGCCCCGTCACCTCTTTATAACCGGGAATGGTGTAACTCACCGCGGTTGCAGGTTTGAGAATATTCAGCTGATCAACAAATTCAGTAAAATAGTTGGAGATCATCTGCATCTTGGGGTTGATATCTTCCCTATAGATGGCCTCTAGCCTCTCCTTACTCACTTCATCAGATGATTGCTGATTCTGAAGTTTTTCAGCTTCAGATTTTAAATCGTCAAGCAGCCCCATCCAAAACACCTTTACAAAACAGTTAATTAATCAAATTGATCAAACAAAACAGGGGAATGGCTAAGCACCACACCCTAAATTAAACGTGGCAACTTTGTACCAAACGATGGCCACTCCTCATTTGAGGCTAAGGCATGCCGAATTTTAAGTCAACCAATGAAAAGCGGACAGACCCGGCACACTAAAAATCTATGCTAATATTCCGTCAGCATGAAATTTTCAACCGCATCACTCATCCTGCTTCTCCTAACCGCTCTCTGTAGTGGTGCCACTTTTGCCTCCAGCAACCACATTGAAGATTCAACCCCTGCTCTCTTACCATCCAGTTCAAACCAAAACCAGACCGTAGCGCCCATCTATATTCGATTGTTCAAGGAGGAGCGTACATTAGAGATCTGGCAGGAGAACAGTCCAGGCCACTACACGCTACGTAACACCTTTCCCATCTGCCACTACTCCGGTTTAACAGGCCCTAAGTTGTTTGAAGGAGATCGGCAGAGCCCAGAGGGGTTCTACTCGCTAACAGCCGATAGAATGAACCCCAATAGCCGCTTCCACCTCGCCTTGGATATCGGCTTTCCAAATGAGTATGACCGCGCCCATGGGCGCACCGGCAGCGCACTGATGATTCATGGTGATTGCGTCTCAAAAGGGTGCTATGCCATGACTGATCGTTACATTGAAGATATCTATACGGTAGTCGGCCAAGCCTTTGCTGCTGGCCAGCATGAGATCCCCATCCATATCTTCCCCTTCCGTATGAATGGGCTGAATATGGATTACTACCGTCAATCTCCCTGGATAGGCTTTTGGCAACAGATGCGCAAAGGTTATCAACTATTTGAACGCAACAGCTATCCACCACATATTGAGGTGGTAGATGGCCGCTATATCATCTCTAGCGGCATGACAAAACAGCTAACCAACATCTCACCATCAACTCTTTTTGCAGAAAGTGAGTAACTCACCTATTCTGCGCCTCAATCAATTATTCAATAACAATCTCCAGTAACTGCTTAGGCTGCGCCTAAAAACTGTCCTATCAAAGTTGGGCGTGCAGGGTAGTTACTAAAAGAGAACAGACCAGGTGTTATAAGGAACCCTCTCTATGCAACTCAAGCTCGGTATACCCAAAGGCAGTCTTGAAACCTCAACCCTCTCTCTTTTTGCTCAGGCTGGCTGGAAAATTTCGCCACGTTCACGCAACTACTACCCCGATATCGACGATGCAGAGATCTCATGTGCATTAATACGTTCACAAGAGATGGCACCCTATGTTGCCAATGGCACACTTGATTTAGGGCTAACCGGGCTTGATTGGATTTTGGAGACCGAAGCAGATGTCATTGAGATCTGCAAACTAGTCTACTCAAAAGCCTCTGACCAATCCTGCCGCTGGGTACTGGTTGTCCGCGAAGAGTCACCCATTCAGTCAATTCAAGATCTGGAAGGCAAAAAAATTGCGACAGAGTTGGTCGGCTTTACCAAACGTTTCCTAGTGCAGAACGGCATCAATGCAGAAGTGGAGTTCTCTTGGGGAGCCACTGAAGCAAAAGTGGTCGAAGGGTTGGTTGATGCCGTGGTTGAGATCACTGAAACCGGCAGCACTATTCGCGCACACGGCCTGCGAATTGTTGAGAACCTACTCTTCACCGACACCCGCCTAATCACCAACCAAGCGGCTCTTGATGACCCTGAAAAAAAGCGAAAAATAGAGCAGATAGCACTCATGTTGCAAGCGGCATTAACTGCTCGACAAAAAGTAGCACTCAAAATGAACGTCTCTCAAGAGAACTTAGAGAGTTTGATTGAAATCCTGCCGTCACTGCATGCCCCCACAATCAGCCATCTCTATGGCAAAGATTGGTTGGCCGTTGAAACCATCGTCAATGAGAGTGATGTTAGAGACTTGATGCCTGCACTAGGCAAAGTGGGTGCTGAAGGCATTATAGAGTACGAACTAAGGAAGGTTGTCTAATAAAACAGCCCCCCCCTGAAACAGTATGTTTCAGGGGGGTAGGCGAGGAAACCCCTGATCAAACCAGTTTTAATAATCCTTGGTTCGCCACACAGGCTCAAATATAAAGTTACCATCAACTCCCTGCATCTTCGCTTTTGAACAGCATCACATCATTCGCAACAAAATTGAGTTCAGCCTTAAAACGTTGCGCAAGGTAGTCAAAGGTCTCTCGGCTATAGAAGCAGATATGCGTCATGTCATGGATATAGTGCCAGCGACTGAAGGCCTGTTTATCAATAACCAACTTTGTCATTATGCCGAGCCAGCCGCCTCGGTTTAGCATCTTAAATAGCCTGTCCCAATCTTTGTTAGGGTCATGCATATGCTCCACCACTTCAGTACTGCATATAAAGTCGTAACGGTTAGACAAAACTGAAGGGTCGTTGAAATAGAGTGGATCATAGAGATCCATCTGATGCCCCTGCTCTTCCAATAGGTGTGACAGAGCCGGGCCGGGGCCACAACCAAAATCCAGCCCCCTCTGTTTATTAGGGCCCAGCCTCTCTAATAGCGGATGGCTCAATCGCGATAAGAATTGGCGATAGCCTTGATCCTCTGCATCGTTCTCATGCAGATCATAAATCGCCTTTTCATCCTCAATGCAAAGCCAATAGCATTGCGGCACGAAGACCAATTTACACTCACAACAGCGTAAGTAGGCTCTTCTTCTGTCCGCAAAAAATGGGGCGATATCTAAGCTGCTGCATAGGGGGCAGCAAGGGGTATCAAATTTATCTTCCATCTTTTTCTGGCCAACGTCCCCAAGGGTTCAAATGCTCACTTATAGTGAAGCTTCCCAGCCATTACCCCTAAATTTTGTTAAGGGGTATCCACTTCATTGGCCTTTTTCCACTCCAGACACTTTATGCTCGTGTAGGGTTGCATTTATGCGACCAGCCGAACCTGCAAACGTGCACATGAATGTGCACCTACAGCCATATTAGGCCAATGGAGTGGATACCCACTTTTTTGTTATCTATTCTTACTTTTTGAAGATGGCTAGCTGTTAATGCCGCTTTGTACCCTCTATGATCGGGGAAAAGCATTTCACGCACTACCTCTAATTTAGAAAGCAGTAGACTACGCACTATGTATTACGGTGAAAAATTCAACAGCATCACGCATCTACTTGGCGCGGTCTTGGCATTGATGGGGTTAGGTGCGTTACTGACAGTGAGCATGCAGCAGGGTGAGCTGTTATTCACCCTAAGTTTCACCATATTTGGGCTGACGCTGGTATTGCTCTATACCATGTCCACCCTATACCACAGTTTTCACCCTCCCAGACTCAAGAAGATCTTCCAGAAGATCGATCATATTTCGATCTATCTACTCATTGCGGGCACCTATACACCCTATATGTTGGTTTCATTAGGTGAGGGCAATGGCCCACTGATGCTGGCTTTTACCTGGGGATTGGCGTTTGTCGGCATACTGCTTGATACCCTCCTGCCAAAACGCATTGAGCTGTTACAAACACCTATTTATCTCGTGATGGGCTGGCTGTGTGTACTAGAGTACTCCAATCTGCAGGCAGCGATCCCTGAGCCGGGTGTGGTGTGGCTGACAATCGGCGGTGTTGCCTATACCGCGGGAATCATCTTCTATGTGTTAGACGACATGAACAAACTCCGGCATGCGCATGGAATTTGGCACCTGTTTGTTTTAGCGGGTTCCATCAGCCACTTTATCTCTATCATTGGCTATGTAAGATAGCGGGGCGTAGCCACTGTCACTGACGAGAGAATTCTTCAGATGGTGTTAAACTAGACATCAACCTTCCCAATTATCACGCAATATTTCCACAAAGTGACCACTATGGACATTACATTAACAACCATTAAAGAGGCTGATCTGCTCAGCTGTGCAGAGCTCTACTCAACCACTTTTAAACAGAAGCCGTGGTGTGAGGAGTGGCTGTTAGATGATGTCATTCTGCGGCTGAGCAATTTCCTTGCGGCACCGAGTGTGATCTCCATGCAGGCCAAGGATGGTGACCACCTTATCGGCTTTTTGATCGGTGAGACTGAGCAGTGGAACGGCTCTAAATATTTCTATTTAAAAGAGATATGTGTTGCTCACGACACTCAGCGCAAAGGTGTCGGCAAGATATTGATAGAGATTCTTGAGAAGCAGCTGCAAGAGCTGGGCATTACCAAGCTCTATCTCATCACTCAGCGTGAGGGCATTCCTGCCAACTTTTACTCTGCACTCGGCTTTTCTGAGCACAATGCACTGTCAGTTATTGGTAAAACTATTGAAGCCAGTAGCCTTTAACGGACTGAGGTTAGATATAACCACAGAGAACATCATATTAGATTCTCTGTGGTCTACTTTTGTTGGCTGTTTGTTATAAAATGTTCGCTTCAAGTCTCACCGGCTAAGCTGGTGGGTTACCTCAATTTTGATGGTGATTAACACTGTTCTGAATATTGGTTTTAGTAGAAAAGATGGCAACAAAAGCGCCCCTTTGATCACACTACTCGCCACTCTCTAGCCGAACCTGCAAGGTGTAACCACTCCCATCTTCATGTTCCATTCTTTTGATCTTCTCAATGACGGCCTCATTCAACTCGTAACCCGTGGTGAGCAACAGCATACCGTCTGAACTCACTAGGTTACTCACCAGCACCATACCGGGTTCAGCATCCTGCGTGGTGATACAGAGCAGCGCTGACCCACTCTCTTCACGTGTTTTTGATAACTCACTCTTCAGTGCAATGCAGGCCTCAATGACACTGGGGTCATATCGACTGCCACTCCGCTTACGTAGATAGTCGATCGCTTCATCAGAGGAGTGGGCATGCTTGGTGAGTGTGCCAACACAGAGTTCATCAAAATCTTCAGCCACCGCCAGGATGCGGGCACCAAGAGGAATCGCATCACCTACTAACCCATCGGGGTAACCACTGCCATCAAAGCGTTCATGGTGAGCGCGGATCAAAGCCGCCACATCTTTTAATGGAGGCAACCCCATAAGCGCGGCTTCACCCAATCGCGGGTGTTTAGCCACTCGCTGCTGGTCTTTATCAGAGAGTGTTGAGAGGGGGACTTTGATCAACTCATCGGGCAGTACCATTTTGCCAATATCATGAAGAAATCCAGCGCTCCTGATGTTGTCAATTGTGTGTAGATCAAGATCTAACTTCTGCGCCAGTAGTTTTGCCAACTCTGCCACGCGCCTTCCATGCCCTCGAGTGGCGGAGTATCGCAGGTCGGTTAAGTGGGCAAGTAGTTCAACTGTGTGCCTGTAGTTATCTTTCAGTTCATCGTAGGCGCTATCTAGCATAGCTGCGGTCTGTTCCAACTCAGAGGTGCGGGCGACCACCCGCACTTCCAACTCAGCATTGAGTGATTTAAGTTCATTGTTCTGTTGTACAGTGAGGCTTTGCAGGCGCCGATTCTCACTCTGTAATCTGACCTGCTCAGCGGCTCGATGGAGTGAGAGACGCATATCCTCTTCATCCCAGGGTTTGCTGAAATAGCGGTAGATGTGACCACTATTGATGGCACTGATGGTCTTGTTGAGGTCGGCGTAACCTGTTAATACCATACGAATGG
This sequence comes from Candidatus Polarisedimenticolaceae bacterium, assembly GCA_021647945.1. Taxonomy (GTDB): domain Bacteria; phylum Pseudomonadota; class Gammaproteobacteria; order Chromatiales; family Chromatiaceae; genus JAKITT01. Next base: position 34,024 of record JAKITT010000013.1, read on the forward strand.
TGTCGGGCCACTCTTTTGCCGCATGGGCGAGGAACTCAGCACCGCTCATGCCGGGCATACGCATATCGGAGATGATGATATCAATGGGTCTCTGAGCCAATAGCTTGAGCGCATCTTCTCCACTGGTAGTGGTGTAAATATCATAGCCAGTGGCACGAAAGAGCCGTTTTAAGCTGCGTAGCACCGCCTCTTCATCATCGACCAACAGCAGCTGAATTGCACTGGGTGACTGGGTTCTATCCTGGCTCATTTTCTTCTCCTTGAATGGCTCTTTTTTCGACGCTCATCTCATCTCTCTTTACCGGTAGGCGAACGATAAACTCTGTACCAACACCCAGCTCACTCTCCACATCAATCGTTCCACCATGATTTTCGATAATGCCATGACTGATAGAGAGCCCTAACCCTGTCCCTTTGCCCACCTCTTTTGAGGTGAAAAATGGGGTGAAAATTTTATCGAGGTACTCAGGAGCAATGCCCTCTCCTGTATCAGAGATGGTCAACACCACCTGCTGTTCCAATAGCTCCGTTGTGATACTAATCTCTCCCTTAACGGGAATCGCTTGTGCTGCATTAACCAGCAGATTCATGATCACTTGATTAAGTTGCCCTGGATTACCAAAAATCTGTGGTATCTGGCCCAGCGATTTGTGCACTTCACACTTGTATTTCAACTCATTCCAGACCACTCGCAAGGTGGTTTCAATCGACTCATTGAGGTCAAACAGTCGCTCTTCTGACTCATCCAGCCGAGCAAAACTCTTCAGCCCTGCAACGATATTGGCCACTCGCTTAGTCCCCTCGCTGGTATCGTCAAGCAACGGGCCAATATCTTCCAGAAGGTAGTCAAGATTCTCACTGCCCAGATGTTTTTCAATCGACTTAAGGAGCGCTGGGTCACGCTCAGAACGCTCTTGTGCCTGGTGGTAGCACGCCTTCACTATCGGCACGATCACATCCATATACTCATGCAATATGGAGATATTATTCTTAACAAAACCAATCGGGTTATTGATCTCATGGGCGACACCTGCCGCCATAGTCCCCAGCGATGCCATCTTTTCAGATTGAATCAACTGCGCCTGACTCGCTTTTAGATCGGCATTTAGCTGCGCTAGCTCATCACGGTTTTTCCGTAGGGCATCCTCACGCTGGTAGATACGTCCAGCCATGTAGTTGAGATCCGCCGCCAGTTGCGCCAACTCTCTGATGGAGTGGTTGATGGAGACCTCTTCAACCCGGTCACTGTTTGAGAGGGAGGTGGCAAACTGTTGCAGTTGCTGAATAGGCCGGACAAACCAGCGTTTCCCCAACTGAATAGATATCCAGACCATGATTAGCAACATGCCAAATATCAACAGCGCCATATCACTCAAAAGGCTATTTCTAGCCTGTTTTGCTTTTTCATTGTTGATGTGGAATCGTAGGCTAATTCCTGGGACGGCCCCCTCAATCTCCAACTGCGTACCCGTGATGGGCTGGCCGATCTGCTCAATCACCTCCCCTTGCCAACTCATCTCAATAAAAAGCCCACCCAAGTGATCCGCCTGCTGCAACTTTTTGGTCAGTCCGGTGACGGGGATCTCTGCCACCACAATCCCCTCAGGAAAGCCGTTATAGATAATGGATTGTGCTATCCGCCAATAGTAGACGCCTTCACTCTCACTAATGCCGAGATAACGGCTAGCCTCACCTTTTATCAACATCTTGACCCAAGGGGCTTCACTGTAATCAAAGTGCGGTTTTTGCTGGCGGGCGTGAACAGTCCGTCCCTTAAAATCGAGTAGCACCTCTTGATGCTTCTCTCCAAGCAGTGTGAGATCCGCCATAAAATCTGCAATCACACCTCGGTTAACATCAGGTTGCATTAGGCCCTGAAGTAACACCGGAAAGTGTGCATGGTCTGAGAGTACCTGTTGACGATCAACCACATAGTCACCAATATTATCGGCAAACATCTGAATCTGGCTGGTCACGTGTGTTTGCTGACTCTCATCAACCGCTTGACCAATTCGTAGCGACAACAGCACCGCAATAAGAAGACCTAGCCCCAGGAAACTCAGCACCACAAAGAGTGACAGTGCTCTGGAGACTGACCAGCCTTTATTGGCGAGAAGATGATTTAAGGAGACTAGGGGCACGCTTCATCGCTCCAGAATAATCTCGCCTTTTTTCCCATAGCGGGCCATCACAAAGTCATCTCTACCTAGCGCTTCATGGGCATCAGGATCTGAGTCACTGTAAGGTCTGAAAGGACGTTGGTAGGTTTTTATCAACCCCTTAACCGGCTTGTTAAGGCTCTCTAAAGCATTTCGAATCTTCTCCCTATCCTGTTTAATATCACCACTCAACCCTACTTGATCAACCGCTGCAATCAATAGACGCGTGAGGTCATAGGCATGAATAAAACCGGTCGGCGCTTTGATATCTGCACCACTCTTTATCACATCAGGGAAAAGCCGTTGTGCCTGAGCTAGCACCGCCTTGGCCATTGGCTGGTCGGCATGGTTGATGAAGGAGAAGCGCGTCTGAATAAAGGCGAGATCAATCTGCTCACGAATGGTTAAGTTGATCACCCTTGGGAAATCTCCACCAGTGATGCCCCAGTGGCTGCGTATCGGCAACCATTCACCTTCAGGCAGCGAGATCATGGCACGCACAAAGGTCTCACCCTCAGGAGCATTGGCCACCATGAAGATGACATCTGCCCCACTGCTAGCAATATTCCGCAAAATAATACGCGCAGCATTATCACCCAAACTCCAATTGAACCACGCCACACCTACGGGTTGATGTTTCATCTCCTCAAGGGCACGGCTCATCGTCTTCAGATTAGAACGTCCCCAGCCTGTCTCTTCCAGCAGCAAAAAAGGTTTTTTGAAACCCTCATTTTGAATCGAATGCTCCGCGATAACATAACCCGCTTTGCTATCATCGACTGAAAGACGAAAGATCCAGTTTTGAGGTGAAACACTTCGAGTAATGGGGCCAGCAGCAGCCCAGGGATCCAGCAACAGTATTCCCTCTCTATTGATAAACTGGCGATGGGCCAGGAGTGGTGGTGAATGCAGCCCAGAAAAAAGAGCCAAGGCCCGTCCATCAGCCAAATACTCTTCAAGATGACCCCGACTACGTGGTGAGCTGCCATGGTGATCGCGAATAAGCAGCGTCACATCAAAACCTGCCAGCCGATCGCCCACTTCACTCAGCGCAGTGCGTATCCCCTGCTCAATCGCAACACCAGAGGCACGGCTACCCGTGCGGTCGGCATCAAGGTAGAGGTGGATTTTTTCAGTACCCAGCAGAGGTAACGAGCTGAGTGAAAGCAACACGAGCAGAAGCCATTGCTTTAAAAAAGATATCCCTTCATCATCTACCTCCATGTTTTCGACCGCGGAGAGTGGAATAGTGATATTCACCATCCACAGCTACAGGCATACTGAGCTTTGTAACTAATCACCTATCTCTTTAAGGTAGGTGACATCCAACTGAAGTCAAATGCAGCTTTGGCAAACTCTGACGGTAGGCGCTTATAGCCTCTATTGCTCACAAAAAAAGGGTGGAGAACATCCACCCTTTTTTCGATCATCTGCTCACTGTTAACCGTGCTATTTTGGAGTATCTCCCCAAAATGGGGTCTTGCCCTCCTTTCTCAGGATGTGGCAGCGATTACAGTTCTTAAAGGTGCCTGGGGGAAACGAGACTTTGCCATGACATTTTCCACAAAACTCACCACGAATAATATCACCCATGGTGAAATCATTACTGCCACGCTTTTTCTTAAAGGGCTTCGGATGGCAGCTCTCACAACTCAACCAATAGGTGTGCATACCATGCGGAAAGAGGACATTTGGAATCTCTGGCACCTTGGTATTAAAAACCATCATATTGGCAAAATAGCCCTCATTTTCCTCTTCTGGCTTACCATTCAGAGTACCCAGTGGCCGAATAATGCCGTCAGTAACTGACTTATTCCAATTAACAAAACCGGCATGGTCTTTTGGCAGTGCAGTAAAGGCGCGTGGCGCACCAGCAAAGTCTTGCTGAAGTTTATTCGATAAACTCTGAATATCAATATTACCTACATACTCCTGGAGTAGGCGCCTCTGTTCTGCATCACAGTCACGCCCTAGAAACTCCATACAGATGTCTGTACTCCCAGTGGAAGCGCTACCATCATTAGGTGCGGCAAACGCCCCACTAAAACAGCTTAGCAGCAACATCAGCAGTAATAATTTTCTTTCCAAAACAACAGCTCCCATATTTATATTTTTGGCCAATCCAACTGACAATATGATATCAGTCGTGGGCAAATAGACATATATACTGATAAGCCAAGATAGACAATAGTTTATATCTTATTCACACTCTATATAGCCATTACCAGGGAAGCTCTGAACAAGTCTGATGATATTTAGGCAGAGCTGTTCAGAGCTTCTCCAGATACACTCTAATATCAGATACCACAAAAAAACATACGGAATAATACTATGCGACTCCTCCACACCATGCTGCGTGTTAGTGACCTTGAACGCTCGATTCACTTCTACACGGAAGTGTTGGGCATGCATCTACTGAGACAAAAAGATTATCCGGAGGGTGAGTTTACCCTCGCTTTCCTCGGATATGGGGATGAATCTCAACATACGGCGCTAGAGCTGACCTATAACTGGGGTGTCAACAAATATGAGGTTGGTAGCGGGTTTGGCCATCTTGCCGTTGAGGTTCCTGATGTCTATGCCGCTTGTGATGCAATGCGACAATCTGGTGGAGAGATCATCCGCGATGCTGGCCCAATGAATGCGGGAACGACGATCATCGCATTCCTACAAGATCCCGATGGTTATCAAATCGAACTAATAGGGAAAAACCCTAAAAAATAAGCCTCCAACATTTACCATTCAGAATATATGGTTAATTACTATTTTGGCTTAAACTTCCTCTCTCTACCTGCCGATAGCTTAGAATGACAGTATGTAAGAGTAACCACACTGCTTATAGTGCCTCACCTTTAAGTTGTACGACAACAATGATTGAGTTTTAACAGAGAGTCTATTCACGGATGATCTTTTCCTCATGATCAAGACGATCCAAACAGCACAGCTGAGAGTTGGGATGTATATCCATGATTTAAACCTCAGCTGGATAAATCACCCATTCACTGTCAATCAGTTCAAGCTCTTATCATTAGACCAAATAAAAAAAATCAGGCGGACCCATATAAAAGAGCTGATGATCGATACTGATAAAGGTCTCGATATTGAACAAGCCTCCACAGAAAAAAAACCACCTAAAGAGACTCCAACAGAAATAGAAACCAGTGAAGCCAAGACTGAAGGGAGAGCCCCGTTAAAAAAGTCATTAAAGCTCGCGGCTCAGATAAAACACGAAGCTATTAATGCCATGACGGACCTTATCAATTGCGTTAGCAACGGCAAACCTATCATCATTCAAGAGATCTGCCCTGTTATTGATAAGATGATCGAATCTATCAGCGAAAACAGCGATGCTTTGCTGGGTTTAATACGGATAAACAAACATGATCGTTACACCTTTGAACACTCCGTCGGTGTTTCTGTCCTATTGATTGTCTTTGGCAATGCCCTCGCACTCGATAAAAATGAGTTAAAACAGCTCGGATTAGGGGGGTTATTACTGGATCTTGGAAAACTGACTATACCTCCCAACATCCTTAATAAACCAGGAAAGCTGACAGACAGTGAGTTTGCTATCATCCAGAAGCATGTAAACGCGACGCTGGAAATTCTACGCAAAACCCCAGGTATACCCGAAATTGCCATGCAAGTTGCGGCTGAGCACCACGAAAGAATGGATGGTTCAGGCTACCCTAAACAGCTCAAAGGCAGTGATATCTCATTTTATGGTCAGATGGCCGCCATCGCTGATGTTTTTGATGCCATCACCACCAACCAAATCCATAGAAAAGGGATATCACCTCACACTGCACTAAAAATGCTGGCGCGGGATAGTGATAAATTTAACTCCGAATTGGTCTATCCATTCATTCACTGTTTAGGGATCTACCCAATCGGCACACTCGTAGCCACAAACGATGGCAAACTAGCCGTTGTTTGTGAGTCGAGCATTAAGGGACAGATGTCACCAAAGATAAGGATTATTTTCGATACCATCACACGAAAATTCCTCACCCCGGTAGATATTGACCTCTCATGTGAGGAGAGTGATATCAGCATTGTTGGTGCGGTTGAAGCAGAGAAATGGAACATACGTCCATCAGAGTTTCTAGACCATGCCAATGTTAGATAACTGGCGCTACTCCCCAATAAAAAAAGGGCGCATAGCCTCTTAACTACACGCCCTTCTCGTCTTATCAAAAAGAGCTGAAGATCAGCTCACTTTTGGCTCCAACTCACCACTTTCGTAACGGCTGGTCATACCTTCCAAACTGATCGATTTGACCTTTCCTGCCTGACCGGCAGCACCAAATGCCTCATAACGATTGATACAGATATCCCGCATCGCATGGGTAGCAGAGGTGAGATATTTGCGCGGATCAAACTCTGCATTGTGCTGATGGAAGTAACGGCGTATGGCACCCGTCGAGGCCAGACGCAGGTCAGTATCAATGTTGACCTTGCGCACACCATGTTTGATACCTTCAACAATCTCCTCTACCGGCACACCATAGGTCTCACCCATGCCACCACCATACTCATTGATGATAGCCAACCATTCTTGTGGCACTGAGGATGAGCCATGCATCACCAGGTGGGTATCTGGTATACGCGCATTGATCGCTTTGATGCGGTCAATGGCCAACACATCACCCGTTGGCGGACGTGAAAACTTGTAGGCACCATGTGAGGTACCAATGGCAATCGCCAATGCATCAACCCCGGTCGCTTTGACAAATTGTGCGGCCTCTTCTGGATCCGTCAGCAGTTGACTGTGATCCAGCTTCCCTTCGGCCCCCACGCCGTCCTCTTCGCCTGCTTCACCCGTCTCCAGTGAGCCGAGGCAACCCAACTCACCCTCAACCGAAACGCCACAGGCGTGTGACATCTCAACCACTCTGCGAGTCACATCAACGTTATAGTCATAATCAGACGGGGTTTTACCATTCTCTAATAGTGAACCATCCATCATCACGGAGCTAAAGCCGAGCTGAATGGAGCGCTGACAGATAGCGGGTGAGGTGCCATGATCCTGATGCATGCAGACAGGTATCTGCGGCCACTCTTCAATGGCGGCTAGAATCAGGTGGCGTAGAAAGGGGGCACCAGCATATTTACGCGCGCCGGCAGATGCCTGAACAATAACAGGCGAGTCTGTCTGCTCAGCAGCCATCATAATGGCCCGTATCTGCTCTAGGTTATTGACATTAAAGGCTGGGATACCGTAGCCATACTCAGCAGCATGATCCAGCAGCTGTCGCATTGATATTAAGGCCATGATTAACTCCTTATTACAGTTAGATTATTTAAGGGAGTCCTGTTTTGAGGCCCCCTTAGTGACGACTCAACGTTACAATTTACTCTTTCGAGCGATGCGCATGATCAGAAACACGCATCACTTTCATCAGGTTTGTCTGCCCCTCCACACCTGAACGGTCCCCTTTTGTGATGATGATCAAGTCATCCTTGGCGACAGCTTCGCGCTCAATTAACTCATTAATCAGGTCACGGTTAACCTCTTCAGGGTGCGAATCGCCCGTATCAAAACTGACAGGGTAGACACCACGAAACAGCGTCACTCGACGGCATGTTGCGGTGTGTCGGGTCATCGCATAGATCGGGATACCCGAGCTGATGCGCGACATCAAGCGTACCGTAAAACCCGATTCGGTGAGCGCCGCGATGGCATTCACCTTAAGATGATTGGCCGTATACATAGTGGCCATCGCAATCGACTCATCAACACGACCAAAAACAGTATTCAGACGGTGGGACGATTGACGCAGCGTGGCATGTTTCTCCGCCTCACGGCAGATATTGGCCATCGAATGAACCGCTTTCACAGGATAGTTGCCTGCTGCTGTTTCGGCAGAGAGCATCACCGCATCGGTGCCGTCGATCACCGCATTAGCGACATCAAACACCTCAGCGCGGGTCGGGGTCGGTTTTTCAATCATCGACTCCATCATCTGCGTAGCCGTGATCACCGCCTTATTCATCTCTATCGCCTGTTTGATAAGGCGTTTTTGTACCTCTGGCAGCTTGGCATCACCAATTTCAACACCCAGATCGCCTCGGGCCACCATGATGGCATCAGCCGCTTCGATGATCTCCTCAACTACATCCAGCGCATCTGCCCGTTCAATTTTGGCCACCAAACCGGCATTACTACCCGCTTCATGTAGCAAACTGCGCGCTTCATGGACGTCTTCTGCATTACGTACGAAAGAGATGGCCAGATAGTCCACCCCCAGATCAGCCGCTAATTTAATATCATGACGATCTTTCTCTGTCAGTGCTGGCGCCGAGAGGCCACCCCCCTGACGATTGATCCCTTTATTGTCAGAGAGTTTCCCTCCCACATGTACCTGACAGTGAATCTGCACACCATCAACACGACGAACCCGAAGAGAGATGGCACCATCATCTAGCAGCAGAATATCATTGACCGCGACATCACCCGGCAGATCACGATAGGTGATGCCCACTCGATCAATATCCCCACCCTCCAGTGAATGATCTGCATCAAGAACAAAGCGTGCACCTTTGTTCAGCACAACAGCGCCATCTTTGAATTTACCGGTACGGATTTTTGGCCCCTGTAGATCACCCATGATGCCAATCTCTTTATTGTTATTCGCAGCCCATTGACGCACTCGATCGACCCGGCGTTTGTGTTCACCGGGTTTCCCATGGGAGAAGTTGATACGCACCAAGTCTGCACCTGTTTTTAGTAGCGCTTCAAGCACACCGGGCTGATCTGTAGCTGGCCCGAGTGTCGCAACAATTTTAGTCCGTCTTGGCATGGTCTCTCACTTTAATTACAAAAACTTTAGATTGGGGAATCTCTGATACAACAAAAAACGCGGACCATTGGGCCCGCGTTTTCAGATCCAGGTTAACACTCGAAGCTATTCAGCAGCGCGCATTTCCAATATGGCAACAGCAGGTAATTTTTTACCTTCAAGAAACTCAAGGAAGGCCCCTCCTCCAGTTGAAATATAGGAGATTCGCTCACCAATACCGTATTTATCAACGGCGGCAAGGGTATCTCCACCTCCTGCAATTGAGAAGGCATTTGAGTCTGCAATAGCATTACCAAGAATCTTAGTCCCTTTTCCAAATTGATCAAACTCAAATACACCGACCGGGCCATTCCAAACAATGGTGCCCGCCTGCTGCATCATCTCGGCAAAACGGGCAGCAGTCTCGGGGCCGATGTCTAAGATCATATCGTCATCACTCACATCTTCGACCCGCTTAACGGTCGCTTCAGCCGACTCATGGAACTCCTTACCCACCACCACATCAGTCGGCACAGGAATCTCATTACCATTGGTCTTGGCCTGCGCCATCAGACGTTTGGCCTCGGGAACCAGATCGATCTCATAGAGTGATTTGCCGACGTTGTACCCGGCAGCAGCGATAAAGGTGTTGGCAATACCGCCACCAGGAATCAGCTGATCGACCACGTGGGAGAGCGCCTCAAGTACCGTCAGTTTGGTTGAAACTTTGGAGCCACCTACAATGGCAGCCATCGGCCGTGCGGGGTCATCCAAACCATCGGCCAATGACGCCAGTTCACCTGCAAGTAGTGGCCCAGCACAGGCAACCGTAGCAAATTGTGCAACACCATAGGTCGATGCCTGCGCACGATGCGCGGTACCAAAGGCATCCATGACAAAGATGTCACAGAGCGCTGCATATTGACGTGCTAGCGCCTCATCATTCTTCTTCTCACCTTTATTGAAACGGCAGTTTTCCAACAACACCACTTCACCATTATTGAGTTGTGGCCTGTTCTCCAGGTAGTCAGTAACCAGACGCACCTCTTGACCCAATAGGGTTGAGAGATGGTTGGCGACGGGTTGTAGTGAGTATCTGTCCTCTGGATCACCTTCGGTGGGGCGACCAAGGTGAGAGATCAACATCACCTGAGCACCCGATTCAACGGCCTGTTTTATGGTGGGCAGTGAGGCGATAATTCGTGCGTCAGAAGTGACATGCTCCTGAGCAATAGGCACATTGAGATCCTGACGAATCAGCAGGCGTTTTCCAGCCAAATCAAGGTCACTCATTTTCATTATGGACATTCAATACACCTCACAACACACGTTTTCATTCCATTTGAAATCTTTGCACGAAAAACAATTTTTCATCCCAGCACCTAAAGTAGCTGCTTTAAATGAGGAAAAATTATGGGGTGTACAAAGGCCTCGATTCATTTAAACGTAGAGCGGGCACACCACCTACACACTCTGTAGATAATGCACCCGCGCTCTGCGTCATCAAGCTGACTTATGCGTTAATCAGCGCAACAGTGGTATCGAGCATACGGTTGGAGAAACCCCATTCATTGTCATACCAAGAGCAGACTTTGACCAGGGTTCCACAAGACGAAACACGGGTCAGCGTGGAGTCAAAGTTTGAGGTGGCACTGGTGTGGTTGAAGTCGATAGAGACCAGTGGTGCATCATGGTATGCCAATACTTTCCCATCTGCCGCCTTCTGCATAATTTCATTCACTTCAGCTACCGTGGTAGCACGGCCAGCAGAGAAGCTAAGATCAACCAGTGATACGTTAATGGTCGGCACGCGGATTGCAAAACCATCCAGTTTGCCTTTCAGTTCGGGCAGTACCAAACCTACAGCAGCAGCAGCGCCAGTGCTGGTTGGGATCATCGACATGGTGGCAGAACGGGCACGACGCAGGTCAGTGTGGTAGCTATCGGTCAGCACCTGATCATTGGTGTAGGCATGAATGGTGGTCATCAAACCCGAGTTAAGGCCAATCTGCTCATGCAATGGTTTAACCATTGGGGCCAAGCAGTTGGTGGTACAAGAGGCGTTAGAGATGACCGTATCTGAAGATTTCAGAATGCCTTCGTTCACGCCGAAGACCACGGTAGCATCCACATTTTTACCAGGTGCAGAGATGATCACCTTCTTAGCGCCGGCATTCAGGTGCGGCTGACACTTCTCTTTGGTGGTGAAAAGACCAGTACACTCATGTACCACATCAACGCCCAACTTGCCCCAAGGCAGATTGTTTGGATCGCGCTCAGCACAGACAAGAATACGCTTGCCATTGACGATCATGTAATCGCCTTCAACTGACACATCACCAGGGAACTTGCCGTGTGCCGTATCGTACTGGGTCAGATGTGCGTTGGTCGCTGCATCACCCAAATCGTTGATTGCAACGATCTCGATGTCAGTTCGGCCAGATTCAAAGAGTGCGCGCAGCACATTACGTCCGATGCGGCCATAACCGTTAATAGCGACTTTGATTGTCATAGTCTCTCTCCGTTGTTTGTAAGCGTCTGAAATGTAATTTTAGGCGGTGACTTCGTCTACGGCCTTAAGAAGATTATCTACTGTGAAGCCAAAGGCCTCGAAAAGCTGGCCAGCCGGCGCTGATTCACCGAATCGGTCGATGCCGATCACTTTACCATTCAGCCCAACGTACTGATACCAGAAGTTGGTAACACCCGCCTCTACAGCCACGCGCGCAGTGATGCTGCTCGGCAACACAGATTCACGATAGGCGGCATCCTGCTCTTGAAAAGCTTCCGTACACGGCATTGAAACAACCCGAATCTGCTTGCTACTCTCTGCCGCCGCTTTAACCGCCAGACCCACCTCTGAACCAGAGGCGATGATGATCGCATCGGGTGTGCCATCACAATCGACCAGGGTGTAACCCCCTTTGGTGATATCGCTGATCTGCTGCTCGGTTCTAATTTGATGTGGCAGCCCCTGGCGTGACAGGATGTGGCTGCTTGGGCCATCGGCTTTATCAAGTGACGCCTTCCAACCCACGGCGGTCTCTACCGCATCACATGGACGCCAGACGTGCATATTGGGCATCAGACGTAGGGTTGAGGTCTGCTCTACCGGCTGGTGGGTTGGACCATCTTCGCCCAGGCCAATCGAGTCATGGGTAAAGACAGAGATAACGCGTTGCTTCATCAATGCGGCCATACGCAGTGCGTTACGAGCATAGTCTGAGAAGACTAGAAAGGTACCTGCATAAGGGATAAAACCACCATGCAGGGCGATACCATTCATCATCGCCGTCATGCCAAACTCGCGTACGCCGTATGAGAGGTAGTTGCCATCTTCATGGCCATCGGTGATGGCGCGTGAACCTGACCAAGCGGTCAGATTTGAGGGTGTTAGATCAGCTGAGCCACCGAGCAGTTCCGGCAGCAGTGGGCCGTAACCATTCAGAGCAATCTGTGACGCCTTACGACTGGCCGGGGACTCCCCCTTCTCGTTAATTTCAGCGATAAATTTGGCCGCTTCATCCTGCCAATTGGTTGGCAGGTCACCTGCCATACGGCGACTAAACTCTGCAGCAAGATCTGGGTGCACCTCTTTGTAGGCGGCAAATCGCTGATCCCAAGCAGATTCACTACTTACGCCCTGCTCTTTGGCACTCCAACCACTATAGACCTGATCAGGAATGACAAAAGAGTCATGCTCCCAACCCAGCTGTTTACGGGTCAAGACAATTTCTTCACCACCCAACGGTGCACCATGGCAGTTGTGGCTACCCGCCATATTGGGCGAACCAAAACCGATGGTAGTCTTGCAACAGATCAGAGTCGGCTTATCGGTATTGTTCTTTGCTTCAATGATCGCCGCGTTGATCGCCTCGCCATCGTGACCATCAACATCACGAATCACATGCCATTGGTAGGCCTCAAAACGCTTTGCGGTGTCATCACCAAACCACCCCTTGGTTTCGCCATCAATACTGATGCCGTTGTCATCCCAGAAGGCGATCAGTTTACCCAGACCAAGCGTACCGGCCAGTGCACAACTCTCATGTGAGATGCCCTCCATCATGCAACCATCACCCAAGAAGCTGTAGGTGTGATGATCGACAACAGTATGGCTGTCACGGTTGAACTGTGCAGCCAGGGTCTTCTCAGCCAATGCCATACCAACCGCATTACTGATGCCCTGCCCTAACGGGCCGGTGGTGGTCTCAATGCCGGGGGTATCGGTACACTCAGGATGCCCTGGTGTCTTGGAACCGAGTTGACGGAAATTTTTGATCTCTTCGATGCTCAGATCATAACCGGTCAGATGCAGTAGCGAGTAGAGCAACATCGACGCATGACCATTGGAGAGTACAAAGCGATCACGATCTGCCCAATTGGGGTTAGCGGGATTGTGCTTTAGATGATCATTCCACAACACTTCGGCGATATCAGCCATGCCCATAGGGGCGCCAGGGTGGCCAGACTTGGCCTTCTGAATGGCATCCATACTCAGCGCGCGAATAGCGTTGGCGAGTTCTCTACGTGAGGACATCTGTCCCTCCTGAAAATGAGTCTAAAAGATTACGCTTCCCCCAAAATCAGGGAGTACGATAAAAACCGGCGTATTGTCCCCCAAGATGAGGGGCGGGGCAATTGGGATATTAATAAAGAGTAGGTTGTTTGCCCCAAATGAGCAGAATTTCCAATTCAGAGTTTCCCTACCTAGCGCCATTTGATCGAACAGCCCATGCTAGCTACCTGCTCTTTCGGACCACAACCGCTCTCAGCCACCTGTTGCATCGCGGCAAACAGATCACGTCTAGCACCCGGCACCGCCTCCATTCGACTCTCATCCAACCGACCACGGTATTGCAGTTGTAGATCACCATTGTAGCCAAAGAAGTCTGGCGTACAGACCGCGCCATAAGCCTTGGCTACTGATTGGTCGCTATCGAGCAGATAGGGGAATGTAAACTGATGCTTAGTTGAAAAATGCCGCATATTATCGAAAGAGTCATCTGGGTAGGAGGCCACATCATTCGACATAATTGCTACACTATTGATACCCAATGGTTGCAGCTCACGCGCATCACGGACGATTCGCTCAATAATTGATTTCACATAAGGACAGTGGTTACAGATGAACGTCACCAGCAAACCATTCTCCCCCTGACACTGTTGCAGCGTCCATTGACTGCCATCTACACCAAGCAAACTAAAATCGGCCGCAGTTTGTCCAAAATCACAAATGGGTGTTGAGAGTAGAACCATAGTGCACCTCAATTAAGATTGATTTTACGAAAATGGAATTATGCAAAAAGCAGATTGGCGTGTAAAATTCGCCGATTCGAAACTTAATAAGATCCGGTGACGGCCGGTATTACAATATAGTATCAAGGAATCTACCGGGAGAACGACCTATGGCATCTGAATACATCTTCACCTCTGAATCAGTCTCTGAGGGACACCCAGACAAAATGGCCGATCAGGTCTCTGACGCTATCCTGGATGGGATTTTAGCCGAAGACAAACACGCCCGTGTCGCCTGTGAGACGCTATTCAAAACCGGCATGGTGATGATCGCCGGTGAGATCAGCACCACAGCAAAAATCGATTATGAGAGCATCATGCGTCAGACCATTAAGGAGATTGGTTACACCAGCTCCGAGATGGGTTTTGACTATGAGACCTGTGCAGTGATGACCGCCATCGGTCACCAATCACCCGACATCAACCAAGGCGTTGACCGCTCATGCCCTGAAGATCAAGGGGCTGGCGATCAAGGGCTGATGTTCGGTTATGCCACCAACGAAACCGATGTACTGATGCCTGCCCCCATCACCTTTGCCCACCGTTTGGTACATCGTCAGGCAGAAGTGCGTAAGAAGGGTATCCTGCCGTGGTTGCGTCCAGATGCGAAGAGCCAGGTCAGCTTCCACTATAAAGATGGCAGACCCGTCAGCATCGATGCCATCGTGCTTTCAACACAGCATGCACCCGATATTTCGCAGGCCTCTCTGGTCGAAGCGATCCGTGAAGAGATCATCTGCCCGGTACTGGAACCAACCGGCTGGCTGACGGCTGATACCCAATACCACATCAACCCCACCGGTGCTTTCGTCATTGGTGGCCCAATGGGCGATGCGGGTCTAACGGGGCGTAAGATCATTGTTGACACCTACGGCGGCTCTGCTCGTCACGGTGGTGGCGCCTTCTCAGGTAAAGATCCATCCAAAGTGGATCGCTCTGCCGCTTACGCCGGACGTTATGTGGCCAAAAATATCGTGGCGGCCGGTCTGGCCGATCGCTGTGAGATTCAGGTCTCTTATGCCATTGGTGTCGCCGAACCCACTTCGGTCATGATTGAGACCTATGGCACCGGAAAGATCACCGATGAGCGTATCACTGAATTGGTGCGCACCCATTTCGACCTTCGTCCCTATGGCATCCTCAAAATGCTTGATCTACTCAATACTGACCAGATCAAATACCGCAATACAGCCGCTTACGGCCACTTCGGTCGTGAAGATGAGGGGTTCACCTGGGAAAATATCGATAAAGCTGACGCCTTGCGGGCCGACGCCGGACTATAAAGGAGCGCACTGAACAAATCTGGTTGGCATCACGGTTTGTTCACTGTTTCTATAAGCCGTCTATACTGTCGAGATCACCATTTTCACTGAGTGCTGATCTCGATTTACAACCCATCTCCGAGGAGCGTTGCGACAGGTTCAACCTGCTAGGCTCGGCGATGGCGATACATTTACAACCGCGCTCAGTTTTTCATTTTAAGGATATTGAATATGAATGCTGTTGTAGATAATGGTTTTACCGACTGCAAAATCGCCGACATCACCCTCGCTGATTGGGGCAATAAAGAGATCGCCATCGCTGAAACTGAGATGCCAGGTCTGATGTCAATCCGCGACAAATACGCCGCAGAGCAACCTCTGAAAGGGGCACGCATCGCGGGTAGCCTGCACATGACCATCCAGACCGCAGTGCTGATTGAGGCGCTAATCGCCCTTGGTGCTGAGGTACGTTGGGTCTCCTGTAACATCTTCTCCACTCAGGATCACGCCGCAGCCGCCATCGCCGCTAAAGGTATTCCTATCTACGCCATCAAGGGTGAGACACTGGAAGAGTATTGGGAGTACACCCACAACCTGATGGAATGGCACGACGGTGGCACCCCTAACATGATTCTTGATGATGGCGGCGATGCCACCATGCTGATTATACTTGGCGCCAAGGCCGAAACCGACCCTTCCGTGCTGGATAATCCGACCTGCGAGGAAGAGGAGGTCCTGTTTGCCCGGATAAAGAAATCGCTGGCGAAAGATCCCGCCCGTTATTCAAAAATCCGCGCCAAACTTGGCGGTGTTTCCGAGGAGACAACTACAGGTGTTCACCGTCTTTACCAGATGCAGGAAAAAGGCGAACTTCCCTTTCCGGCGATTA
>JAKITT010000014.1 GCA_021647945.1 Candidatus Polarisedimenticolaceae bacterium
TTGGTGAAAGACGTTGTTTTTTTGGCGCGATGTATTTTCGAGTGTCAGAAAACACCAACTATATTAGAGTATCCTTATGCTTTGGGCTGTTTTTTTGAGCACGTTATTTTCTATGTGGGGATTTGGGAGCTAATCTTCTATAGTGTTAGCGCTTTAGATATCTGATACTATCCGAAATAACTCAGCAACAGAGCCGTCGGCTTACTCCATTAAGTGAACGAATTAATACTTCTCTTCTTTCTCCTCATACTCTCAGGCCTTTTTTCTGGCTCGGAAACCGCACTTGTCACCCTATCTATCGGACGTGTTGAAGCACTTCGTAAAGAGGGGAAACGTGGTGCTGAAGCACTTTATAAGCTAAAGAGTAACTCTTCACGTATGTTGATCACCATTCTAATTGGTAACAATGTGGTTAACATCGCTGCGTCTGCAATCGCTACTGTGCTTGCCACAGAACGTCTGGGCAGCATTGGCCCTGGCGTGGCGGTTGGCGTACTGACCATTTTGATTCTTATTTTTGGTGAGATCGCTCCCAAGAGTTTAGCAACTCGTTATTCAGAGCGGATCTCTCTCACCACCGCGCCAATCATGCTGTTCATTATGAAGCTTCTGTTGCCGCTTGTTTGGCTATTTAGTCTCTTCACCTCATGGTTACAAAAGAGAGCCGGAACAGATGAAGATCCAACAGTGACTGAATCTGAGCTAATTAGCATGGCCGAATTTGGTGAAGAAGAGGGCACCATTGAGAAAGGAGAGCGCGAGATGATTCAGCGGGTCTTCAATTTCAATGACCTCACCGCAGCGGATGTGATGACACCTCGGCATAAGGTGTTTCGTCTGGATGGCCGCCGTCTATTGAGCGACGCATTGACGGAGATTGTTGCTGAGCCTTACTCACGAATACCGCTCTATACCGAAAACCCAGATGAGATTCAGCGGGTTCTCTACCTGCGTGAAGTGCTCAAAAGAGTTGCTGCAAATGAGACCGATAAAACATTGCTTGAGATCGCTGATGAGGCGCTCTTCACGCCGCCTAATCGTCCACTTGATGAGTTAAGCAATATCTTACGTCATGCCAAGCGCCACCAAGCGATTGTGGTTGATGAACATGGTGCACTTAGTGGTGTCGTTACCATGGAAGATATGTTGGAAGAGCTGGTTGGAGAGATCTACGACGAGAGTGATGAAAAACCAGAGGAGGTTGTTGAACTGCGCGAAGGGCGCATTCTGGTTGATGGCTCCGCTGAACTGCGATTAGTAAATAGCTTTTTCGATATTGAGATACCTAGAAAATCGACCGATACGGTGAACCGTTGGATATTGGAACACACCACTGGACGTATTCCTGATATCGAAGAGCGCTTTGAGCTAGATGGCTTGGACGTGTTGGTACAGGAGGCATCCAGTAGCAAAATTAAGTTTGTCATTTTGCAGCGCATTGCCGATGAGATACCGCAAGAGGGCCCTGCTGAAAAGGCAGTGGCCAATGTGGCTGGTTAGCCACAACTGACCAACGTTGACCGCGTTTAGCCCGGATATTTCATAAATTATCCGGGTTAGCGCGGTGGCATGAAAAAGTGGGCGTCAGCACTTTTAAAATTGTGCATCCAGTTCATGCCATCTAGCAAACTAGCTAAGAATGCGGTGCCGGAGATACGCCCCAGACCGCCCTGCATACACGCCATTTCACCATATGTTGAACAGCCATCTCGACGCCCTTCAGGTACATATAGCAGTGATGGCACAGCGTCTCCGGTATGTCGGCCTGTTTTACTATCTGTTGAGTGATCCCCCGTTATACCCACCACAATTTCATCATCAATCAGCGAGCCAAGCGCTTGGTCGATACGCTCTAGAAGCTCTTTTTTGCCGACTGGGTCGAAATCGTGTGCACAGATATCTGGCCCTTTAATATGTATGAAAACAAGATCATGATCGGCCAATAGCTCTTTTGCCAGATCAAATTTGCCCTGTAAATTGGTGTCAGAAAGTGAGGTAAAGCTTGCTAAATTATGACAGTGGTAACCGAGCATTTGGCCTAAACCTATTAAGGTTCTCTCTCCCGCCACCAAGGCTGCTTTCATCTTGAGGTGGTTGATTAGACTAGTATAGTGCCGGCTCAGGCCTGGACTACGGCAGATCACACCATTAGCGGCCAGCAACCCCTCTTTGACTCTTTCCTGATTGAGTGGATGTTTGCTAAGCCGTTGGTGAGCAATAATGCTAAAACGTGAGAGTGCAGCGGCGGTTCTCTTTGCGGCTTTGCTATCATCGAGTGGCTCTGATACTAAAATAGTATCTCCCTGGTATCGACTACCCGGATCGGTATCACTAATCGCGGCTGATAGCCCATCACCGCTCAGTTTTAGCACCGCCCGATGCTGTGTTGCGGGGTAGAGGGTGGCATGAATGCCATCACCTAAGTTTATATCATGAAGTTGTGCTGCGAGCTGATCTGTCCCCTGTTTGATGCGCCCTGCACGTCGACTCTTAATACGCAGGTGGTCACTTTCAGCTTCGACCGTGGCAAAGTTACAGCGGATCAGAACATCTCCCGGTTGACTTGCAATGCCGATACCGGCGGCTTCAATAGGGCCGCGAGGCAGATCGACCACCTCATGGGGTGGCACACCTAAAAGCAGGGCTGTACCGGTATGTGTACCGACGGGAACGCCTGGGAATAGGGGGTCAATTTGCCCCCCTTGGCCACGTTGAATAAGCCTGTCCATCGTCGGCGTGGCCGCCATCTCCAGTGGTGTTTTATGATCAAACTCAGCAATGCCACGATCACCTAAACCATCCAGAATTAATAGAACACCTTTGCGTTTACCCTTCATAACCAAAGACCTCTTCCGGTGAGCCTGAAAACTCACCCTGCATAACATCAATGATAATTCTCATGATCTGAATAGAGGCCTTCTCTTTCTCATCATTGGAAACGATCGGTACACCGTAGTGATCTGCCTCTGAGAGTAGGAAGGATTGTAGCGTCCAGATCTGCTCAAAGTTTTCCAAGTAGCGTTGGCTGCCACGACCCGGCACCCGTTTGCCGCGACCACTCAACCGTTTGAGCAACATATCTTGTTTCAATACCCCCAACATCACCGGTACCACAATAACGTCACCATTACCGCTGATCTTCTCTATCAGTGAGGGGTGGACATGCACCCCCTCAAGTATGAGTGAAACTCGCTCCCTGATGGCGCGTTGAATCACCCCCTCAGAGGGGACAGAGATCAACTCCATCTGGCTACGATACCCTGCCGTGATTCGGCTCTCTTGATCAAGATCACTCTTCTGCTCCAGCGGCAGCAGTTTCCATGCATTGAAGGAGGAGGTGTAGAGAATGGGTAGCAGTTTTTTAGGGATCATCATGCGCATCACTTCACGCAACATGTCGGTTGATTGGGTGCGTACAATGCCTAGACGATGGGCCACCTCGGTTGAGATGGTGCTTTTACCACAACCTGGTGCGCCGCCAATCAGCAAAATCAATGGCCGTCCACTATGGGTGAACTCAACCCAAACAAGATAGTGTCTCGCTACCTCTGAACCAAAATTCTCTTTCAGGTAGTCGTAGGTGATATGGCCCAAACGTGCGGAACTGGTCTCTCTGATTCCATCTCCCAGTAAACATTGATAGATCGAACGTGTTGCCATCTCTGCACTTTTTGGCGAGAGGCCACAAGATTCGAGGCAGAGCTGGTGTTGGCTGCGGGAGAAGGGGGTCGCCTGATTAGCCGCATCTTGTACCATGATAGTCTGCGGAATTCGGCCGGTACTCTGGTATGCAGGAATATACTCTTGCAGTGATCGTTGCCGTAACAATGCGACCACCTTATCACGCAGCTGTTGAGAGCTAATTTCACTTAAGCTAGTGATCTCCTGGCGAATGACAACCGCTATCTCATAGGCCTCATCAAACTCAATACCCGCCTCATAGAGTGAACGAGTGAGAATACCTCGCAAGAAAGGGATGCGTGTGCCTTCACTTGTGTCGATAACCAGTGTCTTAGCCATCTTGATTAACCCTCATCATTCCGTTCACTTCACTCTCTTCATTATTGGAATTCACTGATTTTTTTCTGCCACTCATCTGTGCGCTGCCGGATTTTATTACTATCTAGTGTGGTTAAATTTCGGTCACGTAACAGCTGCTTACCGGCCACCCAGACATGGGCAACTTGCTCTCTATCTGTGGCATAGACCAGTTGTGAAATAGGGTGGTAGATGGGGCGTGTTTCCAGTGCATTTAGATCAACTGCCACCATATCCGCCATTTTGCCCACCTCTAAAGAGCCGGTCTCGTTAGCGATGCCCAGCGCCTTGGCGCCGTTAATTGTTGCCATTGATAGCGCCTTCTCAGCGGGCAGAGCGCTTGCATCGCCTGATACCCCTTTGGCCAGTAGTGCTGCGGTACGCATCTCGCTAAACATATTGAGATCATTATTACTGGCCGCACCATCGGTCCCCAGAGCCACGTTGACCCCCGCTTCAACTAACTTGGTTACAGGGCAAAAACCACTGGCTAGCTTTAGGTTAGATTCTGGGCAGTGCACCACATGGCTGCCCGTCTCAGCGATCAGCGTGATCTCATCATCACTCAACTGGGTCATGTGTACCGCCACCATATTGGGGGAGAAGATATTTAGCTCCGCCAACCGTTCAATGGGGCGTTGGCCCTGCTGTTCAGTCGCCTCATCAACCTCATGCTTTGTCTCATGTAGGTGCATGTGGATGGGGGTCTGTAACTCGTCTGATAGCGTTCTAACACGATCCAGCGGGCCATTTGATACGGTGTAGGGGGCGTGTGGTGCAAAGGCAGTTGTAACCAGGGGGTGGCCACGGAACTCATCATGAATATCCAGCCCTTTTTTCAGATACTCATCGGCATCTGCTGCCCAGGCGGTTGGGAAGTCAATTACAATCAACCCCACCACCACACGCATCCCCGCTGCTGCGGCTACTCGGGCGGTGGTATCTGGGTAGAAGTACATATCGTTAAAACAGGTGGTGCCGCCGCGCAACATCTCTGCCATCGCCAGTTGCGTTCCATCACGCACAAACTCCTCGCTGACAAAGCGCCCCTCGGCGGGCCAGATGTGCTCATTTAACCAAGTCATCAACGGCAGATCATCCGCCAGCCCCCGCATCAGACTCATTGCAGCGTGGGTGTGGCTGTTGATCAGGCCAGGAATGAGCGCATGCCCCTCAAGCGTCATACTCGATGCTGCGGTGTATTTTGCTTGTGCATCAACACTCGGCAGAATCTCTACAATCCGTCCAGCATCAATTGCCACGGCGTGATTTTCTAGCACCTCACCTTCAGGTACGACTGGGATAATCCACTCCGCATGGATCAATGTTTCAATATTCAATGGTCACTCATCCGTTTTATTTGTTGGTCGTGATAGAAAAAGAAATAGGGCTTTCTATCAGCATTAGCGCATTCTGTCGGATATAACTAATAAAGTGAACTAGATAGTAAGGGGAGGATGCCGGTTTGCATCGATAACAGAGCCGTATCGGTACAAAATCAGAATAATGAGGTGTGGGAAATAGAGTTTGCTAACCACCGACAACTGCAAGGAGACCACTTGCAGTTGTCGGAACAGGAACGGTTAAACTGCTGTGGCATGCAGGCGACCATTTTCAAGGCGTTCAACTTGGAAGTCGAGACCGCAGACCGGGCAGGTGACCACGCTTCCGGTAGCCGCTTCATCTTCGATCTGCATATGGAATTTACAGACCGGGCAGAGCAGACCATGGGCGCTAATACTTTGGAAGTGCAGCTGGAACATATTGCGCAGAACGTCAGGATTGCACTGCTGCCGTGTCAGCCCCTTCTTAATCCACTCATCCACTACCCCTGCTTCATTAACATCACCAAGGAATAGGGCACCAACAGCCTTACCCTCTTTGAAGGCCATGCGTTTATAGATATAGGGCATCTCATCGTATGGATAGTCACCAGTCTCAACCTTAACACCATCACCTTGTGCTGCACTTTGTCCCAGGCAGACAAGGTCTAAATCCATAATTTTTGTCCGTACAGAGGGCACATCACTGTAGTTGAGTTGACCACCCGCCATGTTGCTGCCTGCAATCTGCCCTTGAGTCCAAGCACGTAACCAGCCGAGCTGCGTAATACCATTGGTCGTTGCTGTCTTCAGCTTGGCAATATCCCCTGCGGCGAAGATATTATTGATATCCGTCTCTAAGCCACCATTGACCATGATGCCGTTGGGTGTGGTCAGCCCACTTTCGGTTAAACCCGTAAATTCATTCATCTGTGGGGCGGTGACTATCAGCAGATCAGCGGCGATCTGGTCACCACCATCAACAATGATGTTTCGCAAAGCACCGTTGTCCGCCAGCAGTGCTTGAATCGAAACGCCTTTGATCAATTCAATACCACTCTGTGCCAGGCGATTTTCAATAATGCTGGCGGCAACCACGTCCAGCACCTCAGGCCAAAGCTGCTCGGTGGGGATGATCAGCGTGCTCTTGACGCCATGTTCATGCAGACCACGCACAACGCCCATCGACTGGTAGCTATCGCCAAATACCACCACACTGCGCATATTGCCCAGCACACTGCTGATGGCCTTAATATCGGCCATCTTATCCATATAGTAGATGCCGCTGATATCCCCCTTATCACAACGTAGTGGGGCGGTTCGATTGCCTTGAGCGATCAACAGACGGTCATAGGGTAGGATCTGGCCGGTACTCAACAGTGTCTTCTGCTCGCGGTGGCGTAACTCTTTTACCGAGACACCGGTGATAAATTTAATCTCCAGCTGTGACATTGCTCTCTGATTCTCACGGGAGAGCTGAGGGGCCGTTGTACCACGACCGATAAGGTCTCCCAGCATTGGCCGGGCAAAATAGGGATCATTCTGCGCCTCAATCATGGTGATTTCACCACTATCATCTCGCTGCCGGATAGCCGTTGCAGCCTGTCGACCCGCGATACCGGCGCCAATAATCATATATCTATTCATAGTTACTTCCTTATTTACAGCTTACAGGCATCACTCGCTATCAATGAGTTCGGGTTCACATAGATTGGATTCATAAACAGCTAAGCGTCCGCAATTTTTACAGTTGTACTCAATTTTATCGAGCATAGATGAGCAGACATGCCGGGCTTCAGTGACCCTCTGTTTGCAAAATTCACACTCATAGGGGCTATCACCTT
Organism: Candidatus Polarisedimenticolaceae bacterium; assembly: GCA_021647945.1. Lineage (GTDB taxonomy): Bacteria > Pseudomonadota > Gammaproteobacteria > Chromatiales > Chromatiaceae > JAKITT01. The sequence continues at coordinate 7,205 of JAKITT010000014.1, forward strand.
GAAAGGGGTGACACATGTGGCCTCGGCCAGAGGCGCGTTGTTGACAGGTAGGGCAGGTGTAGGTTTGAACGTAATCAGTACTCATTCGTGCCACCTCTTTTTATCCATTATAAAGAAATAGGTCATGCTGAAGAATTCATTGTTCAACAAAGCGATATTACATGGTGCTATTTGAATATAGCAACTAACCTCTTATTTGAGAGGTTTTATGCATACGCTGACCGCCATGGAGAGTGGAACGAAGGTGGTGAGTCCCGGTAGTCGTGACATGCCCGTCATGCGCCTAGGGAATCTCTGAATAAGTCATGATTGTTTTAGACTGACTAAAACAGCCCCGATTTGTCCCAAATATCGCTGTAATAGAATGACTATTCCAGTTCACTTCGAAACAAATCGGATCCGTTTTATTTCAGCCTAAATTTTAGCTGAGCTTTAGCGAACCTTATGTTTTAGTACAGCCAGACTTAATCAGAGACTCCCTACCTAGCTAAAACGGAATTGATTCACTGTTTGTTGTAAGCGTAAGGCTAAACCCACGAGGTCACTCCCTGTCTCTTTTGTTTTATGAGCAGCATCTACCGCCTCGTTGGAAATTTGGGCGATACTGACCACGTTGTTCCCTATCTCCCCCGCCATTGCAGATTGCTCTTCAACGGCGTTGGCAATCTGGATATTCATATCGTTGATGGCAGTCACTGCTGAGGTGATGGCATCCAGGGAGGTGCCCGCTGCTTCGGCCTCCTCTACACGTGCCTGAGCTTGATTGTGCCCAACCTCCATCGCTTTCGCTGCTGCCTGTGCCCCTGACTGCAGGCGATCAATAATATCCTGGATCTCCTGGGTTGACTCCTGACTGCGCTTGGCAAGAGAACGAACTTCATCGGCAACCACAGCAAAGCCTCGACCAGATTCACCGGCACGGGCAGCCTCAATAGCCGCATTCAGAGCCAGCAGATTGGTCTGCTCTGCAATGCTCTGAATGACCGTCAGTACGGTACCGATATTCTCACTCTCCTTCTCTAGCTCATTGATGGCGCCAGCAGTCACACCAACCTCCTGAGCTAACTGCTGAATCCCCATGACGGTCTGGTTGACCACGGTTCGCCCCTTGTTGGCCTCCTCATTGGCTATTTGAGATAGCCTGGCCGCTTCTGATGAGTGTCTGGCTACCTCCTGCACTGCGGTTGTCATCTCATTCATTGAGGTGGAGACTTGCTCAGTCATGAACTGCTGATGTGATACTGATTTGCTTGTGGATTCCGTGGTGGTGGCGAGTTTATCGGTGGCATTGATGACTTGTGTGGCTGCTTCCATCACCTGTTTTAGAACCTGCTCAAAGCTCTCCATCATCTGGTTGAAGTTTTCACCCATGGCAGAAAGTTCATCTTGGCCTTGTAGCTTAACGCGTAGACTAAGATCCTTGCTGATTTGAGTTTGACTCATCACATCAGCTAGCGTTTTGATACGACGACTAAGGCTCTGCTGCATTAAAAAGACACTTGCGAGGGTGAGAATAATGGCCAGGATAGAGATGCCTGTGGCGGTGTTACTTAGCAAATTTTTACGCGTTTCAATGATGACATCGAGCGTCTCAACCAACGTGGCAATGACCACTTCGGTCTTATGCACGGCTTCACGCATCTCACCCATGTGGCCATCCTTTGGTCCAAGTCCTCGCTTTTTGTTGGCTTTTACTAAGGCATGAAAATCCTGCTTATATAGATCCATATGTTTCATGATCAGCTGTTTATCATTGGCAGGAATAGCACTGGTTGCCATATGTGCTGAAAAAGTAGCCATATCCTGATCAAACTTACCTACATATTTAAGGTCACTACGCAGCATGAAATCCTTTTCCCGGCGGCGCAGCATTAGCATATCTGCCAGTAGACGATCCTCTTGCAGCCCTTTGATTGCCTTTTCAGCATCATGCACCGCTTTACGTAGTGCGCCGTAACGACCGTCCTTAGGGTTTAGCCCCATCTCTACCTGGAGTGCCAAGGTAGCTTGGAAGTAGCGGCCATACTCAGAGAGGTCAGTGTGGAGCGACTCTACTGCCGTGACATCCTGTCCAAGGTGTTTGAGTTGCTCAGCCAGGGAATCGACTTCACTGAGCAGTGCGCCAAGGTTTTTCTGATGTCTGTCAGCATATTTGAGATCATTTCGGGCCAAGAAATCTTTCTCATTGCGGCGTAGTGTAAGCATGCCGCGCTCAATTTCAGTGATCTTCAAGCGCACATGGTCTACAGCACTAATTTCATGCATGGCGTATTGCTGAAATAGCACCATAAAAATCATGGCTATCGCAACCAAACCGCCTAATAGATAGAGTTTCATTTTGATGCTTAAAGACATTTTTTAGTATCCCAGTAACAGAAATATATGGTGGCTTGGAAAGCATTGGTGCATTCATGGCCCAAAAGGTACTCCAGGCTATCGACAAATTTAGTATATTCTTAAATGTTAATGTTGCTGCTCTTTGATCGTTTTACCAACGTCGTACTTTTGGGCGCCTTGCACCTTAATTTGCTTATGACACACCTTGCCTTGTGAGATGAAGCCAGTAAAATTCCATCAACATATTTCGCATGAGAAACTTTAAAGATGGATCAATCGAGCCAAGCAATCCCTGTCACCCCTGATAACGCCATTGTTTGGCACAACAACCGTCTCTACCTGTTGGATCAGCGTTATCTACCGCATCAGACGGACTTTGTTGAACTCAACTCAGCCCAAGAGGTGGCCTACGCTATCCGCGATATGGTGGTGCGTGGTGCTCCGGCCATCGGTATAACAGCGGCGTTTGGTGTGGTATTGAGTGTCATGCAGGCTGGCGACCATTGGCGTGATAAAATTGATGCTGATATCAAGACGCTCGCCGCTTCACGACCAACAGCCGTCAATCTCTTCTGGGCACTGTCACGGATGAGAAACAAAATTGCTAGCTTTGAGGGTGACCACATCATCAAAATGTTGCTGGATGAGGCGAAGGCGATCCATCAGGAAGATATTGATGCTAACCATAAGATGGGGGCGTTAGGTTCAGCATTGGTGGAGGGGAAGACGCGAGTTATTACCCACTGCAATGCAGGTGCATTGGCAACAGGGGGATATGGCACGGCACTTGGCGTGATTCGTAGCCTGCATGCCAATGGTAAATTGGCACAGGTCTATGCTGATGAGACGCGTCCTTGGTTGCAGGGCTCTCGCCTCACCGCATGGGAACTGCTGCAAGATGATATTCCGGTATCACTCTTGGCCGATGGTGCAGCGGCCAGCTTGATGAGTGGTGGTGATATTGGCTGGGTCATCGTCGGCTCTGATCGTATTGCCGCTAATGGTGATGTGGCCAATAAGATCGGCACCTACTCTCTTGCTGTAGCGGCCAAGTACCACGGTGTAAAGGTGATGGTGGTGGCGCCGACCTCGACGATCGATATGGAGATCAGTTGCGGTAAGGATATTCCGATTGAGGTGCGCGAGAGTGACGAGCTGCTCTACTGCGGTGGTAAGCGTATCGGTGCCAGTGGTGCATCGGTCTGGAACCCCGTCTTTGATGTCACCCCTGCCGCGTTAGTTGACGCGATTGTCACCGAACGGGGCGTTGTTTTATCACCCAATAGCGAAAAATTGGCGCAATTGATGGCTTAATCACCCAGTATGACTATCATTGATTTCTCTCAGGCCGCCTGAAAGTCGATTTAAGCGGCTTTTTTATTGCGAAAGTAGGTGAATGGCGTGATATACTTTTTTCTTTCCTAAACGCCTAAAAGACAATCAAGGATCTGCATGACCCAGACCCAGTTCGCAAAAGAAGTCCTGCCCATTAATCTAGAAGATGAGATGCAGCAGTCCTATCTCGATTATGCGATGAGCGTAATCGTTGGACGTGCGCTTCCCGATGTCAGGGATGGTCTGAAGCCGGTTCACCGTCGCGTACTCTATGCGATGAGTGTACTGGGCAATGATTGGAACAAACCTTATAAGAAGTCAGCCCGTATCGTCGGTGACGTTATCGGTAAGTACCACCCACATGGTGATACTGCGGTCTATGACACCCTCGTTCGTATGGCGCAAGACTTCTCCATGCGCTACATGCTGGTCGATGGCCAAGGTAACTTTGGCTCAGTCGATGGCGATGCGCCCGCCGCCATGCGTTACACCGAAATCCGCATGGCTAAGATGGCCCACTCCATGCTGGACGATCTCGACAAAGATACCGTCGATTTCACCGTCAACTACGATGAGAGTGAGCATGAACCATCGGTTATGCCGACTCGTATTCCCAATCTGCTGATTAATGGTTCATCCGGTATCGCTGTTGGTATGGCGACCAACATTCCACCACACAACCTGACTGAAGTGGTTAATGGTGCTCTTGCGCTGATTGATGATCCATCCATCACCATTGATGGTTTGATGGCCTATATTCCCGGACCAGATTTTCCAACAGCCGCCATGATCAACGGTGCCAGTGGCATCAGAGATGCCTACATGACGGGCCGTGGCAAAATACAGATGCGCGCTCGGGCAGAGATTGAGACCAATGAGAGCACCGGCCGCCAACGCATCATCGTGCATGAGCTGCCTTATCAGGTGAACAAGGCTCGCATGTTGGAGAAGATCGCCGAGCTGGTTAAAGATAAAAAGCTAGAAGGGATCAGCGAGCTGCGTGATGAGTCTGATAAAGACGGCATGCGCGTTGTAATTGAGCTAAAACGTGCCGAAGTGGCTGAGGTTGTACTTAATAACCTCTATCAGCAGACCCAAATGCAGACCGTTTTTGGTATCAACACCGTCGCACTGGTTGATGGCCGCCCACGCCTGCTCAATCTAAAACAGCTTCTTGAGTACTTTCTGCGTCATCGCCGAGATGTCGTAACACGCCGCACCCTGTTTGAGCTGCGCAAAGCGCGCAACCGCGCCCATGTGTTAGAAGGGTTGGCTGTCGCACTGGCCAATATCGACGAAGTGATCGAGATGATCAAGGCCGCTCCAAGCCCCGCTGATGCGAAGCAACAGCTGCTAGCAAAAGCGTGGAAATCGGGTGCTGTTGAAGCGATGCTTGAGCGTGCTGGTGCAACCGATACCAAACCAGAAGAGCTGGGTGCTGAGTTTGGCCTGGCGGATGATGGTTACCACCTAACAGAGACCCAAGCACAAGCCATTCTTGATCTGCGTCTGCATCGCCTCACCGGTCTTGAGCAGAACAAAATCATCAAAGAGTTTGAAGTGCTGCTAGTCACCATTGCAGAGCTGCTGGCTATTCTCTCTAGCGCCGACCACCTGATGAAAGTGATTCGTGAAGAGCTATGTGAAATCAGAGAGCAGTATGGTGATGAACGTCGCACTGAAATTCTACAAAATCGCCTCGATCTGACCCTTGAAGACCTGATCACCGAGGAGGATGTAGTCGTCACCCTGTCACACATCGGTTACGCCAAATCACAGCCGATTGATGTCTACCAAGCGCAGAAGCGTGGTGGGCGCGGTAAATCTGCGACGGCGACCAAAGATGAAGATTTCATCGACACCCTCTTTGTCGCCAGTACCCACGACACCATTCTATGCTTCTCAAGCACAGGTAAAGTCTACTGGCTGAAGGTCTATGAACTCCCCTCAGCGGGTCGCGCCTCACGCGGTAAACCGATGGTCAATCTACTGCCGCTGGAGAAAGATGAGCGCATCAACGCCGTCTTACCGATTCGTGAATACAGTGATGAGCAATTTATCTTCATGGCCACCTCATCAGGCACCGTTAAGAAGACCCCACTGACTGATTTTTCACGCCCCCGTGCAAATGGCATTATCGCCGTTGATCTGCGTGATGAAGATCGTCTGGTAGGTGTCGCACTCACCGACGGCAGCCAAGATGTGATGCTTTTCAGCAGCATCGGTAAAGCGGTACGTTTTAATGAGAGTAATGTCCGGGCGATGGGCCGCACCGCCTGCGGTGTACGTGGTATCCGCTTGGATGAGGGGCAGCATGTCATCTCCCTGATCATCGCCGAGAGTGAGAGCAGCTGTATCCTGACCGTTAGCGAGAATGGCTTCGGTAAACGCACCAAGATTGACCAATTCCCCACCAAAGGGCGTGGTGGTGTTGGTGTCATTTCTATTCAGACCTCCGAACGTAATGGCAGTGTGGTTGGCGCAGTACAGGTGGAGGAGGGTGATGAGGTGATGCTGATTACCAATGGTGGAACCTTGGTACGCACCCCAGTAAAAGATGTCTCAGTGATGAGCCGTAATACTCAGGGTGTCACCATGATCCGATTGACCAAAAAAGAGAAGCTGATCGGTATTGAGAAGATTGAAAATCTCGACTCAGATGAAGATGATGACGAGGCGTATCAAGAGGGAGAAGAGCAGCAGGAGATTGGATCAGAAGAGGCTGAGTAGTACTCCTCACTGATTCCTCGCTGTAGGGTGGGATTCATCCCACCAGCAGAGGTAGGTTAAAACGCGTTGTTCTGTTCTGGCACCGCAAGCGGGATAAACCCCACCCTACATCTGAATGATTACAAACTTATTTCTAATAAAACAACAGGCTAGGTACTTAATATGTCAAGAGTGTTTAACTTTAGCGCAGGGCCGGGAGCACTGTCGGAAGAGGTCTTACAGCAGGCCAAAGACGAGTTGCTTGATTGGCAGGGCAGTGGCATGTCCGTCATGGAGATGAGCCACCGCGGCAAAGAGTTTATCTCCATTGCCGAGACTGCTGAGGCTGATCTACGTGAGCTGATGGCAGTTCCTGACAACTATAAAGTACTCTTCCTACAAGGTGGTGCCTCTAGTCAATTTGCTGCGATTCCGCTCAATTTTGCCACGGATAAACGCGCCACTGACTATATTAATACCGGTTCTTGGTCAAAGAAGGCGATTGCTGAAGCAAAACGTTTTAGCGATGTCAGCATTGCGGCCACCACTGAAGAGATCAAATTCACCGGCACCCCAGCGCAAGGTGATCTCAATCTAAATGCAGATGCTGCATATGTCCACTACACACCCAACGAGACCATCGAGGGTGTTGCATTCCCCTATCTGCCTGAGACGGGCGATGTTCCCCTGATTGCTGATATGTCATCAACCATCCTCTCAGGGCCGATTGATGTCTCCAAATACGGCATGATCTACGCTGGGGCACAGAAGAATATCGGCCCAGCAGGTCTCACCGTTGCCATCATCCGTGACGATCTAATCGGTGAGTTACAGGCTGGCACCCCCACCATGTTCAACTATGCAACGATGGCCAAAGCGGGATCTATGTACAACACACCCGCCACCTACGGCTGGTATCTGGCGGGTCTCACCTTCCAGTGGCTGAAACGTCAGGGCGGTCTTACTGCCATTGCTGAGATCAATCAGCGCAAAGCCAAGGCACTCTACGATGCGATTGATGCGTCTGACTTCTACGCCAACCCTGTCTCCATTGAGAGCCGTTCTATCATGAATGTGCCTTTCACACTGGCCGATGCCGAGTTAGATGCCGCCTTCTTAGCGGGTGCTAAAGAGGCCGGTCTGGTGACGCTTAAAGGCCACCGTTCAGTTGGTGGTATGCGTGCAAGTATCTACAACGCCATGCCTGAAGCGGGCGTCAAAGCGCTGATCGACTTCATGGCTGAGTTTGAACGTAAAAACGGCTAAATTGAATGCCGTAGGGTGGGCATCTTGGTTGGTGCCCACCATGCTCGACACCCGACAATCGGTGGGTACAAAAAACCGTCCCACCCTCGAATTATAAAGAGTGGACGATATGCATAAGATTCTGACCCTGAACAACATCTCCGTCGCTGGCCTGGATCGGCTACCGAGAGGCAATTACGAAGTCGCTTCTGAGATCACGCACCCCGATGCCATTTTGGTCCGCTCTTTCCAAATGCACGATATGGAGATCCCTGAGACGCTGCTTGCTATTGGCCGTGCAGGCGCGGGAGTCAACAACATCCCGGTTGATGAGATGACTCGCCGTGGAATCCCCGTCTTCAATGCCCCCGGTGCCAACGCCAACGCCGTTAAGGAGCTGGTGATTGCAGGAACCCTGATGGCAGCACGTAACATCGGTCCCGCCTGGAACTACGCCAGCAATCTTGAGGGCGACGATGCCACCATCGGCAAAGATGTTGAAAAGGGTAAAAAGAATTTTGTTGGTTTTGAGCTTCCTGGTCGCACCATGGGGGTTATTGGTCTTGGTGCCATTGGCGTCAAGGTAGCCAATGCTGCCCATGCACTCGGCATGAATGTGATCGGTTTTGATCCGGCCATCACGGTACAGGCCGCTTGGCAGCTCTCGTCTGATGTTGAGCAGGCGGTGAGTGTTGATGACCTGCTATCACGCGTTGATTTTGTCACCTTTCATGTGCCGCTGATTGATGCCACACGCAATTTGATCAATGCCGACCGTATTCAATCAATGAAGAAAAATGCGGTTATTCTCAACTTTTCGCGTGCAGGCATTGTTAATGATGAGGCGGTAGTCGAGGCGTTGGATAGCGGACATCTCTATACCTATGTCTGTGATTTTCCAACCAACCTCCTGAAGAATCATCCACGTTGTCTCACCTTGCCGCACCTCGGTGCATCTACTAAAGAGGCAGAGGATAACTGTGCCATCATGGTGGCAGATCAGGTACGTGACTATCTGGAGAATGGCCATATCACCAATGCGGTCAACTTCCCGAAGATCAAGTTGCCTCGTACTGAGGGGTTCCGCATCGCCATCATCAACGCCAATGTGCCCAATATGGTCGGCCAAATCTCTACCGATCTGGCCGAAGCAGGGCTCAATATTATCGACCTATTAAACAAATCGCATAACGAAGTTGCCTGCACCCTTCTGGATGTTGACGGAGAGCCGAGTGAGGCATTAATTGATCATATGAAGTCGATTGAAGGCGTACTCTCTGTACGCTGTCTTGGTTATGCAAAGTAAAAGAGAAGAGTTCTATCTATGAGTGATGAGGCTGCACTAAAAGCAACAAGAGAACGTATTGATCAGCTGGATCGTGATATCCAGCAATTGATCAATCAGCGTGCTGAAGCGGCCCAAGAGGTGGCCCGAATTAAGCTAAAAAGTGATCCTCACGCCGTCTTCTATCGTCCTGAACGTGAAGCCAGTGTGCTCCGTGAGGTCAAGGCGCGCAATGAGGGGCCGATCAGTGATGAAGAGATGGCCCGACTTTTTCGCGAGATCATGTCCTGCTGTCTGGCGCTTGAACAACCGCTAAAGATCGCCTTTCTCGGCCCAGATGGCACCTTCACTCAAACCGCCGCATTGAAGCATTTTGGCCACTCCGTATCAACGCTCTCTGTCGGTTCAATCCCCGATATCTTTGCTGAGGTGGAGTCCGGTGCATGCCACTATGGCGTGGTGCCGGTGGAGAACTCGACTGAAGGGGTGGTCAGCCACACCCTCGACACCTTCATGAAATCACCACTGAAGATCTGTGGTGAAGTGACGCTGCGTATCAATCAACACCTGTTGAGCAACGCAGAATCACTTGATGAGATCAAAACTATCTACTCACATCAACAGTCACTGGCCCAGTGTCGTGGGTGGCTCGACCGCCATCTACCAAATGCTGAGCGTATTGCCGTGGGCAGTAATGCTGAAGCGGCACGACGCGCCGCTGAAGAGCAGGGCACCGCAGCCATTGCAGGCGAGACCGCTGCTGAGATCTACAAGCTGACTAAGTTAGCGATCAATATTGAAGATGAACCGGGCAACACCACCCGTTTTATGGTGATTGGTAAAAACGATGTCGGCCCCAGTGGCCATGATAAAACCTCACTGCTGCTCTCATCCAAAAATGAGTCGGGTGGCCTGCATGCACTACTGGCGCCTCTGGCCATTAACGGTATCAGTATGACCCGCATTGAGTCCCGCCCATCACGGCAGGGTATCTGGGAATATGTCTTCTTTATCGATATAAACGGTCATCGTGATGATGAAAAAGTGGCTGCAGCATTGAGTGATCTTGACAATAAAGCAAGTCTTTTCAAGGTATTAGGGTCATATCCTCGAGCGGTTATTTAGATCGATATGGACGAAAACTGCAACTCTTTTATACCATTGGCTGCGCCCGGTATTAATAAGTTATTACCCTATGTTCCGGGCAGACCCGTCTCTGAATTAGAGCGCGAGTTGGGTATTTGTAACTCGGTAAAGCTCGCCTCAAATGAGAACCCACTCGGTTGCAGTGAGCGGGTGATCGCTGCACTACAGAAGCAGCTGAACGATGTGGCTCGCTACCCTGATGGGAGCGGCTTTGCACTGCGAAATGCCTTGGCGGAGAGACATGGCCTCGATCCAGTCACCATTACCCTGGGCAATGGTTCCAATGATGTGCTGGATATGGTGGCCCGTGTTTTTCTGACACCGGACGTTGAGTCACTCCTATCTCAACACGCCTTTGCGATCTACGCCATCTCTAGTCAGGCTGTTGGTGCAACGTTGAAGATTGCACCTGCGACCGATTACGGTCACGATTTAGAGGCGATGGCAGCGCTGGTTTCAGATAAAACCCGCGTCATCTGGATAGCCAATCCCAACAACCCAACAGGCACTTGGCTCAAGGCCGCCGAGTTAAAGGCCTTTATTGCCCAACTACCAAAAACCACCATTGTGGTCGTCGATGAGGCTTACATCGAATATGTCGATGAGGCAGATTACCCCGATACGTCAATGTGGCTGAGTGAATTTAAAAATCTGATCGTCACCCGCACCTTCTCCAAAGCTTATGGTCTGGCCAGTCTACGTATAGGGTACGCACTCTCCGATCCCGCCATTGCTGAACTGCTTAATCGCGTGCGCCAACCATTTAACGTCAACTCAATGGCGCTTGCCGCTGCTGAGGCTGCGCTGCAAGACCAAGTCTTCATTGGTCGTGCAGCAACCACCAACCGTATCGGTATGCAGCAGCTCTGTGACGGCTTTCACTCAATGGGGCTGGATTGGATCCCTTCGATCGGTAATTTTGTCTGTGTCGACGTGGCACAAGAAGCGGGAGTGATTGACAGGGCACTGCTGCAAGAGGGGTGTATCACACGGCCCGTTGCCAATTACGGGCTACCAAATCATCTTCGCATCTCAGTGGGTCTAGAGGCTGAAAACCAACGTCTTCTCAACGCCCTAAAAAAGGTTCTCAAACGATGATTAAAAAACTGGCAATAATCGGCGTAGGGCTGATTGGTGGCTCACTCGCCCGTGCTCTACGCGAGCAGAATGCCGTCAAAGAGGTGGTGGGTTGTGGACGTGGTAAAGCAAATTTAGAGAGAGCGGTTGAGTTAGGTGTGATCGACAGCTACACCCACGATGCAGGTGAAGCGGTTAAAGATGCCGACATGATCTTTCTTGCCGTGCCACTTGGAGCGATGGCCGCCACCTTTGAAGCGATCAAACCCCATCTTGCTGAAGACGCCGTCATCACTGATGGGGGGAGTGTAAAAGGGTGTCTGGTCAAAGATGCCGAAGCTGTCTTTGGCACTGTTCCGAGCAACTTTATTCCTGGCCACCCCATTGCAGGCACAGAACATAACGGTGTAGAGGCCTCATTCCCTGAGCTTTATCAGGATCGTCGCGTCATATTGACCCCCCTTGCAACAACGAATCCTGATGCACTACAGCGCGTTATAGATATGTGGCAACTTTGCGGTGCCAAGGTAACCACCATGGCTGTTGAACACCACGACGAGGTGCTGGCCGCCACGAGCCATCTACCGCATATGTTGGCCTTCAGCTTAGTGGACTCATTGGCTCAAATGAAAGAGAACGATGAGATCTTTCGCTATGCTGCCGGTGGTTTCCGAGATTTCACTCGCATCGCCTCCAGCAACCCCGTAATGTGGCGTGATATCTGCCTAGCTAACCAGGATGCACTGGGGGATATGCTGCACCGCTTTGCTGATGAACTGACAGATCTGGCCAACACATTGAAAGAGGGGGATGGCGATCATCTCCTTGAGATTTTCGAACGCGCCAAAGCCGCACGTGACCGCTATATAGATAAGGTATAGGGTAGGGCGGGTTTCAACCCGCCAAGAGCCACCAGCAAAATCTACCGGCGGGTTGAAACCCGCCCTACATTTATCGGGTTATAAACATGGCAAACTCCTTCCAAGACCAATTCCTTAAAGCGGGGCTTGTCGACAAGAAAAAGGCGAGTAAAGCACGCAAAGAGAAGGGCAAAGAGAATAGACAGAAGGCGAAGGGAGCCAAGATCACCAACGAAGCTAAACTGCAGGCGGAGCGGCTACTGGTTGAAAAGAAGGAGCATGATCGTCAGCTTAATTTAGAGAAGAAAGAGGCGGCAGATGCAAAGGCGATTATCGCTCAGATTCGACAGCTAATTGAGGTCAACCGTCTCTCACGTAAAGAGGGCGATATCGCCTTTAACTTTGTTGATGGCACAAAAGTTAAAAAAATCTACCTACCTGAAAAGATGCACCAACAGCTGAGCAAAGGGCGCTTGGCCATTGTGAAGTTTGATGAGGGGTATGAGGTGGTGGCCATCCCCATCGCTGATAAAATCAGCCTCCGCAGTGATGATATTGTGATCCACCGTGATGAGGCCGCGCCAGAGGATGAGAGCGATGATCCCTATGCAGATTACCAAATTCCTGATGATTTGATGTGGTAAGCCAATCTATATTGATTGCTCAACGTCACTATCACAACGACTACTAATAGATAAAGAATCAAGATGACAAACAACATTAAGTTTAGCGTACAACCCGGTGGAAAGCTTACTGGAAACATTCGTGTTCCTGGTGATAAATCGATCTCGCATCGCTCCATCATGCTCGGTTCACTCGCTGAAGGAGTCACCGAAGTAGAGGGCTTTTTAGAGGGTGATGATAGCCTAGCAACGCTGCGCGCTTTTCGTAATATGGGAGTGGAAATTGAGGGGCCAGACCAGGGTAGGGTGCGTATTCATGGTGTTGGCATGCATGGTCTTAAACAGCCCGTTGCGCCGTTAGATCTTGGCAACTCTGGCACCTCAATGCGCCTATTATCGGGCCTCTTAGCGGGTCAAGGGCTTGATCTCACCTTAACGGGTGATGAGTCACTCTCCGGCCGTCCAATGCGTCGTGTGACCGATCCACTCGCCCTTATGGGAGCCACCATTGAATCAGATGAAAATGGCACTGCACCACTGCATATCAAACCTGTTAAGCAGCTGAAGGCTATCAACTATTCACTGCCAATGGCCAGTGCGCAGGTTAAATCCTCAGTTCTACTTGCCGGTCTCTATGCTGATGGTGAAACCATCGTAACTGAACCCGCACCAACACGTGACCACACTGAACGTATGCTGCGCGGTTTTGGCTATTCGGTTGAGACCAATGGCAACCGCATCTCACTCAAAGGGGGCGGTAAGCTCACCGCATGTTCACTTGATGTGCCTGCCGATATCTCCTCATCCGCCTTCTTTCTGGTCGGTGCCACCATCAGCCTCGGCTCAGACCTCACACTCAATCACGTTGGAATGAATCCCACTCGAATTGGCGTTATCAATATCCTCCGTGAGATGGGAGCCAATATTGAGGTGCTCAATGAGCGCACTGTAGGTGGCGAGCCCGTTGCAGACCTGCATGTTCGTTACAGCCCATTGAAAGGTATCCATATACCTGAAGATCAAGTGCCGCTCGCCATTGATGAGTTCCCATCCATCTTCATCGCTGCAGCTTGCGCCGAGGGTGAAACTGTTTTGACTGGTGCTGAAGAGCTGCGAGTCAAAGAGAGTGACCGCATCCAAGTGATGGTTGATGGCCTGAAGATCGTCGGCATCGACATCCAAGGCACGCCAGATGGCGCGATCATCAAAGGTGGCCAGATAAACGGCGGTACAGTTGAGAGTCACGGCGATCACCGTATCGCCATGTCATTTGCCATGGCCGCACTGCGCGCTACAGCGCCAATCATCATCAATGACTGCGCAAACGTAAACACATCATTTCCAAACTTTGCCGAGTTAGCTGCTGAAACAGGGCTCAACATCAGCCAATGCTAAACAGGTACAGTGACAGACAATAGCCGAGCTAATGTCCCTTTTCTATTGGGGCTAAAAAAGCACCACCCCGCATGGCAACTACTTGTTGCACATACGGGGCCGGTGGTGATTGGTGCGCTGAAAAGACTTTTTGATGAGAGCTTAGATGGTATTGATATCGAGGCGGCTCATCAGCTGTTGAGTGAGATGTTACAGCTCTCACATGAGGCGGGGGAGATTGAGAGCAGCGGTGACTATCTGCTTGAAGCGAGACGTGAAATTCGCCAGTGGATTCGGCGCAGCCTCGTGGTTGAACGTGAAGGGCGGCTGATCGCTACCGATGCCCTTGAGGCCGCCTTCCGTTTTGTTGATGGCCTCGACAATCGCATCATGTCCTCCACCGCATCCCGTCTCTCGATTGTTCAGCGTGAGATTGAAAACCTCGAATCAACCCTCAACCCCGATCCCAAAAGCCGTGAGCGAGTAATAGCGCAGAAGATTGCCACACTGGAGGCTGAGTTGGCCGCCGTACAGCGGGGTGAGATGAAGCTACTGCCAGAGCCAGCGGCGATAGAGGCGATCCGTGAGGTCTACAACTTGGCGATGGGGTTACGCAATGACTTTCGCCGTGTAGAGGACTCCTACCGAGAGGCCGACCAGCGCCTACGCAAGTCAATTATCAGCGAGCAGAGCCATCGTGGTGATATTGTCGATACCCTGCTGGAGAGCCACGATCAGCTGATTCAGACCAATGAAGGGCGGGTTTTTGAGGCCTTTCAGCAGCAGCTAGTGCGCAGTGTTGAGTTGAACCATATGAAGCAGCAGATTCGCTCATTGGTCAATCGTCCTGTGGCCCACAAAGCGCTAAGCCGTGAACAGCAGACTGATCTACGCCTACTGATTATGCGTTTAGTGAGTGAGAGTGCCAGTGTGCTGCGTGCTCGGGCGCGCAGTGAGCGCGATGTGAAGGGCTTCTTGAAAACAGGGCTCGCTTCCGAGCACCACCGAGTGGGCCAACTCCTGAATGATATTTTTGCCCAGGCAGCAACGATCGATTGGCAGCGCCAAGCTACCCGACGTGCCGCCGCACCGCTGCCACCTATTGGTATCGCCAACAGCACACTGCCGGTGTTGGAACGCCTGCGTTTTAAAGATATTGAAGAGGGCATTGAGCCGATTCTCGACCTCATCCAGCAGACCACTAATCTAGATGAGGTGGATGATGAGTTTTGGTTATCTTTTGATGCCTTAGATCGACAAGCCTTGGTGAAGGAGACGTTGCAGCTGTTGGCTACTGAGGGACAGAGCATGACCATCGGTGAGATCGCCCAGAAGATTCCACCCACGCATGATCTAGAGTCAATGGCACTCTGGCTGACCATGGCGCTAGAGGCCGATCTGCCACTTGATGGTGGCGAAGAGCAGGTGGATTTGAGTGATGCAGAGGGGAACAGCGTCCGCTTTACGCTGCCCAAAGTTAAGCTCAATAGTGATCTGCTGAACAATATTGACTTGGAGTTGTAATGAGCGCTGATGAGACAGAAGTAACCCCAGAAACCACATCAAATCAGCTCAAAAGTGCCGTTCAGGAGTTGCTCAAATATGGTGTGCTGGAGGCGGCACATAAGCCCAATCTATACCGTACCGCGCTCACTTCGCCGGAGGATATTGATCAGATCTTAGAACCTCTCGACATGGCTTTAAAGATTGATGATATTCGCGGTATTGCTTATCTGGCCATTATCCAAGATTATGCCGATAGCGAACGGGATGAGTGGAGCCACCCCTTGGTGCGGCGACAGCGCTTCAACCTAGAGCAGTCACTACTCGTGGCCATTTTACGGCGCATCTACATTGCTCATGAGATGGAGGTTGGCATTGGCAGCAGCTCATCTGTCGCCCATCTTGATGAGTTGATCCCTGAGATGAACCAGTTTCTAGGGGAATCAGGCAGCGACAGCCATGACATGAAACGGGTACGCCAACTGCTGGAGCAGCTACGCGGCCACGGCTTGGTCTCCGAGGTTGATAAAAATGATCAGGTCACCATCCGGCCGCTGATTGTGCATCTTGCCAATCCAGAAAATTTAAAAAACCTATTGATCGCTTTTCAGCAGCAGGCAGAGAGTAAACAGAGGCATGCAACGTGAGCCAAGCCAAACAGAGTGAAATGTTTGATACCCCCTCTAACCACTCGCCCTACATCATTGAAGAGCTAGAGATCTATAATTGGGGGCCGTTTTCTGGCCGGCATCGGGCCTATATTGATTCACGGGGCAGTGCCATTATTGGTCAGACGGGCAGCGGAAAAACCACGCTTGTCGATGCCATCATGACCCTCATCGCCGCCCGTCCACTCTACAATCTCGCCTCCACTGGAGGGCATGAGAGTGACCGTGATCTGGTCTCCTATATACGTGGTGTTTCGGGTGAAGGTAATGAGAGTGGGGATAACGCACACATCGCCAGAAATGGCTCCACGGTTACCGCCCTCGCAGCGAGATTTAGCAATGGTGAACAACAGGTCACGTTAACGGCACTCTTCTGGCTTGATGGCAGCAGCTCATCAATGACCGACCTAAAGCGGCTTTGGCTCTTTAGTCGTGATGCCGAGCATGAGATCAGCCACTGGTTGGCGCTGCATCGAGAGGGGGGTGCAAGAGCGGTTAAACAGTTCGTGCGGGAGCAGAGCAACACCACCATTCATGATAGCAAAAAAGCCTACCTAGCCCAGCTACAGCGCTTCTTTGAGGTGGGGAAAAATGCCTTTGCACTGCTCAATCGCGCAGCGGGTCTGAAGCAGCTCAACAGCATTGATGAGCTGTTTAGAGAGTTAGTGTTAGAGGATAAATCAGCCTTTAAACGGGCAGCCGATGTGGTGGACGGTTTCGATGTGCTCAAAGAGATCCATCAAGAGTTAGAGATCGCCCGCAGCCAGCAGCATGCACTGCTGCCGATTGATGCGGAGGAGCAGGTTCGTCAACGAAAGGATAAAAAAGTCGAAGAGTTGGCTCGGTTGAGCCACATTCTGCCGATTTGGTTTGCTACACAAGGACATCAACTATGGCAGCATCGCCAAAGTGAACTGATCGAGCAACTGGCTAAGTGCCGCGTGATCTCGGCTGAACTGACCGATGAACAGCAGGGCCAGGAGTTAGAGATAGAGCAGCGACATCGGTTCTATATTGAGCAGGGTGGCGGCAATATCGAACAGCTGGAGCAGCAGATTCAGCAACAGCAGAAAATTCATCGTGACTGCCGGTCAAAGTCCAATGATTATCAGCGCTTAACCACTGGACTTGATCTTGATTCTACCATTTCAAAAGAGTCATTAAAGCTCAACCAACAGCGTGGCGAAGCGTTACGGTTGGAAAAACAGCAACAGTTGACGGCACTCGAAGAGCAGCGGGATCAAGAGGGTGGGGCGCTCTTCACCACTGAAGCGCATAAAAAGAGTCTTCAAACCGCCCTACAGGAGGCGAAAGAGAATAGTCACTCCAACATCCCCTCCGCCTATCTGCGCTTCAAGCTTGATCTAGCCGAAGCGCTCAAGATCGATGTCGATGCGGTGGCCTATATTGCAGAACTGGTGGAGATTAAAAGCGAAGAGGGTCGCTGGCGGGGAGCAATTGAGCGCGCTTTGGGTGCGCATCGTCTACGTCTGATTGTGCCAGGTGATCAGATGAGGCAGGCACTCGCCTGGGTCAACCGGCGCAATAATCGTCTCCATGTGCGTCTGCTTGATGCTGCTGAGCAGCGTAAAGAGGCCCGTTTTCTTAGTGATGGTTTCTGCCATAAACTCAGCTATCGCAAACATCCACAACGTGAGGTGGTAAAACGGTTTGTTGCGGGCATTGATCGGCACTGTGTTGCGAGCAGTGATCTGTTACACCAAACCCCGCATGGCATGACCGCAGAGGGGTTGATGTCGGGTAGAGCAGGGCAGTTTGATAAACAGGATCAGCGCGCCCTCAATGAGAACTGGATGACCGGCTTTGATAACCGTGACCGCCTGCGTGAACTCGCCAATGAGCTGGCGCAGATAACAGATGAAGCCTCACAACAACAGGAGCAATTTGGCACAACCAAGGGCCAATTAAAAACCTTAGAACAGCTGATTTTGCTGTTGAGTACCCTTGAGAGCTTGGAGTTTGGCGATATTGATGTGAAATCTGCCGAGCGGCTGCTGATACAACTTCAACAACACCTAGAGCAGTTGCAAGACCCCAACTCTGATACCGCCCGAGCAAAACAGCAGTGGGAAGCGGCCAAAGCGATACTACAACAGATACGGCAAAACCTGCTAGAGAGTGAGCAGAAAATCAGCCGTCTGCAAGTTAAGCAAGAGCAGGCAACTCAGCGAGTGAAAAGCCTCCTCAAACAGATGGGAAGTGGTCTCTCAACAGAGCAGCAGACTTTGGCCGCCGGGCACTTCAAAGCGATCAGCATCGAAGAGATTGATCAGTTAGATGAGCAGCAGCGGGAGGCCAACAGCCAACTACAAAAGAGGTCTCAAACTGCCTCCACCGGCCTCTCATCCAGCATCAATCGATTGATTCGCTTAATGGGCACGGCCAAGCAGAAAGATACCGGCGCACTCTCCGAAGTGGGGACAGAAATTTGTGATATTCCCAACTACCTACAGCAGTTGCAGCTACTCACTAAAGAGGCGCTGCCGGAGAAGGTTGAACGCTTCCTCGCCTATCTGAATAAATCTTCAGATGAGGGGGTGACTCAGCTACTGGTCAATATCGAAAATGGTGTCTCGATGATCGAAGAGCGCATTGATGAACTCAATCGAACCATGGTCAAAGTCGATTTCCAGCCTGGACACTACCTACAGTTACGACCCAAAAGAGTGATCCACGAAACCCTCACATCGATCCAAAAAGCGCAACGGCAACTGCGTAGCGCCGCACTGAAAGAGGATGAAGGGGAGTCACACTACCGTGCGCTAATCGAGCTGGTTGGTCAGCTACGTGATGCTGTTGAACGAAAAAAGACCCAAGGGGCCAGAGCACTGCTCGACCCCCGTTATCGGCTGCAATTTTCTGTTGCCGTCATCAAACGAGATGGCGAACAGGTGATTGAGGTACGCACCGGCTCACAAGGCGGCAGCGGTGGTGAGAAGGAGATCATCACCAGCTATATTCTCACCGCCTCATTAAGTTACGCCCTCTGCCCAGATGGCATGGGACGCCCCCTGTTTGGCACGGTAATACTTGATGAAGCCTTCTCAAAAAGCTCTCAAGCGGTTGCAGCACGAATCATTGATGCACTGCGTCAGTTTGGCCTACACCCACTCTTTATCACTCCCAATAAAGAGATGCGACTGCTACGTCTGCATACACACTCCGCCATCCTAGTGCATCGTCGTGGGTTACGTGCCACCACCACCTCACTAAGCTGGGACGAGCTAGACCAACAAGCAAAAAAACGTCTGGAAAACGTGTGAAAAAGATTGAGCGGTTTACCCCATGAAATCACCTAAGGTACTGCGCCAAAAACTCAGACGACAGTGGCAAAACGGAGCATTGCGTGAAACCAGCTTACTCAACCCCGATCACTGGCCGCTGACCCTGCCAATAGGAAAGCCATCTCCAGCACAGATAACAGAGGAGATTGCCGCCGTTAGGGAGCATATCCAGAGCTGGCGTAGCGTAAAAGAGGGAGAGGTCACCTGGCAATTGGTAAACTTCCGCAGCACCGCCGAGCCTGTTGAACTGCCGGTCAGTTGGCAACTTAATTGCGCTGATGAGTGGGTCCCAGCAATGGCTGATAAAGGCATACAGCAGGAGTATCTGCTGCTCTCAAACGTAATCAAACAGATCAATCCGCTGTTTCACCCCATCATCATCCGGCAGCGCCAGCAGATACTCTCCAAAGGGGGAGACGAGACCATTCAAACCTGTGAAGTGGCGCTACAACTAACCCCCGGTTATGCCAATGGTCGCCCTCTACGAGCACTCTCCATCGCCGGTTGTGACAGTAAGTTTTTTGAGCGTAATCGCGCCTTATTGATCAAATTGCTTGAAACACGATTTGATTCACAAGCACTAGAGCTAGGTTTAGGGTCATTCCTCAATGCTCAAGATGAGGGCGAACACTGGCTATTGGTTGTTCCTTTAGAAACGGGCTTGCTCCCATTTAATCAACAGCGCGTAAGAAGCAGCGAGCTGGCCAAAACGTCACTACCTGGTAGCCATCTACTCATCGTAGAAAATGAGCGTAGCCTCTACCAACTGCCAAAGCTGCCTGGAACCATCGCCATATTGGGTGCAGGCCTCAACTTAAGTTGGTTAAAAGCCCACTGGATAAGAGAAAAGAAAATTGCCTACTGGGGAGATATCGACACCTGGGGTTTAACCATGCTCGCCACCGTGCGTGATCTCCAACCAACCATAACAGCGCTATTAATGACGCAAGAGATATTTGAAGAGCACAAACAACACAGCGTTTCTGAAGCGGTCATTGCAAACCAATCTGCACCCGCCAAACTCGCTGAGCATGAGCAGCAACTCTATCTCCACCTTGCCGCGTTAAAGAGAGGTCGCTTAGAGCAAGAGTTCATTACCGATGAGCGAGTGAAGAGAACTGTTATTCAATGGCACGGTTCAAACACTTAATACAGACTGAAAACTGAAATGCAGAGCTCTTGACGCTCTGCTTCACTCAATTTGACGATATATTTTTTGGCTGGCATTGCGTTTACAGCGATATATCCGTCAATATAATCTGGACGGTGTACTAGGAAGTCCCGTTTTGTATCATGAGATCAAAGACTCGCTTGTGTATTACCGGCAAGCACCACCCAGAATGAGCATTTTCATCAGGCAATTCCCAGTAATTCATCAATTGCCCCAAGGTTCAAATGTTCTGCAAGGGCATCGGCCATTTGGTTGATGCCCTGCTCGCGCAGTTGTTGGTAATCAATTGTTTGAGGATTGCTCAGCCCTGCCCAGCGCAGTAGGCTGTTACAGCTCTCGGTAGACTCGAACAAACCGTGGAGATAGGTGCCGATGATCTGTTGATCAAGTGAGATGGCACCATCAGTTCGCTCACCAAGATCCACGAGCGGTCTCTTTAGGTCAGCTCCTTCACTGGTTCCTGCATGGATCTCATAACCGCTGACGATTGTCTCCTCCAATAGCAGTTTGCCCATCACGTTATGCAGTTGTTTTTTATCATGTAGTGTTGTCTGCATTGCTAATAGCTCCAGACCTCTACACATACCTAGTCTTCCTTCGACCCCATCGGGGTCGTTGATGGTTTGACCCAACATCTGAAAACCACCACAGATACCTAGCACCTTCCCTCCATAACGTAGGTGGCGCTGAATCATTTGCTCCCAACCCTCTTTTCTTAGCCACTCCAGGTCAGCGCAAACGCTCTTGCTACCAGGAAGAATGATTAGGTCAGCTGCCGGTATAGTTTGATTGGCCTGGATGACTTGGAGATCTACCTGTGGGTGCAGGCGCAGAGGGTCGAAATCAGTGTGATTGCTCAGACGAGGCAGGGCGGGCAGGATGATCTTTATCTCACTGCCGGTTACTGCGGCAGCTCCCTGGTTGAGGCTATCTTCTGCCTCAAGATGGAGTTGATGGAGATAGGGTAGTACGCCAAGTACAGGTATCTGGGTGCGTTGTTCCAGCCACTCTAAGCCAGGTTGTAGCAGGGCGATGTCACCACGAAAGCGGTTGATGACAAAACCTTTTACTCGCGCTCGCTCGGATGGGGGCAGTAGCTCCAGAGTGCCGACCAGATGAGCAAAGACCCCCCCTCGATCGATATCAGCTATCAGGATGACAGGGCAATCAACCGCTTCGGCAAAGCCCATGTTGGCAATATCATTTTCACGCAGATTGATCTCAGCTGGACTACCCGCCCCCTCGACGAGTATGAATGCGTAGTTCTGAGCAAGGCGTTGATAGGATTCCAGTACAGCAGGTCTGACCACCTGTTTATAGCTGTGATAATCCTGTGCCTCCATAGTAGCTACTGCTTTTCCATGAACGATGATCTGTGAGCCTTGGTCACTGTTAGGTTTCAGCAGTACCGGATTCATATCGGTGTGAGGGAGAATGCCGGCTGCTTGGGCCTGCACCGCTTGGGCGCGCCCAATCTCACCACCATCACTGGTTACAGCACTATTGAGCGACATGTTCTGCGGTTTAAAGGGGGCGACGGATAGTTTTCGGCGGGCCAGTAGGCGACAGAGCCCCGTAACCAGTGCGCTCTTGCCCGCATCAGAGGTGGTGCCCTGAATCATCAATGTACTCATGGTAGGCAAACCTCCTGCTGGATCTGTTGTAGTGCACCTTGTAGGCGATCAAATGCTGCTCTATCTGCTGGAAGGCCAAAACGCAGGCTGCATGGCTCCTGAAACAGGCGGGTCAAGATACCCTGTTTGGCCAGCTGGTGATGAATCTCTTTTGCAGCTGGCGTGATAACCCACTGAAACAGCGCACTCCCACCTGTAGGTTTGAGACCAACATCTTGTAATAGTTGATTAAGCTGAGATGCTTGTTGGTTTAGCTGTTGTCGTGCTTGTTGCTGCCAGTGATAGTCCTGTAAGGCTTGGCTAGCAACCCAGCGTGCAGGGCTGGAGATGCTCCAAGGCCCTAGGCGTTCACTCAATACTTTCAATAGAGACTCTTCAGCCAGTACAAAACCGACTCTAGCTCCAGCCAAACCAAAGAATTTACCCAGAGAGCGCAATACAATCAGACCAGGCAGGCTGCTCTCTGGGGCTAGAGACTCTTTGGGACTACTGTCGATGAAGGCTTCATCGACGATCAACCAGCCGCCTCGGTTAGCCAGTTTTTGTCGCCAGATCAGTAGTTGCTCACGACTAAAACACTCACCTGTGGGATTGTTAGGGTGAATTAAGAGCAGCACATCAAGACGATTGATCTGTTGTTTGATCTGCCCAAAATGGAGTGGCTGAAGTGTATGCCCGGCACGAGACCAAGCGGCAGCATGCTCGGCATACCCAGGAGAGATGATGCCAACCTGACAGGCGGGGCGCAGTTCAGGAATCATTTGAATAGCGGCCTGTGATCCAGCTACCGGCAATAGGGCGGGAGCCTGATAGTAGTTTTGCGCAACTGCGACCAGCTCATCTTCCTCTTCCGGTAGTTGCTGCCATACATGCCCTGGAATAGCCGGAACTGGCCAGCCATTGGGGTTGATGCCGGTTGAGAGATCTAGCCACTCAGCATAGGGTACGGCGTAATGGCTCGCTGCCGCACGTACTCTGCCACCGTGTTCAAGCAAGGAACCAGCCTCCAGTAACAATGACGATGACCCATAACAGCAGGCTGTTTTGTACAAGTTTGATAGCTCGCTCTATATCTGCAACATCCGGTTCACTGCCGCAGCCTAAAATAGGGCGTTGATGCGTTTTACCATGATAGATAGCAGCCCCACCTAAGCGGATATTGAGCGCACCTGCGCCAGCAGCCATCACAGGCCCAGCATTAGGACTGTCCCAGTGTGCGGCCTGTTGCGACCAGCAGCGGATAGCCTGCTGAAAAGAGCCGACCAGTGCGTAGGTTAACGCTGTTAGTCTGGCTGGGGCCAAGTTGAGTAGATCATCCAGCCGAGCAGCCGCCCAGCCAAAGTGCTGAAAGCGGCTGCTGCGATAGCCCCACATGGCATCCAGCGTATTAACCAGTCGATAACCGACAACCCCTGGTGCTCCAGCGACCAGAAACCAGAACAGCGCACCAAAAATGGCATCACTGCCATTTTCTAATATCGATTCAATGGTCGCGCGGGCCACGTCTGAAGATTGCATCTCCCCCGTTTCACGACTGACAATCCAGCCAACCTGTCGGCGTGAACGCTCCAAGTCACCCTGTTTCAGACTGGTGGCTATCTGTTGAGCATGCTCAATCAGACTGCGGCCACCCAGGGCTAGATAGAGCAGTAGCAGACCAATGAAGGGGCTCTGGTTATCCAGTAAGGCAGCGATCAAGATAAAGGGGGTGATCAATATTAGTAGCGCAACTAACCCAGCTAGGCGGCTACCACTTTCTGGTTGGTTAACGCTCTTTTCCATCTTGTCGGCTAGCCAGCCGAAGCCAACCAACGGATGCCAACGGCGCGGTTCACCCAGTAGGCTGTCGAGTAGTAGTGCGAAGGAGACGGTTAGTGCTGTGATCATTGAGAAAATTGTTGCAGCGTCTGTTGGTAACGTGTTGATTCAGCCTCAAGTTGTGAAAGTTGGAAGAGAGTATTGCCATGCCGATCCAGAAAGTGAATGCTCTGCTCATGTTGCACAAACCAGATGCTACTGATGCTGGAGAGCTCCATCTGAAACTGGCCGTTCTTATTGCCTAAAAGAAGCATCTCACCATCGAGATTTAGCTCTTTTTCAGTATTGAGTGTGACCTGGGCGGTTACACCATTGAGCTGTTGCAGTGTCGCGCGCAGAGGTACCCAGCTTTTACAGTGTGCCAGCAGCTCCCTGCTCTGTTCACTGGCAACTTGTGTTGCTTTAAAGAGGCAAGCTGAATCATCCTCTCTATTGGCCAATGCCCCCAGCAGGGCTGCCATTGGCACATCGAATAGCGTTGCCGCCTCTGCCAGACTCTCTTGTAGATTGGCTTGCAGATGTTCATATAGAGCCACTTGCCACCCCTCCAGGCCCAGGCTCAATGAATGCCCCGCCTTTTCTCCGGCATGTGTTTCGCCAGTTAGGTTTTGATACTTGTTGCTATAGCCTCTTGGCGTAATCATCAGCCCTTCTTGCCAGTAGCTATCACTGTTGCCAATGATGACGGTGCTCAGCATGCCGATATCACACTGCGACATTTTAGCCAACTCAACCTGCTGAATATTCTGCCGTTTGCGGTAGGCTGATTTGACAATGGCTACAGGTGTTGAGGGGGCACGGTATTGCAGCAGGATACGTTGTGCCTCAACAATCTGTTCGGTGCGGCGACCACTCTTGGGGTTATAGAGGGCGACGACAAAGTTGCCCCGTGCAGCAGCCTCCAGTCGTCGGGCGATCTGTGGCCAGGGGGTGAGTAGGTCAGAGAGTGAGATAGCACAGAAGTCGTGGGTCAGTGGCGCACCAACCAAGGAGGCCGCAGCATTGAGGGCAGTGGTGCCAGGTATCACCTCAACCTCTATCTCACTCTCTGGTGTCCAGCCAGACTGCAGCAGCACTTCATAGGTGGGGCCAGCCATCCCGTAGACACCGATGTCACCGGATGAGATCAGTGCGACCGTCTTGCCTTGTTTGGCCTGTTCCATCGCCTCAATAGAGCGATCAATCTCCTCTGTCATCCCTTTACGCACCACCTCTTTACCGGCCAGCAGATGTTCTACCAGCTTGATATAGGTTGAGTAACCGATCACCACATCTGACTCTTCAATTGCCGCCCGGGCGCGTAGGGTCATCTGCTCTTCAGAGCCTGGGCCGAAACCGACCAGAAGGATTTTGCCACTCTTATTCATTTAGATTATCTCGATAGGAACAATGGATATGGTGGCATTTCGGCCATCCATACCTCGGTATTTATGCTTTTCCACAATCAGCTTGTCCATGGTGGCACCGGCCAGCAGCAGAGCGGCCGCCTCCCCAACTGAGGGGGTTCCCACATACTTTAGAACCGTCTCTGATGGGTTGGGCACCTCCACTTGTGCCAACTCATCGGCAGGGTAGAAGTGCAGTGGCCAACTATATTTCTCAGCCAAAGCCAGTAGCCCCACTTCATCACTCTTTTTGTCGATGGTGGCGATGGCACTGACGGAGGTGTATTCAAGCTTGGCAGCACTGAGAGCCAGCTCTAGGGCCTGCTCAATGGTCTCCAGTGCCGTTCCCCTGTCACAGCCGATACCCAGCACGACAGGCTTGGGTGGACGGTAGACCACCAGAGAATCTATCAGTTGGTTTCGTGTCGATTCTGTTATCTCGCGCCGAGTCACCCAGAGAATGGCACTGAATTGGCTGGGATCGATAGTTTCAAAACGGTCAAATAGCTGGATGTTTGATGGCAATGGTTTTCCTTTCTCCCACCACGCTTTTGAACCGCACTCCTGCACGAAGGCGATCGGTTCACCATTGACCATATGGGCGGCCACTTTAGTCAAAGTTGCCTTTGGTGCCTCATTTTTCCAGCCAAGCTCTCGACCAAGAATGTCGATCGGCAGCGTGCCAAGGGATTCAGATGCGGTGGTGATGACAGGCTGTGCGCCGATCAAGTCAGCGATCTGATTGGCAAAGGCGTTAGCACCACCAAGATGACCGGAGAGGATGGGGACCACAAAATGCCCGGCATCATCAATTACCACCACGCCAGGGTCTTCCTCTTTCGAATGAATGCAGGGGGCGATGAGCCGTACTGCAGCACCAATAGAGAAGAGAAACAGCAGCTGATCGTAGCGTTTGAAGAGGGTCGCAATGGCACCACGCACAGGCGGGGTGATCGCCTCGATCCGGTTCGGTATATGATCAACTTCAGTGAGGAATTTCTCACTGATATAGAGATCGGCATGGGGCAGTTTTGGTCCCAGCTGTTGCAGCCGTTTGGCACCATGACGGGTGATGGCAACCATGGCGATTTTCTCTGAGCGGCTCACTGTTTTTTCTTTCTGCATCCGCGAACCTTGGGGCCGCGTATCCGATGACGGTTGCGTACCAATAGCAGAGAGAGGTAGTTCACTTTCTCACCACGTAGTTGGGCGACATCTCGAACAATGCGCTCCTCTGGCATGCCAGCCCGCTCGATGAAGGCGCTATCCTTCAGTATGTCGCGCGCCTCCAACTGGTCGATGATCTGATCCAGTACGGAGTTGACCTTGAGCAGCACCAGAGTATCAAAATCAGCCAGCAATCGATCCAGCATCTCTACACCATAGGCAGCGGGAACAATAGCTAGAGTATCGTCGGTGTCGGCTAGTGGCATCTGTAGATCGGCTGCCGCGGCATTGAAGGAGGAGACACCCGCAATGGTCTGGATCTCAATTGCCTCATCAATGGATGAGACGGTACGTGCTAGGTGGCTAAAGGTCGCGTAAGTTGAGGCATCCCCAACCACCAAAAAGAGTACATCTTCCCCACGGCGCAAGATTGAGAGGACGCTCTCGGCCGCTCTGAGCCAGTAGCTGGTTAACTTCTCCTTGTCGTGAGTCATCGGGAAGATTAACGCGGTGTGGTTCTCGGGCAGGGCCAGTCCTGAGCGCCGGACAACATCCAATGCGTAGCTATCGCTTTTTTCATTACGGATCGGGTAGGTCCAGTGGGCACCGCACTGCAGCAGCTCCCATGCACGTCGTGTGATCATGCCAGGGTCGCCAGGGCCGACCGAGACACCATAGAGTTTTCCGTTCATTGATTACCTTTTTCTGCAGAGATGATCCAGACCGGCGTTTCGGCCTGTAGCCGTTGCATCGCCAGAATGGGTCTGTTGTGGGATACCTGAAGCTGGCAGAGTTGCCATGTGACATTCAGTTTTTTCAACTGTTCGATGGCCGTCTGCATGTTCTCCAACGTAATGAAGTTCATCACCAGCCGACCGCCACTTTTTAAGCGACTCATACTGATACCGATCAGCTGCTCAAGCTCACCACCAGAGCCACCAATAAAGATGGCATCTGGCGCTGGCCATGCCTCAAGACCTTCGGGCGCTTTTGCCTGAGTCAGTCGATAGTTGGTTAGCTTAAACTGCTGCTGATTTTGACGGATGATGGCAGCATCCTCACTGTTCTTTTCGATGGCGAAGATATAACCATCAGGGCAGAGGCGAGCCGCCTCCATGCCAACAGATCCTGAGCCAGCACCGATATCCCAGACAATGGCATCTCGGCGCAGTTGCAGGTGAGCCAGCGAAACAGCGCGCACTTCACGTTTGGTGATCAGGCCACGATCTGGTTTTCGCTGCTGGTATTGCTCATCAGTCAGGCCAAAGAGTTGTTCAGCCGGTTGAGCTGATGTCGGGCGTAGAATCACCATGTTAGGATTAGCAAACTGCTGCTGTTTGACCGTTTCAATTGGCATGAAGTCATAGAGCTGCCCATCAGGCAGCAGCAACCGTTCAGCAACAGCGATCTCATATTGGTCACCTAGTGATACGACATCCAACATTCTGGCAATGCGACTGGGGCTATTTTCAGGGCTGGTAAAGATGGCCAGCAGTTTCTGCTGACGAATCTTATGCAGCAGAGCATAGAGACCATGTTCCAGGCCTATTTCAGAGTCCCACTCACCGGTATCCTTGCCATGAATGGAACAGACTTGTGCCTCCTGCCAAGCAAGCCCTAGACGGGCGAAAGCAAGTTGCAATATTGAGGTGTTGGGTATGATGCAACACTTCTCTAGCCCCAATTTTCCTATTAGATAGCGGCCAATGCCATGACAGAGTGGGTCACCTGTCGCCAGTACCACAACAGCTTTTTCCTGCTCTAGTGCGAAGCTGATCCAGTTCGGTATCTCTTTGAGGCACCCTGTGAGATCTTTGCGCTCGGTATCTGGCTTTATCTCATTGGCAAACAGCCGTAGGGTACGGTCATTGCCTATTAGCAGATCAGCTTGCTGGATCAGCTGAAGTGCAGCTGGGGTCATACCGGCAGAACCACTGTCCAGCACACCGATAATATGGCAGTTACTCGGCATCAGAGACCTCAGCAAGTTTATTGCCCTCAAAGTCGCAGATCAGTACTTGCAGGGTAAATTTACCGGGGTAGCGCGCTTTGAGTGTTGTGATAACGCTTCTGCCCAGAGCCTCTAGAAAAGGCTGCTGCAGTCCAATCTCTGAGAGCTGCTCCAATGCAAAACGGGCCGTCTTCGCCTGAGTGATCGCCTCACAGAGATTATTGTCTGCACCAACGGAGGCGGCAATCTCTGCCACTAACGACATATTTACCGGGTTACGGTTGGCGTGGGTAATCGTTTCACCTTGAGCCATCTTGGTTAGTTTACCCACCATGCCACCGATGATGACGTGTGGGATCTGTTGTGCCACCAGGGTATCGAAGGCAGGTTTGAGAAAGTCCCCCATCTGTACAAAACAGGCATCAGGTAGCTCTGAGTGTTCGCGCATAACGAATTTTTCAGTGCGCCCACCCGTGGTGAGGACGATGCTCTGTTGCCCCTGCCTAGCGGCCACTTCGATACCTTGTTCTACACATGCCCTGAAGGCAGCGGTTGACCAGGGGTGGACGATGCCGCTGGTACCCAGAATAGAGATGCCACCGATGATACCCAGCCTTGGGTTAAGGGTGCGCTGGGCCATCTCTGCGCCACCAGGCACCGAGAGGGTGACCTCAATGCCACTGCTTTCCAAAATTGAGGCAGCCACTTCAGTAATATTCTGGCGGATATTTTGCTGAGGCACGGGGTTGATTGCAGGGCCATCAATCTCCAACCCAAGTCCAGGTTGAGTCACGTGGCCCACACCTTCACCGCCGACAAATAGAATCTGCTCACAGTGGTCTGGCACAACTCTGAGATCTGCGGTGAGATGGGCCTTGTCTGTCACATCTGGGTCATCGCCGGCATCTTTAACCACCACAGCGTGAGCTTGGTTATCACGGCAGTACCCTTCGATTACGTTAAATGTGATTCGCTCGCCATTGGGTAACAGCGTCTCTACCTGCTCCGGCACCCTACCAGTCATGAGGCCAATTGCAGCGGCTCGGGCAGCCGCTGCCGAACAAGCACCTGTGGTGAAGCCTGTGCGAGCACCCCTTTTTTTGCTCTGTTTTGGAGTGGGTTTAGCCATTACCAGCCATCGTGATGGATTAGCTCTTCAATAGGCAGCCGTGGTAACCAACCCGCCTTCTCCAATTCTGGTTTTTCATGGAAGTGGCTGACATGACCAATACAGAGGTAGGCGACAGGTACGATAGGTTTTGGAATGCCTAAAATCTCTTTCAGGGCTTTATGGTGCATGATACTCACCCATCCCACACCAAGATTCTCTGCTCGGGCGGCCAGCCAGAGATTCTGTATCGCACAGACTGAGCTGTATAGATCCATCTCTTTGTTAGCGGTGCGGCCAATGACTGTTTTGCCTGTACGCCTGCGGTCACAAGTGATGGTGATGCCGAGCGGTGCCTCCATGATCCCCTCAAGCTTGAATGAGCGATATTGCTCGCCGCGCTGCTCTTCATCAAACATCTCGGCCGCTTCACTATGCGCGCTCTTAAAGGCCTCTTTGATCTGTTGGCGGATGCTATGATCTTTGACGATGATGAAATCCCAAGGCTGCATAAATCCAACACTTGGGGCGTGGTGGGCGGCATGGAGTATTCTTTGCAACACTTGATCAGAAATTGGGTCGGGCAGAAACTCGCTCCGTGTATCCCGACGGCTGTAGATGGTCTTGTAGACCCCCTCCCGTTCGGCAGCTGTTATCTGCACCGATGTGTATTTACGCTGCTCTGTTTCAGTTAGGGCCAACAGAGCATGTAACGTAGAGACAACCAACGTGGAGCCTCCTTTGCGGCCATCAGTAATAATCCAGGGGGTCTCTCTTAGTGTTGAGACTGCCGCCTTCGATTCAGCAGCTGAGACAAAGCCGACAGGCATTCCGATGATCAAAGCGGGTCGTAGCCCTTCATCCTGAATCAATCGAATAACCTCTAATAGGGCCGTTGGAGCGTTGCCGACGGCGATGATGCCGTTATCCAATAGCCCTAAGCGGTGAGCCTTGCGCATCGCCTGTACGGCACGGGTACTGTTTTCCGCCTTAGCCTGGGCGATGACATCTTCATCGGAGATGAAGTGGTGAGTCTCAACACCGAAGTGGCTCAATCTGGGTTTTGAGAGTCCGACACAGATCATCTCAACATCGGCGATGATGGGGCGGCCCTGTGATAGGGCGTTGAGTCCGGCACTGACAGCATCGGCATGAAAATGAGTCAAGCCGTTGAACTCAAAATCGGCGCTGGCGTGAATCATGCGGCGCACGATCTGCCACTGATCATCGGGATAGTTGTGCTGACCAGCTTCGTTGTCGACGATGGCAAAGGAGTCATGCTCGATCTTCTGCCCAGCTGGAGTGAGCTGTTCGGTTATTACATTACTCATACGTGCTCCGTGTGATTGTGTTGCTCATGCGCGTGGTGATGACCGTGGCCATCTGATTCGGCCTGCTCTCTGTATTGACAACCATCGCACTCCATCATTTGGTTTTTAGTATCACTCTCGTCACCACATGCCGTTCTGACACGTTGATCAAGGAGTTGGCCAATCTCATTTTCAAAGCCAAAATAGTGGCCGCATTCGATAGTGATGTTCGGATAGCTCCGTTGCAGACGGGCAACTTGCTGTTTGATGCGTTCGATTAGTGTGCCGGTGAAGAGGTAGTAAGGCAGAATTGCGATCTGACTAGCACCAAGTGCGGCCTGTCGCTGCACTACGCTCTCTAGCCGTGGGTAGGTTATGCCGGTGAAGGCGATGTCGACCTGCTCGTGATCGCTCTCTTCAAACAGCCAGCGCGCCATCTTGGCCACTTCGCCATTGGCTATGCGATCAGAGGAGCCGCGCCCAAGTAGAATAACGCCCGTGGTTTTTGGGTCGGGTAGATCCATGGCAGTCATAACTTGGCGTAGGCTGCGTTTGAGTATGGCAAGGATCTGATCATTGGCACCCAGGTGGGGAGTGAAGATAAACTCAACATCTGGATGACGCTGTCGTGCCTTGGCAATGTGGTGCGGGATCTCCATTTTGACATGACCCGCAGCATTGAGAATTAGAGGTACGATGATGACTCGGGATGCACCTTCAGCGGCGATATCCAACCCCCCATCTAATAGCACATCGGCAAACTCAATAAAGCAGGTCTCTATACGCCACTCAGGGTTGTGCTGTTGCCACTGAGCGGAGAATCCCTCAATCTCCTGATTACCTTTAATATTGCGCGAGCCGTGGCCCACTAGCAGGATGGATGTTGTCATGCAGATCTCTCTTTTGCGGCACACCGGAAGCGGTGGCTAAAATTTTTGTCATAGAGTTTCGACTTTTTCATACTCGGCCACTGACGAGCGCCCAGGGTTGGACTGACGATAATCATCGCCTGGCTGTTGATCTTTTCGGCCTTACAGCGCTCACGAATGTTGGCCAAAGTACCGCGAATGATACGCTCCTCATCCGGCCAGCTCGCCTTGTGAACGACTAAAATAGGTGCCTCTTGCGACCAACCAGCCGCCAGTAGTTCGCTCTCTACCTTTTCAAGCAGTGTGATGGAGAGATAGATGCAGAGTGTGGCATGGTGTTGTGCCAGTTCGGTTAGTGACTCACCTTCAGGCATCGGCGTGCGCCCCTCAACACGGGTCAGAATCACTGTCTGAGTGATCTCCGGTAGGGTTAGGCTCTCGACGGCAGTTGCGGCAGAGGCCATTGCTGAGGAGACACCCGGCACCACCTCGACCTCAATGCCCGCCTGATCGAGTGGTTGTACCATCTCAATCAAAGCGCCATAGAGACCGGGGTCGCCCGTTTGAAGACGGATTACCGATTGACCCGCTTGCGCTTTATCGATCAACCAACCAATGATCTGCTCAAGATCCATCCCTTTGGAGTCCTGGATCTCACAGTGAGCGGGTGCCCAGCGAGTGGCTGCCAGTGAGACTAGCGAGCCAGCAAAGAGAATGGCATCTGCCTTGGTGATCAGATCACGACCTTTGACTGTCATCAGATCAGGATCACCAGGGCCAGCACCAACAAACCAGACTTTGCCCATACTCAATTAACCTGTGTAAGTGACGTTATGCTGGAGATATGGAAATTAGGAGATAGCGGCATACAGTCTCTTCTCAACAACTATGCTGCCTTTGAGGTTATGCCATCTCTTTGCACCAGCCAACAGAGCCAGATCGACCAGAGGTTCCAGCAGAATCACACTCATATAAGCTGTGCCGAAAGAGAACACCTGGGCTAGGTTTTCACTGCCAAAGCCCTGGCCGTAAAAGGCCCAAAATGCCACCCAGATAACGATACCGCCCTGGTAAGTGGATGAGAGTTTTAAGGCTTGGGAGTAGGTGATCTCTTTGTAGGCAATATTCTCAGGAATCACCTTTTTCGCCAACAGACTCATGGCAAAAAGTGGTACCAGCAGCGTGGTGACATTCATGCCATATTGCGGCAAGTCAAGAGGTGCCAATAACAGACTCTGAATCAAGAGGCCGGTCGCTAAACCGATTGCTGCGGGGGCAGCGCCAAATATCAGGAAGAGTGTCGAGCCCAATATGAAATGGACTTCTGAAACGCCAACAGGTTGATGAGGCAGCACCTCAAAAAATGCGAAGACCAAGAGTGAGACTAGCAGGCTTTTTACCGCCAGAGAGAGGCCTCCATCACTCTTGAGAGTGTCGATTGCCAGCTTAGCAACAACGCCTAATGCGGCTGTTGCCGTTCCATAACTGAGTATTATTTTTGCACCGTCTACGATGCCAGGTTCGATATGCATGGTTTGTCTCCTTAAAGGTTCTTTAAAATTCTACGCCTTGCTGGGCCTTGATGCCTTGCTTAAAGGCGTGTTTCATCATCTTCATTTCGGTAACGGTATCTGCTGCATCAATCACCTCTTGAGGGGCGTTGCGGCCGGTAAGAATCAGGTGCAACCAAGGTGGTTTCTCCTGGTTGATAAAATCGGCAATCTCTTCGCCTGAGATCCAACCATATTTGCAGCAGTAGTTGATCTCATCCAGTAAAACCATGTCGTACTTTTCTGAGAGTATCTTCTGCTGGCTGAATGCCCAGGTCTCACGGCAGCTTTTTCTATCCTGTTCAGGGTCTTTGGTATTCCAGGTGAAGCCGTCACCAAGCGTGTGCCATTCGATATTGTCGAATCGTTTGGCCGCCTCCTGTTCGCCTGTCTTCCATTGGCCCTTAATAAACTGAATGACACAGACCTTCATGCCAGAGCCAGCTGCACGGAACACCATGCCAAAGGCACTGGAGGATTTGCCTTTGCCATCACCGGTGTGAACCAACGTGATGCCTGTACGCTTATCGCGTATTTTCATGCGGCAGCTCCAAACCAATCTGCAGTGACTGCTGGTGCAGCGGGAAACCACCAGTGGATATAGGAGCTGCGGGTCTGTTTATAACTTATGCCTCGGTCCCCACGGCTGGGGGTAAAAGCGGGGGAGGGCTCGCAATCAGCAGTGCGGGTTGAGTGATGGAATTCATGTCCCCTGGCACCTGATTTATCATCGCGGTAGCCAAGTCCGGCCAGCCGTTGTTGCATCTGGGTGGTGAAAGGTAAGGCGCCACACATCGGCCAGCCCTTACCCTGATGATCAATAATCTGCTCGCCTAGCAACATCATGCCGCCACACTCAGCCAGGAGTGGTTTGCCTGCCTCGATATGGTCTCTTAGTGATGGCCAAGTAGTAGAAGCTGAGAGAGTTTCACCGTGGAGTTCTGGATAACCTCCAGGCAGCCAAATGGCATCAGCGGTTGTGGGTACAGCCTCACCTTTGATGGGGGAGAAGAAGTGGAGATTAGCGCCCTGATCCTTAAGCCAGTCCAGATTGGCCTGGTAGATAAAACAGCATGCTGCATCTTTGGCGATAGCAATAGTGTGTCCATTGAGCCTAGAGCTCTCTTTAGGCAGAGGCGCTACATGGGTAGTAATTTCGCTGCAGGCGTTGAGGAGTTGCTCCATATTCACATGCAATACATTGCTGAAATCAGGTATGTCAGTTTCATCTGGCATCTTTAGGCCCAAGTGGCGCTCAGGCAGGGCCGGGGCGTTTTTTTCAATCCAGGCCACTAGTGGCGGCATATGATGCTTCGTCAGGTTGTTTGAGAGGAGTTTGGCGTGATGCTCACTACCCACACGATTGGCAATTACTCCACTGATAGTCACACCATTTTTTGCTGCTTCAGCCTGAAAGCCTGCCACTAGTGGCACAATGGAACCGCTCATGCCTTTGGCATCAACGGTTAGAATAACGTGTAGTTTTGTGGTGTGAGCCAGGTCTAGAGTGGAACCTTTACCACCCACCCCGTTGCGTCCGTCAAAAAGCCCCATTACCCCTTCAATGATGACTAGGTCAACATCATTAGCACCTGCCAGTCGTTGTAGGCAGTGCTGTTCATCCATCATCTGGGTGTCGAGATTGTAGGAGATGCGCCCCGTAACGGCTTGATGCCAAAGAGGATCAAGGAAGTCTGGCCCAGCTTTGAAGGGGGCAATGGCTATCTCTTGGGCGCGTAAAAACTGCATCAGCGCTAAGGCTGCAGTGGTTTTACCGCAACCTGACTGCACACCAGCTAATACAATACCTTTTACTGTGTTTTGGGTGTTGATCTCCAATCCTCACAAACCGATTATTCTTACTATTTAGGCATGCAGGAGGATCAGGGATGGGGGGTCAATTCTACATCAGATGAAGTGAATGACTGAATCATCCCCTTTTGTTGCCCACCGCAATGACCAGGAGTTAATTCACAGGCTGGTCTCCGGACTTACGAGTGAAGCATATAACTTCTACGTTTGCGCCTTCCCACACCGTGGTGCAGTGGCAATTGCAAAACGCTTAACTCGCCTACCGTTGCGGGGGCAGTGTCGGCATTTGACCAACTTCCCAAAACCTGTGAGCATTCTTCTAAATTATAGAATTCCGATCTAGCCGTCAAGAAAATGAGTGCACTCGACCTTGATCTTAGCTTTCTTAATCCTGGGTCTTATTTCTCAAGCATGCCAGCTGAAACCGTACAGGTACTTGGTCAGATGAGAATAGGGAAGGCAATAACCATTATCGTTGCGGCTATCGTGGTGAAGACCACACTTCAGCTGATACCGTTTACTCGGCTAGGCTCATGATTAATATGCTCCTGGGGACACCTGGTGGTAAATCCTACGAAGCAACTGTTTAGCATATATTGCCAACATTAAAAGATGAGCGACTAGTTATAACCAACTTACCGCTGAATCTAGATGAGATCGAAAAAGCTTTCCCAGGTGCTTCAGATATTGTTATCTAAGTGTGAGCCGACTTTAGATAATCCACGTCCATTTAGCACAATGTTGGAGTATGGCCATAACAGGTGTGGTCTCAAGCAGTGAGTACATGTAGGTCATCCGTATTGATATTGATTGAGTTTTTCAGCCTCGTCCAATTTAAGCTGGGAATTTAGTAGGCCGCGTAGAAGAGCGCTTAACGCACCATAACCTCAAACCCCGCCTCAGATACAAAGAATCATTTAAATGGCCTCACAGGTGAAATTGCGGGGCCTTTCTCGTTCAAATGGCCTATTAAGGATTGCGCATAATGTGATCAATTTTATGTAACAAGCCCCATGCGGAAAATGAAACCCCGTATGGGGTTTTTTGCATAGAATGTATTGTGCGAAATCCTTTGTGTTTATGTAACTTAATGCTACGCTATCGATAATTAAGTTACATAAACAAAAGGCGTGATTATGATTGATTCAGATGATTCCGGAACCCTTGATTGTCTACCCGCTAAAAAAGGTCGGCCATGTACTGATCCAAACCAGGGGCCGCAATCAACACAGCAACGCCAGGCGGCCTATCGAGCGGGTAAGAAGGTTATTCAGTTTAGGGTCAGTGAGGAGGAAAAAGCGGTGTTGGTGGGTTACTGCAAACTTCACGGCATGTCGCGGGATGGCCTGCTTAGATTATTGGTTGCTCAGATCGTGTCGTTAAAGGACCCGACGCAACCGCCGGGCCTGGCTTTTCTTTAGTCGTCCCAGGGCGTGATTTTCTTTGCCGCTATTTCAATGAGCTTCATTGCTTTATATAGATCATCGTTTACTAATTTACTTGCATCTTTATTTTGATATACCAGTCTGCTTTGCAGTAGTCCCAGGTTGACCACCATGTCTTCCAGCTTGTCAAAAATCTCTGAGTTTTTCATCTTTTCGCCCCTCAACTGATTGCTTGCCTGTTGGCGGCTTTAAATCAGCGAAAAGCGGAAGTTCTGTCAGGATGATTAAAATTGAGTGGTGCTTTTTTCGGTGGCCACCGACTTCATTTAGGGCTGTATCTGCAATATATACACTTCTGTAGAGCAATTTTCATTGTCTTGATAGGGCTGGAGACTTCGCTAAACTCGGAGAGCCAACAGGTAGTAATTTCTCCCAACCCATCGCACTCGATGCCGGAGGCGAGACGTGTTTTTTCTCCCAGTATGACAAGTGCAGGTATAGGTAGTACTGCACTTTACTCCCATTAATGGGGGTTTTTAACACGTAGGTTTTCCACTGCTTTTTGCTAAGCTTTTGTTTTGCTTCTTCTTTTCCTGTTTTTGTCATAAACGCTTACTTTTACGCTCGTACTTACGGCAAATGGCGTTAATCCTTATTAAAATCTGGGTTCTCTTCTGCAACTAAGCCATAGGCGAGACGTGTTTTTTTACACGTTTAACAGCACTCGCCCGGGGAAAGGGTTGTACGGGTCTCTATTACACCCGTACTTTACCGTACACTCCTACGGTAAATCTTCTAGAATCACCTCTCCTCTTGAGTTAACTTTCACGCAACCTATTGTTTTTTCTAGAATAATATGTGCAATTTCGCTATCTCTTAGTGGTGCTTTTTCCTTTGCAACAAGTAACTTATTGATTTCTATCGCTTTTTCCCTCAATAGCTTCTGTTCTTTTTTCGTAAGCCTTAAGTTTGCAGCCATTTTAGGAACTCATTTAGTACAAAATATAAGTATACATGCATCATTGTTGACCGTGATTGACGAATCATGTATACATGCAGGCACACTAGATATTTGTTATCTGTATACATGTGCGTTTTGTAGGCTAAATGGATGTTTTACGACTGGTTAAAGGTTTATCAGGATTTTGATTACGCACTACCGCTGATTGGTGATAGAGCGCATTTAGTTATTGATACCGAAACCAAAGAGATCCTAACAACCAGCCAGCCAACCAAAAAACATGAAGGCTCCTATTGCACATCGATCAAGATCACCATTTCCGGCAATCGTTTAACCGTTATCGGCAATCCTAGCCGGATCAATCGACTTGATAACCTTTTTGGTTTAACAACGCTTCAACAGTGCATTTTTGTCTATAACTGCATTTTGCGCGATTTGGGCCTTCCTGAGTTCACACGATGCACAAAAATCATGCACCACCAGGGAACAGAGGGTAAGCGTTCAACTACCTTCTCTGACGGTGCCACGATCCAAGAGCTTCACATCACTAGTAATCGGGCAGTGGGTAAGGGGTGTGTTGATGATTATCTGCGTGGACTGGCCACGCTTCACTATCGTTATATGGAGCCGCGTTTGCACACTAATGGCAAGACTGCTGATTGGCTGAGTTCTCGCAATCATGAAGGTAAGGCTTCATCCCTTATTTATCCCTCTGTTTACAACAAAGCTTTTGAACTGGCTTTGCATCTTCTTCCCAAAATTCAACGCAAATATGGCCACGATAGTAGTGAAGCCAAATATGTAGAGCGTGTAATTGCGTACTGTGAGCTGAACGGCGTGGCTCGCTTTGAACAGAAACTAAAAAGCGCCTTCCTCAGAAAATATAACTTCAGATTTTACGGCTTGTTTAATGAATCAGATCTGATTCCTTATCATGAGGAATTCTTGAATATAGATAACAAGCTCCAGGTGACTGCCATGACAATTGAAAACATATCAGACCGCCTGATCAGGTTAGGTATTTGCAAAGGTACTCTTTCTGCTAACACTACGGCTATGTATGGCATGCAATGGATGCACGGGCATACTTTCGATCTTAATAAAAAGGCTGTTCAAACCCATCGAGCACGGCTACGGAAAATCGGCATAGATATCGCTGACAAGTGCAACATCTCTTTGCATTCGCCCGTTTACATTCGTAAAGCCATCGAGATAACACCAAGAGATTTGAGTGTTCCAGATTGGTATCAGTCATCATCTGCATTGCGGTTAGTTGCATGACTTTCATTATTGAAAAACTTCGATGTTATCAGTGCATGGAACTTGTCAATTATCTGTTTCCAGATAGTCGTTGTGTTCATTGCACTCGAATTTTACCTGAAGAGTTTTGATTGTGTCGTCAATGATTCCAGATAGAGCCATTCCATTAGTTGCTGAAGCACCTAAAAAGAACATCTTCAATTTTTCCATTCCTGGTGTTCGTTCTGGTTGTTCAATTGAGCATCAGCAGAGTAGGGCGTTTAACAACCTTCATGCACTCACTGAATCAATTAGTGAGGATGAAAAATGGCTTGAAGAGATTGAGTCAGAACGTCGCTATGAACAGCGATTTAAGAGGGCAGGGCACGCCTCACCAAGCGGCCCACATACACGCCTTTGTTATTGGTATTTCGAATCTAAATTAAAAAGGCAATTATTATGCTAGTTAAAGCACTCGTTAGAAATGTATCAAAACGCAATGAACAAACAGAAAAACCGTTTGCAATTGTTACAGTTGAAACTCAACAGCCGCTTGAGATTCTTGAATTTCGTTTGTTTGGTCAGTCGATGCAAGACGGCACAACATCTAGTTTTATCAATGCTGTCGGATCGGAGGTAGATATTCCTTTGACGCTTGATACCTATAAAGGGTTCACGGCCCTTAAATTTCCGATGGGCGAGGTTTTCACTTTCGTTCCAGTTGCTAAAACACAAGTTCATAAACCTATTTTGAAGCCTTAAAAAATGACTGAAGCCGACTTCATAGCAGCCTTAACCGCTTACGGGGTAACACCTGAAAATATTCTTTATGTCTTCAGCTGGGGAATGGGTGTTGTCCTAATGTCCTGGTCTGTGGGCTTCGCTGTGGGTGTCGGCATCAAAATGATTAACAAAGTATGAATTCGATCTCTAATAGAGATCACCGTGTGGGGGCGGTTCCCTCAAAAAAAGGAGTACATAAAAATGGCAGCCGTTCTAGCCTCAGTGGATTTATCAGGCATTGACACTTTTGCAATTGCAGCCGGTATTGCAATTATTGGGATCGCCCTTGCATTTAAAGCGATTTCGCTTGGTAAACGTGCCGTAAATAAAGCTTAATTTCTTTGTGTGCGTAGTAGGGGGCTTCGGCCCCCTTTTTATTAGGGATAGAAAAAATGGAAGTAGCACTTTATTTGCTTATGTTCTGGAGTGTCATTATTTTTGTTGGTGCTCTTTCTGGCATTGCTTTTCTTGTGGGTTTTGGTGGTCGTGTATGATTTATTATCGATTATTATTGATACAGTTTTTGTTATTTTTTTCGGCATCGTCACTTAATGCTGCGGAGATATGGATTAATACATATTATGGTGCCGATGAACTTATTGGTACATCGGCGACGGGTGTAATTGACAGATTTTGTATAAAGAGGTATGAAAATACACAGCGTACTTTTGTTGGATTATCAGATGTTAATACATCACATCCATATATCCATACTGCAACATGCATTTTAAATTGGACTGGTAGTGATGGACAATACGAGGCGGGTGGTTCTGCGTCAAGACGATGTTACATTAATGGGGTCTTAACTGTACCTGTTTGGCCGGATTATCAATGTCCTGAAACCTGTGCACCCGGAATAGAATCATTGTACTCAGGTATGACGTCGGAAATACCTGCACAAGTTTGCATTAGTCAATGTTTGCACGACAGGACTCCGGGTACTGTAGCGATTATATTAGCTGACGGAGAATGGTCGGCATCATATACCTCGAACGGGGCAGAGTGTGAAGTTGACGGGCCAATAGCGCCAGAAGATCCACCACCAGAAGATCCACCAATTGACGAAGAACCAGATACCGATACTGGTACTGATACCGGAACTGGAACCGATACAGGAACTGGAACCGATACCGGAACTGGAACTGGAACTGGAACTGGAACTGGAACTGGAACTGGAACTGGAACCGATACCGGAACTGGAACCGATACCGGAACTGGAACCGATACCGGAACTGGAACTGGAACTGATACTGGTTCATGTGACCCATCAGTAACAACATGCACTTCTGAACCAACGTGGTCAGCTCCTACAACTGCGCCTCCAGGTAATGGCTCAGCTGGTGAATTCTATGAGTCTCAATATCCCGATGGATTGGCGGGGGTTTGGTCTACTCATCAGGCTGCTTTGATGGCTACACCGATTATTTTGGCTGTAGAAAATCTAATACCAAATATTGGTGGTGGGTCATGTCCGTCTTTTAATATCGGCATGAATGTAGGCCCGGTTAATTTTGGTAATGGAAGTTTTCAGATTCCTTGCTACATTTTTAGTTTTATTGGTCTTGTTATGTTGGCGTCATCTTCATTTACAGCGTATAAAATTATTTGGTGATTTATGGAAGCAATTGTAAAAGTTTTGGATTATATCGCTAAGCAATTTTTGCTTATTTGGCAGTGGACATATGACGTGATCATCAATGTCATAAAAGCTGTTTTCATCATGTTAACTGATGTT
Source organism: Candidatus Polarisedimenticolaceae bacterium (assembly GCA_021647945.1). Classification (GTDB taxonomy): domain Bacteria; phylum Pseudomonadota; class Gammaproteobacteria; order Chromatiales; family Chromatiaceae; genus JAKITT01. Next base: position 48,550 of record JAKITT010000014.1, read on the forward strand.
TTTATCTGGATATTCGATTCAGTATTGGCCTTGGTTATCACAATAATGAGTTCATTGGATCTTGATCTTAGTTTTCTCAATCCCGGTTCATACTTCTCATCAATGCCAGCGGATACAGTCCAGGTATTAGGGCAGATGAGGATAGGGGAGGCCATGACTATTATCGTTGCGGCAATCGTTGTAAAAATCACGCTTCAGCTCATACCTTTTACTCGTTTAGGATCGTGATTAATCTGCTACTGGGTACGCCTGGCGGTGGTAAATCGTATGAAGCGACTGTTTATCATATATTGCCAGCACTCCAAGAAGAGCGTCTTGTTATAACCAATTTACCACTGAATTTAGACGAGATAGAAAAATCGTATCCTGGTTCATCGGATATGGTGATTCGATGTGAACCGACTTTAGATAATCCACGACCTTTTAGCACAATGTTGGAATATGGCAATAAGTGGAGGCATCCAGATACAGACATAGGCCCACTTTATGTGATTGATGAAGCCCATATGTGTTTGCCGACTCAGGGTGTTCAAAGAGATCTGGAAGAATGGTACGCCATGCACCGGCACGAAGGCGCGGATGTTCTTCTACTTACTCAGTCCTACGGAAAAATAAACAAATCTATTAGAGAGCTGACTCAGCTTGTCTATCGAGTCAGAAAAAACACGGCACTCGGTAGCAATAATTCTTATGTTAAAAAAGTACAGGATGGCATTAGGGGTGAGGTTGTCAATACAGAGATCAGAACCTATAAAAAGGAAAACTTTAAGTTCTATCAATCACACACAAAAAGTTCAAAGGCTATGACTGAAGCCTATGCAAAAGATATCAAACCTATCTGGATGCATTGGACATTTCAAGCCGCTGCATTCTTTATTCTGTTGACGATCTTCATGGGCTCAACTGGGAAACTTAACCCATTCAATGTATTGAAATCTGGAGAGCCTGTGGTTAAGGCAGAGACCAAACCTCAACCAAAAAAGATAAAAGTTGTTGAAGATCCATCGCAAACAAAACCAGTAAAAGAGGAAGTGACGCCAGCAAAAACATCGGCACAAATTTTTCAGGCAAAAGAGTTAGCGGCTGCCATTGCAAAAGAGGAAGAACGAAAACGCCAAGAGCACCCACTTAAAAAAGTGAAACTTCATATCGAGGGTAATATTCAAAATGCAGATAAGAACCTCTACCTCCTTGCAGCAAGCCAAAATGGGCAAGAAGTCTATAAAACATCATCGAAAGAACTTATTGCAATGGGCTATGAAGTTGAAAAGCGAACGCCTTGCCTTATGCACATCAATTATCAAGAGTATTCAGAATGGTTAACTTGTGATGCACCGAGAGTTTCTTTGTTCTAGACAACTCCCGCTTACCATTTAGCTTTAGGAGAGGCCTCCGCGCGCGGAGAGGAGGCCTGAAGCTGAATGGTAAGGATTGCGCATAATGTGATCAATTTTATGTAACAAGCCCCATGCGGAAAATGAAACCCCGTATGGGGTTTTTTGCATAGAATGTATTGTGCGAAATCCTTTGTGTTTATGTAACTTAATGCTAC
>JAKITT010000120.1 GCA_021647945.1 Candidatus Polarisedimenticolaceae bacterium
ATCTATCGACTTGTCGGAAGCAGGGCGTCAGTGCTGCTGTGGCTATGGGCCTTGCGTTCAAAGGACTCCTGCCTGAATTTTGCACGTGCGCGGTGAGCACGGAGTTCACTGACGCTGAGTAGTTACAGGAAAATTAAAATGAGCGTTTTTGCATTTATCAGCAACATTTTTGAACCCGCTACAAAACTCGTTGATGAACTCAATGGCAGCAGTGAAGAGAAGTTGCAGATTAAGCACGAAATCAATAAGGCTGAAAATGAGCTATTAGCCAAAGTGATCGACTATGAGAAGCAGTTGCTCGAAGGGGAGAAAAAGCTCATGCTCGCTGAGGCGATGAACCAATCTTGGCTACAGAGGAGTTGGCGGCCCATCACCATGCTAACCTTTCTGCTCCTCGTGACACTGCATAGTTTTGGTCTATTGGCCAACCCCTTAGGTGAAGATGCTTGGTTATTGCTACAAATTGGCCTGGGTGGTTATGTGGCCGGTCGCTCTGCTGAAAAAATAACCAAACACTATGTGGGAAAATCGATGAATCAAACACCTCCCAGTGACGCAAAAGGATAGGCATTTTTACCGAGAGTGATATTGATCATCAAACCCATCTGCCGCCTGCTGCTGATCTGTAGTCTGCTGATACTTAGCAGTTGCGCTCAACTACCCAGCCATTTTATTGATCTGGCCGACCAGCGTGAGATTGCCACGGAAGATCTGCTGCAACAATTTGGCAACACCCGCATCATCTTCGTTGGTGAGGCGCACGACAGTGAGATTGACCATAAGGTGCAGCTGGAGGTGATTCGGCAACTGCATGAGAGTGGTCGTCACGTCATCATCGGTCTGGAGGCGATGCCGGCACAGTACAACGGCGCGCTAAAGCGCTGGCGTTTCGGCCATGTCAGCGAGTCTAGTCTGGTTAAAACTTACTACTTAAACTGGACGGTTCCCTACCCCTTCTATGCAGAGATTTTTCGCTACGCCCAGTCACAACAGATCGAATTAATTGGTCTGAATATGACACGCAAACAGATCCGCACAGTGATCAGTAATGGCGTTGAAAAAGAGCCCCGTGAGAGACGCCAGATAATCAAATTCAGCAGCTGTGAGCAGGAGCCCGCATATGCCCGCTTCATGCAGAGCTACTGGGGCGAGCTGGGGCATAAAATTGCCTTTTCACGGCTCTGTGACATGCAGCGTTATAAGGATGCCTTCATGGCCTACCAAATCACCCGAGCGCTACAACAGCCGGAGAGCATTGTTGTGGTACTGGTCGGCTCTCTGCATGCATTGAAGAATGCCATCCCCGCCATGATGCAACGTCACGGCTGGAGTAACTATCTGGTGATGACCACCCAAAAACTGAGCGCACTGACCCAAGCCCCACTGACAAAACAACACAGTGACCTGGTCTGGCCTTAAAAGACGCTAACCCCGCAATAAACCAGCATTTCAGCCCCCCTGCAATTTGACATGGGAAGCAGAATCATTTGCAATGTAGGGCTTATGTGACCACCACCCTCACCGGAATAAAACAATGACAAAACAATCATCATTCAGCAAAGAAGAGCTGCTCCAATGCGGCCGTGGCGAGATGTTCGGGCCGGGTAATGCCCAGCTGCCACTACCCAATATGCTGATGATGGATCGCATCATCACCATCAATGACGATGGCGGCAGCAACGGCAAAGGGGAGGTCATCGCTGAGCTGGATATCAACCCAGATCTCTGGTTTTTTGAGTGCCACTTTCCAGGTGATCCTGTGATGCCGGGCTGTCTTGGTCTCGATGCAATGTGGCAGTTGGTCGGTTTCTTTCTTGGCTGGGTCGGCAACCCTGGCCACGGCCGCGCACTGGGTGTGGGTGAGGTTAAGTTCTCCGGCCAAGTGCTACCCACCGCTAAAAAGATCACCTATCGGCTCAATATGAAACGGGTCATCAGCCGCAAGCTGGTACTCGGCATTGCCGATGGTATCGTCGAGGTCGATGGCCGCGAAATCTACCACGCAAAAGATCTACGCGTTGGCCTCTTCACCTCAACTGAAAACTTCTAAATATAACTATGAAAAATCTGTGGGATGACAACGCAGCAGCGCGCTGTGAAGATGAACTGGCCCTGCGTGTCTACAGTTCACGTCTACTGGGATGCGACCCTAGCCTGGTACTGCATGGCGGTGGCAACACCTCAGTCAAGATCAAACAGACCAATCTGGTCGGCGAAGCGGAAGAGATTCTCTACGTCAAAGGCTCAGGTTGGGATCTCGCCACCATTGAGGCCCCCGGTTTTACCCCAATCCGCTTGGCCCATCTGCTGAAGCTGGCTCAACTGGAGTCACTCAGCGATCTCGACATGGTCAACGAGCTAAAGACCCAACAGACCATCGCCTCTGCCCCCACCGGTTCTGTTGAGGCGATCCTGCACGCCGCACTGCCATTCAGATATGTCGACCACACCCACGCCGATGCCATTGTCACCATCACCAACACGGCCGATGGTGAGGCGCGCATCCGCCAGATCTACGGTGATGATGTAGTGATCATCCCCTACGTCATGCCGGGGTTCGATCTGGCCCGTTTGGTTGCTGAGCGTTTTGCCGCTGACGCCCATACAGAGACCATCGGTATGGTGCTGATGAATCATGGCATCTTCTCATTTGCAGATGATGCCAAAACCTCCTACCAGCGAATGATTAATCTGGTTCAGCGGGCCGAAGATTATCTCCAAGCTGAGGGGGCGTGGCAGCTGCCTGAACCAACCGCCAACCCACTCAGTGGCCAGCACCGTATTGAGCGGACCGCGCTTAGAGCGGATGTCTCAGCCAGCGCCGGTTTCCCCTGCCTGCTGAGCTACCACAGCACCACGACTGACCTGAGTTTTTGTCAGCACCGCGATGTGGCCACCATTAGTCAGCAAGGCCCCGCCACACCGGATCATGTCATCCGCACCAAACGACTCCCACTGTTGGGTCGAGATGTGCAGGCCTACCAAGCCTTCTATAAAGAGGACTTCAAGAGTAATGCACCCGCAGGCGTCACCATGCTCGACCCCGCGCCCCGCGTCATCTTGGATCCTGAACTGGGGCTGATCAGCATCGGCAAATCGGCCAAAGAGTGCGGCATCATCGCCGACATCTACCACCACACCATGCAGATCATCCAACGCGCCGAGCAGCTCGGCGGTTGGCAGGCACTGCCTGCGGATAAGGTGTTAGAGGTGGAGTATTGGGAGCTGGAGCAGGCCAAACTGCGCAAAGGTGGATCAGCGCCCAAATTCCAGGGTGAGATCGCTCTGGTGACAGGGGCCGCATCAGGCATCGGCAGCGCCTGCGTCAACGCGCTCTTGGCACGAGGTGCCGCTGTCGTCGGCCTCGATATCAACCCGGCCATTTGTGAACTGCATCAGCGTGCTGACTTCCTCGGATTACAGTGTGATGTCACCAACACCGAGCAATTAGAGCAGACACTCGAACGAACCACGCAGCAGTTTGGCGGTCTCGACATGTTGATTCTCAATGCGGGCATGTTCCCCGGTGGTAGCCGAATCGACGCGCTAGAAGATGATCTATGGCGCAAGGTGATGGCGGTCAATCTTGATGCCAATATGGCACTGATGCGCATCGCTCATCCACTGCTGAAACAGGCACCTGCCGGTGGCCGTGTGGTGGTGGTTGGCTCAAAGAATGTACCCGCGCCTGGCCCAGGTGCAGCCGCCTACTCCGCCTCCAAAGCGGCGCTCAATCAGCTGGCCCGTATCGCCGCACTGGAGTGGGGAGCTGACAATATCCGCATCAACTCACTCCACCCCGATGCAGTATTCGATACCGGCATCTGGAGTGACGAGGTGCTTCAATCACGTGCAGCGCACTACGGCATGAGCATTGAAGCCTACAAAACAAAGAATCTACTGCAAACTGAGATCACCAGCCATGATGTCGCTGAGCTAGCGGCTGAGATGTGTGGCCCACTCTTTGCGAAAACAACCGGTGCCCAGCTCCCGATTGATGGTGGCAATGATCGCGTCATCTGATCGCCCCAGACCCACAAAATGGACAAATATCAAAAAAACACCTTAGCTAAGCACCAGAACAGCCCTAGCGACTATGACAGAGTCCTCTTTTTCCACTTTTGCTTTGTTGCCCACTAAAAAATTGGCTAGTATTAGGCCTAATACTGGCCTGACTTCCAATCTACAATCTAAAAATGAGTTCCCATCTGCCATCAACTCCGTTTGACAAGCTTCCAGCAGGAAGCTTGCGTCTATTGCAGATTTCAGACACGCATATCACCGCCGATGAAGCACACCGCTTGGTTGGGCTAAATACACTGAACGCCTTTAAACAGGTCATTGAACACGCTAAGCAGCATCTCAGCCAAACCGATTTGGTCATCGCCACTGGCGATCTTACCCATGATTCGACTGACATCGGCTACTCAGTATTGCAGACACAGTTAGAGCGATTGAACGCCCCCATCTACTATCTGCCCGGCAATCATGATCGCACCGACCAACTCCTGGCCAGCTGTGCTAAACATCAGGGTACTTTCCCATTCACCCTGCAACAGGGTGCATGGGCTATCATACTGCTCGACACATCCGTTATCGGCAAGGTGAGCGGCCACATCAGCGAGCGGCAGTTAGCCGACCTTGACCAGACGCTCAGTGAGCATGCCGACAAGCACACGCTGATCGCTCTTCACCACCATCCGGTAAAGATTGGCAGCGCCTGGATGGACAATATCGCCCTTAAAAATGCAGATGCCCTGTTTGCAGTATTGGACAAACATCCTCAGGTAAAGGGGGCGCTTTATGGTCACATCCACCAATGTTTTGAGCAGCGCCGCAACGGTGTAGAGATGATGGGTTCACCATCCACCTGCATACAGTTCGCCCCAAAACAGGACAAATTTGGCATTGATGAGCAACCACCCGGCTATCGCTGGCTGGTTTTACTGCCTGATGGCACTATCCAGACAGGTATCAAGCGGCTAGAGAGCATCCCTGGTCAAGTCGACCTTGAATCAAAAGGGTATTAGTTCAGCTACCTGCTAAAGTGAGGATCAACCATAGGTTCAAGTATCCCCGAGCGATGCCGAATTAGAATAGTACCGTCAATAATTTTAATAGCACTCACTGTGAGCCTATGCTGAACCAATTCAAGTCCTCTGACCCATCACAACAAAATGAACGTTTTACGGTTCCCGCCCCCGACCGGGTAGAGAACCCTGCTGTTCTCATTGAGGTGGGAGTGCTCAATAATTGGCTCGACTCACTGCCCAATGCCAATGAAAAACATATCACTCAGCAAATCACTAAAGCAATCACCCTGCTCAATAGATATTCAGGAAAACTCAATAACCGTCTGGAGCTGATCGAGTGTTACCGGCCATATATCACTCGCCTTGGTTACACCCAGACCCATAGTTATAACGCCTTGGAGCATGAGCTGCTTCGACGCCTGATGACCGAGGCGACCTATGGCTATAAACATGTCATCAACCAACAGCTTCAGCAACGCAGTTGGCTTACAGGGCGTAAGAAGCTGCTGACCGGTATCTATTTTGCCACCAAGTTTCTCTCACTGGAGTTACGACTTGCCTACGAACAGTATGATGCCAAAATAGCCAACTCTTGGCGCGAAGTGATGCGCATCTACACCCTGACTGAACGTCAAAACATTCAAAATGAGTCAATCGACGACAATACGCAGAGCAATGCCAAAAATGCCACCATCAACCATCAGCTAAAACATATACTCCTGCTTAGTCTGCTCGACCCAGGCCACCTACAGCCAAACGAAGCGCGTACCTGTTTTGACTACCTTGATCAATATGCCAGTTTGGCCTCACTGGAGTCGATCACCGAACACAGCAACCCCACTGGAAAATTTATTCTCGACCTAACCAGTACGCAACCACCCCAGCAATTTGAACATTTTAAGGGGCAACTCAACCCCGAGCAGCACCGCCTGTTTAACGTGGTGCCGGTCAGCAGGAAGATACAAGAAGATATCCACGCGATTCATCAACACGAAGAGGAGCTCCCAACAGCGCTGCGACACCATCTGCGCAGTGATGCCATCAACATCTTAAAACGGATACTAAAGGCTTGGCATATCCGCCAAGAGCGGCAGAATGAGCGAAAAGAGGCCTATGGCTGGGTCAATATTTCCATTGGCATCAGCAGCATCCACCATTTCTTACTACAGGGAGAGGAGGAAAAAAGTGCCGCCGATTTCACCTCCCCGCCTGATCTTGATGACTCTCTTGTCCTCGGACTGGAGATGCACCAACGGGCACCCATTAAAATCAATTATGAAGAGTTGCGCTGCCGCCAGTTCAACCGCAGCGAAGGTGGGTTGGCACTGCACCTCCCTCTGCCCATCTCAACTGAACCCAAAGTGGGACAACTCATTCTGATTCGCCAAGAGACGGAGGAGAAGACCGCCGGCGGCCAATTGGCGGTCATCCGTCGTTGCATGAGACAGAGCAGCGATACATTAGAGATAGGCGTCCAATTTATTCCCGGCCGGGTCAAGACCGTCACCATACGTCCAGTCACCGCCGCCCACACCAATACCACGCAGCAACCGGCCATCGTGATCAATAATGGACTCAATCGTCCGGCATCAATGCTGGTGTCCAAAGGTCTCTACGCTAGCACCCGACAGTATGTGGTGACCGAAAAATGGCCTGCCGCTCAGGTGGCTGCCGACAGATTGATTGAATCAACCCCCGGTTTTGACTGGTTTCACCTCAGCACTGACGCAGAGTGATAGAGCTGCGCCAGCGGCGTAGACATCGACCCACGGAGCGATCGCTCAGCGCCCATCAATAGGGCTGAAAGTGCCTGCTCATCAGCCGTTGTTGGCAACACAAATGGGCCGCTTCGATAGAGATCAAACAGTGAAACCTTTGTTAAATCACAGGCCAACTGCCAGCCATTGCCGTTGGTTTTAAGCACCAGCGCGCCATCCTGTAGCTGCGCCATTAAAGACTCGATCTCCTCATCACTCACCCCCTGCTCCTCACGGCCCAGCAGATGTGAGGTCAGCACAACCTCTTGCTGCTGTGCCTGCCACAACCGCCCCAACAGTCGGTAGGCGAGTAGCAGCCGACCACGCTGTTGATCATGCTGGGGATGCCAATCATCATGGTAGATGCTCAAACAGTAGGTCACCTCAGCACCCAATAGCGTCACCAGCCACGAGAGATAGATCCAAACCAGAAAAATGGGCACCGCAGCCAGTGCACCATAGATCACCTCATAGGTGGGAAAGTGGGTCAGATAGAGAGCAAAGCCTCGTTTTGCCCCCTCAAATAGCAGTGCAGCAACCACCCCACCTACCAGTGCATCTTTAAACAGAACCCGTTGATTGGGCACCACGCTATAGAGCAACGTGAAGGCGAGCGTAGAGACAAAGAGTGGCATCAACACCCATGCAAAGTTGAAGGTTTGGGCGGCATCACTGATATAAGGCAGTGAGACAAGGTAGGAGGTCGCGGCCACACTGCCCACAATCAGGCCCGGCCCCAGTAATAGAATCGCCGAGTAGACCAAAATGGTGTTAAGCAGGCTGCGCTTACTCTGTAGATGCCAGATGGTACTGAAGGCCCGTTCAATGGTTGCCATCAACATCAGCGCAACCACCACCAGAAAGATAAAACCAAAACCGCTCAGTCGCCCCGCCTTACTGCTGAAGGTCTGTAGATGCTGCTGCACCACTTCACCGGCGGCCGGTACAAAGTTATTAAACAAAAAGCTGTTGATCTCATCTGTCACCCGCTCTGAGATCGGCAAGATAGCGAGCAGCGCCAGCATCACCGTCATCAACGGCACCAGTGAAAGCAGTGTCGTATAGGTCAGTGCCGCTGCATTTTGCGTTCCACCATCGCGTGAAAAATGGGTGAAAACCATACAGATAAAGCGCCGCAGAGAGGTTAGGCTAAATTTCATGTAACTACTCAGCGTACTCATCTTTTGCCTCGACTCTTCGTTATTTTCGTACTCACATTGTGAGTTCAACAACTACTGTGCATTTATACATCCGGAACGTGTCAACCTCATATGGACAGTTAATTTTTAGATAACATCTATTTACATTTATTGCACACATACCCAGCAGCGGTGAGCGTCGGGAAGTTCACGCGATCAGCAAGCACCTGCGCGTTCGCTTCATCGTCGATAGGATTAATAGCAACAAACGTTGGCGGACATTTTACTTTGGGCTGGCCTTTAATGAATCACTCGGGGTTTTTCTCATAGCGGATATCCAACACCTGTTGTTTTTGTTCCGCCACCATCTCATAGTGCCCCGTGAATACCTGCTCGGGTGTAAAACCGGATAAACCACTATGGTGGTGCTCCATGTTGTACCAATCAAAATAGTCTTCACACCAGCGCCGAGCATGGGCAAGACTGTCAAACCATCCAGGGTAATCGGGCTGGTATTTTTGTGTCTTAAACTGGCTTTCGCTGAATGGGTTGTCATTGCTCACTCTCGGGCGACTGTGGCTGCACGTGACATCCAGTTCTCTCATGCTTTCCAGATAGCCATGTGCAATCATCGGTGAGCCGCGATCCTGGTGCAGCGTGAGTTGGTCGGGTGCAATGTCATAACGAGCGACCGCCTCAGTCATCAATTGCTGGGACAGTGCGCTGTTCTCTTTTGTCGAGGGCATCCAAGCAACGACGAAGCGGCTGAATAGGTCAAGGACGACGTACAGTGATAGATAGACGCCGCGACGTACCAGGGGGAGTTTGGTGATATCCCAGCTCCAAACTTTATTCGGCGCGAAGGCCACCAGTCGGGGAATGGCGTTATGCTGGGCTGGTCGTTGAGCACGTCGTTCTCCGTTCTCACCCTGTTTGGTCAGCAGCCGATGCATGGTGCTAACTGAGCATAAGTATTGATTGTTTTCGAGCAGTCGTTGATAGACTTCCGCCGGTGGTTGATCACGGTAAGGCTCGCTGTGGAGCGTCTCAATAACGTGCTTACGTTCTTGTTCACTCAATGCGCGGGGTTGCCTACTCTCTTTGCGTGACCGACGGGGTGGGCAGTCACGCCCAGCACGCTTACGCCGCCCATAGACACTACTACGATTAAGCCCCAATGCTCCACAAGCAATGCTCATGGGCAATCGAACAGGCCGCTGGTCAATGACGGTATTCACGCATCGCTCCCACTGCGTAAATGATCGAGCATCGATAACGCTTTTTTTTGGAGATCCAGACAATCATTCGCGATATCAAGCTTGCGTGTCAGGCGAGCATTTTCTTTGCGAAGCTGCTCGTTCTGACGTTGCTCGGGCGTTTTTGAGGCGGCAGGCCCGGGGGCGCTTTTATTTAATCCCT
>JAKITT010000015.1 GCA_021647945.1 Candidatus Polarisedimenticolaceae bacterium
GAAGATCGTATTACAATGAGCCATGGCCTGGTTTTCCTTGTTGGTTCAGCAAGTTATAAGCAAACTCATTGTACCAAAATCAGGGGGGATCAGGCCTCTTTACTTACTAGTTAACGGGACAGCAGTGCAGCAGAATAGAACATCCGCAGTGGCAGTTGAGTGCCAGCAACGTGCTGTTCAGAGACTAACGTGGTGAATGAGCGCTCCCAGCCATGAGCTGCCATTTGATCCCACGTGTAGCCTGGATGAAACGGAGCGAAATCCGGGGGTGTTACACAATATCTTCCCGGATTACGTTGCACTCCACCCAGGCTACCTTGCTTGAAGTGTTGACTGAATGCCTCAGGGCGTGATGCAGACGTTCCTGTTCGGCTGGTCAAATAGCAGAGAGGCCATGAGCAGCCTTTAGATTACATCAGTTTTTTGGTAGGTTGGGCTGAGGAATGAAGCCCAACAATATGGGTCTTTATGAAAAGGGGTTTGCATGCAATATCGACGTTCTCGGATAAAAGGTGCCCACTATTTCTTTACCGTAAACCTGGCCGATAGGAAATCAGATTTATTGGTAAGGAAAATTGAAGATTTGCGTGCAACTTTTGCTGATGTGAAAAAGAGACACCCCTTCTCAATTGTTTCAATAGCAGTAATGCCTGAACATCTCCACACCATCTGGCGTCTGCCAGAGAATGACGACAACTATCCTCTGCGGTGGTCTTTGGTAAAGGCTGGGTTTTCACACCGTCAGAACAGTGGTGAAAATATTCGGCAAAGCTGAAGAAAAAAACGTGAACAAGGGATATGGCAGCGTCGATATTGGGAGCACCTGATCCGAGATGATAAGGATTTTGAGAGACATATACATTACAACCCAGTTAAACATGGGTTGGTACAAGTAAGCAGCTGAATGGCCTTACTCAACACTATCCCGTTATATTGAACGGGGGTATTGCCCTTCGACTGGGGTGGTGCCAAGCGAGATGACAATGGCTTTGGTGAACGGTGAGTTGTTGGGCTTCGTTCCTCAGCCCAACCTACGTGCTAATGAGCTCATTAGTATCTATTTTAAGAGTGGGTGGGGTTAATGAGTATTCTTTTCTTTATAATCACGAGCCCTACGCCCTAAAACAACCTGGATGATTGTCTGAAGGTCGCTGGTGCAGCCTTTGAACCTCATTCTATCGATTATATCTGCCCCTTGTTCTAGAACAATCCTACCAAGAAGCTCATCAATAAATGACTGCGTAACCCCACTCACTCCAGAGAAGTCGATTGTAACGACCTCATTCCTAGCTAAGCATTCTTCCAACTGCTCTCTAATTGGCTGGGCGTGGAACCTAGTTCCTAAAAAGCTATTTTGTTCGCCGCTTCTAAGAACTGTTAAAGATGTGTTCATACTCAATTTCTCCATTTCCTTACTAAAATTTTTGCGTCCATTATGCATCAGACTTAAATAAAAGCAGGTGAAATCCCAGCATCCTGTACTCTAAATTCACTTATGACTGTACTTAGTGACAGCTCATTGACTCTATCTCGAGGGACTTCAATACCAATAATAGTACCATTCCATGCGGGTATGTCACTGTGCCTTGCATTATCCCGTACTTTTTCTATGGCTGCGTCGCCACTCGCATACAAAGCTCTTCCACCTGTAAGCTGAATTATCCTATCAATAACACTCAAGCCTAAACCTTGATTTACTGAGTCAAACCCATCTAAACCAAGCTCTCTATTACAGGTGACTCCTGGTATTAGAGCATTTCTGACAGCATCATAGTGGTTGTTGAGTTCAGTCTCACTATTGTTTCTTAAGGATGCAAGTAGGCCGCAACCATTGTCAACAACACCAATTCTAATTAATTTACTGCTGCGGTAGTACTGTGAACAAACCCAAACGGACGCGTTTATATATCCAGCTCTTCGTCCATGAGTCAAGGCATTCTCAAGTAGTTCAGTAAACATATATGAAAGACTTTGTTCTGTTTGTTCAAGGTGGCGAAAGCCTGTCATTTCATCAGGCTCACTATTAGGATTATAGTCTGGCATAGAGCCAACTATTGACCGCGCAATCCTATTCGACACGCCATTTACTTCATTTCTCTCATCGATGCGCCTCAGCTCCACCAAAGAGTGTGCTTGATTTTGTCTTGTAAAACATTCCTTGTATTCTATTCCACACTCTCTGAATAGATCCATTCTTGCCAAATAGCCTTCTAAGTTTAAGTCTATATTTACAAGTTCAACCCTTCTTTCTTCTTCTGTTAGTTGCTTGCATATAGCAGCTAAGAGACATAACCCTGTAGGGTCTACAAAACTTACTTGAGAAGCATCTAAATAAATTATTTTATCAGTCGATTGCAGTATATCCGCACATAGCGCAGCTACAGGGTAAATGCTTCTTGCTGTCATGTACTGGGAAAGTGAGAACATTTGCCTTTTAATCCATTAATCCCAAGAATGTACATTCTGCCTGTAGATTGAATAGAGTGGCAACAATAAAATCTCTACCTATGGCAGATATCTATATAGGTGTCCTTCTGAAGGCCCAACAAAACCATAAGAATCAAGTTGATAGCTCGTAGGTTGGTAACTTCTCAATAACCTATGGCAGCAACAGTCCGCTGTTTTAAGAGTTCAGATAAATCAGAAGTAACAATAGAGCGAGTTTGGGGTCATAGTAAAAACTTGTATTAAATGACTATATTGGGCACTCACCAGCCGTTCACTATGGTGGTGGAGCAGGATGCTTGCAATGGGTCGCTTTCGGTTGTTCTATTTCCTTACCGCTTGCCTAGCTTATCTCTTCACTGGCTGACCATTCCGCCCGACCTGCTGAAGCCACACTAGATAATGGGGAAACAGAGGAAGTATCTGTTCATTTATAACGGCAATGTAGTAAGGCAGATTGGGTGTTGTAGGGCGAGTCGATGTAGATGCATTCCACCTTGCCAGCAAAGAGTGGCAATAGCGCTTTGAGTGCTTCGAGATTGTCACCTTGAATCAGCATGTTTTCGTTGTTGGGGTCGCCATAGGCGAGACCTTTTACCCCTTGCAGCAGACGGTAAGGCACCTGCTTTGCGGTGCGTACCGCTTCACCTTTATTCAACCAATCAAGTATAGGCATTCAGTGGTTCCAATCTCTTTTGTTGTATCAGCGCCTAGTTTATAGCGCTGAGTCCTTCGCTGTCTGGATAACTTCTCTTCCTTCAGCAATGTTCAATAATTGGGGGAAGACTAATGTCGCTGGGCGACGCCCCGCGCTCTCTTTCAAGATTGCCACTATACCTGCATCGAGTAGTTGCGTGATGAGGCTGCGGAGTGTCGGTTTTTTGATGTTCAGGCGTTCACGCAGCTCTGTTAGCCTAAATATGGGGCGTTCAAATAGCGCATCTACCAAAGGTGTGCTGTGTTGTGAGCGGGTGAGCTCCCGCACACTCTCTTTGGTCTGCTCATGTAGCGCCATGATGGCTTGTATACGTTGGCAATTGGTTTTTGCTTGCTCAGCAACCCCCTTTAAATAGAAGGCAATCCAACCGCTCCAATCATTGTCTGCAGATATTGCTCTTAGTCTTGCGTAGTATTCGCCCCGGTGCGCTTCCAAATAGGCAGAGAGGTAGAACATCGGGCTGGTGAGGCGTTTTTTACTATAGAGAAACAGGGGGATAAGCAGGCGGCCAATACGCCCATTGCCATCTTTAAAGGGGTGTAGCAGTTCAAACTGGGCATGCACGATGGCCGATTGGGCCAGCACATCAAAATCATCTTCAGCCAGATAGGTTTCCCACGCCTGGAGATGGTCGTGAAGCTGCAACGGGTTTGGGGGGATAAACGTCGCCTCTTCTATCGCTGACCGCCATGGAGAGTGAAACGAAGGCGGTTAGACCCCGGTAGCTGTGAGGCCGCACCATATACCCGTCGTGCGCGAGCGCCAGAGGGGATATGAAGTAGGCATCCGAACACAGCGTCCAGTCATGTTGGGAGCTAGCGCGGAGCTGCAACGAGTTCACGATGTTGTAGCGTAGAGCTAGTGACCAGGACGTCCGGGGCATAATGGGCTGTCGAAGATCGATTGCAAAAGGGTGACTGGGAAGTCCCGTTTTGTATCATGAGATCAAAGACTCACTTGTAATGCCATATGCAAGGCGGCCGACATATGATCTTTATCGCTATTTGAGAAAAGCTCTTCTGAGTCATTCAACTTGCTTTTGATGGTGGACACTCCCCCTGTTACCTCATCAAAGATCCATTTGGTGTGTTTTTTGGGGGGAGAGTATATCCAGACATCTTGCCCTCCGGTTTTTGAGTGTCGATAGAGATGAGTAATCATCTTCAATGTAGCCGCCCTATCCTTGTGAGTGCTTGCTGCCGTGGTATTTTCAGCCGCATTATAGATCACCTCACCACGGCTACTGCCCCCTAGAAACACTCTAGAAAACAAACAGGAGGTCTCACCAGTAACTTTATTACGTATCTTATCAGCAGCACCGTTGTGCCTTATATCAAAGCCCGTTTCGCCCAACATGCCACTAATTGCCGAGTCATTGATTGCTTTTTGCCACCCATCCGTTGAGTAGTTGCCCGCCTGAATGATCTCTCGGCATTTCTTATAAGCTTGAGTAAAATTGTTCACCTCTTATCTCCTTCCTTGTCGCATTATTTCAATCCAAGTTGATATTTAGAAGCACTACTGTTCGGTTAAGAAAAGCAACATATTCTGAAGAGCTCGATTTCTCTGGTTTGCGGCAAAATAGAGATTTACGAGTCAGCTATTTCATCCCAAATAAATTAGTTATGGAACATACTAACAGTATCCTCAACTGTTCCCATTTATCTGAGAAGTAGGCCTCAATATTGGGCTGAAGATATGCTGAAATCAAATATGTATTTTATGGCCCGTTTTAGCTTTTGCGTGGCAATTTGAAAATTAGTGGTCTAATCAGGTCTCTTGGAGGTGCCGCGCAGTGCCACAATATGCTCACCCACTCGATTGTTCTCTCCTGGTGAGACATAACCGAAACCATAGCGCCCCATCAGCTTGGTTAATCCGGGGCCGCTTAGTCCAAGCCCCTCAGCATCGGCTAATAGTGCACGAGAAATACCAACTGATTTTATGTTGTAAACTTTTGATGCAATCTTTGCTGCATGAAGTGGTGAGATTGGATCGGCTATGACTTACCCTTCCTTAATTGATGGAATGAACTAAAGGTTGATGCTGCAAATTCCGTAAACGGTCTGCTCTGACGGGGTATCTTTATGATTTGGCTCACTGCTCAGTTCACAGCTCAAATTGATTGGAGCACCCTTTAGTTCACTGTTTTTTTCGTAGTCAGATTTTGCTGAGACCCATGCATCGTATTGGGTTCCCTGGTGTTCAATGACAATCTCTTGGATGATTCTGATCTCCATGGGCAGAAAGCTGAAATCAAAGAGTGTTGTATCGACCCAGTCTGGAAATTGGAATCTGCCCTCACTGTCAGTGTGGGTGACCTCATCAATCTTTTTTGACTCGCTGTACGAGCGGGTCACTTTTACATTTTGCAGCGGTTTTCCCTGCAATGTGACGATGCCATCAACCGCAGAAAAAACAATATGTTTGTTTAAAAAACCCATGGCAAGCACCGTTGTAGGCAGTAGTAAAAAGAGGAAGAAAACCATCTGGAGGCGCTTTGATAGTGTGGCACTCATTGACTTATCCAGATGGTTTTATTGGAGATATTGTCATGTTCTCCACTCTTAATTCAGAGCTTCCTTAGCATCATCTTTGAATTGAGGTTGCTTCATTGATCTCAAGTAATGCCATGCTTTTTAAGGTTAGGTGACATCAAAACCAAAATCTCTTCCATTGAGAGGGTCGTTGCGTCGATAGATGTGCCTACACTTATAATTGTCTACGAAGTCCATCATGACAATGTTTATTGACTCATAATCGGCATCATTTTTTAGCTTGTCTCTGAGAGACTTGACTCTTGCCCTTGAACCTACGCCACCGCTGGTCGTACTTTTAATGTTGGTGCTGTAAGTTTGTGTTTGATACCAAGCGTATAGTCGGTCACCAGAGAGGTTCTTTTTGACATATTTTTTCAATTTGCTTGTTTGATTTCTAACGACCAATCTAGCAAACCGAGAGCCTGCGTAGCTACCTGCAATGCCTAAGCCGCTTTCACAAGCCTCTTTTTTTGCATAGTTATGAAAGCCTGTGCGCTGGTTGTGATAGTTAAATGATCCATCAAAAACGGCAATTACGCGACCCTGCATACGATCAACCTTATGTTTAGCGAGGTTGCCTCCTGCTGTATAGAGCAGGTCGCCAAGAATCTCATTTACCAGATTGGTAACGGCATTGGGGCATTGTGTTTTGGTAAAGCGGAGTATGCAAAATTCAGTGCGGTTATCTTGAAGAAAGGCTTTTACCTCTTCAAGTTGCTCGGCAACGCCTCCGCCTTTGGTGCCTAATTTCTTACCCCCATGATAAAAACGTACACGTCCCTTATCAACAGAAGTTGTGGGCTCAAATGGAGAGTTACCATCACCAATGAGATTGGTTTGCCGCACTAAGCGTGCTCTTAAATCAAATAGGCGAGATCCCGCCTCTAGCTGGGATTTCAGGCCGCCACTCTGGCAAATTGCAGCTTTCTTTGAGCCCAATATTCCCGCATTGGTCTGTTGATCTTCAAAAACCCCTGCATCATGACTGCCCGGCATGACAATCTCAGACAGGCTAAGATCTCGCCCCATAATATATTTACCCATCCAGTTTCTACCTGACATGCTTCTCTCCAGTGTTTAATTCTGTAATTAATTTTACATTTTAATAACTAGGGGGGTGTTAACATCCCCTAGCGTTTAACTTTACTCCGACCCCAGTTATCCTTAATCACTAAGGGGCTTCTCTTACCCCGTGTGACTCGATCTCCACGAGGTGTCGTCGGCCTAGTTCGTCCTCAATGAGTATCTCCTTACCACTGGGAAGTAGTTCGAGCTCTATGAAATAGATCTCCTGCACATCACTCTCCTTGCCTTCTATGTAGTCGATTTTGTAGATCTGCTGTAACCAAAGTTGTTTATGGGTATTGGCATCTTCAGCTATCAGGTATCCAGACTGTTGTGATTGCCCAAGAAGTTGGGCGCTACGTACCTCCCGGTATACCACTTCATTATGTGTAATGGGTTCGATTTCTGCCGGGACTCGGCGTCTGCGGCTTCCTAAATTCATTTTGCTGACCTCTATAGTACTATTGATTGATGGGGGGGGAGGTGTTGAGAGTTTTGCTTGTTTCTGTGCTGTTTGCCCCTCTCCGCAGCCTGTGAATAAGCTGGCAATGGAGATAAACAGACCATAAGAGAGAGACTTATAAATTAGTTTCACAGCTATATCCTCCAGGCGTTTACGCCGCTGGGGCCTTTAATACTGTGAGAATTTTGCCAGCGGTAAGCTGGCCGTTACAGTCAGCCGCAAAAAATGCATAGTTGTCGGCATTTGTTAATGCCTTGTTGGATGGGAAGGTTCCAGAATTTGGCTTCAGGACTTTATCACTATAGAAATGGTCTTTGGTTGACATCTCTCGGTGTGAAAGTTCATGCACTATCGTGGCGGCCCATTCAAATCGGGTTCCAGCTTTTCCCATCAAGACTTTCTCATATAGATAACACTGAGGCTCTTTCTACGTACGAGTGCGTAGGTAGTAGACCAGAGTCGTTGCTGTGTACTTCGATCGACTGGGTCGTCTGAAAATATCAACTGGTCTGAGTTGCATACATTACGTATCTTCTGGAAGCCGCTTGTTAGTGTAGAGATGATGGTGTTCAGTTCATTGTCAGTGGTGTTTTCATCGGCGAACCAGCGTTTAATAAGTTTACGTGCATTTGCATCAGGTTTGTCGGTGACTGCCGCACTGGCGAGTACCATTAATGTTTTTTGGCACCATTTAAGGGCATCCTGAGTGCCTGCACTCATATTTTTCATGTGTGTTAAGTTAAATATCTCTTTGGAATCGGTGAGTTTGGTTGCCAAACTCCCCTTATTCAGACCGTTGAATTCATCAAAGATCCATTTATCATAAGATTTTGGTGGAGAGCAGACCCAGATGCTCTGTGCGCCTCGCTTATTCATAAAATGGGTATGACGCAGAAACTTGAGTGCCGCTGCACGATTGTTCAAGCCGCTAGGTGTATCCTCTTTCGCTGCTTCAAGAATAACTTTTGACTCGCGCTCATCTGAGTTCCGGCAAATGCCGAAAAAGGAGGAGATAGTAGATGGATATTTTATTTTGCGATGCAGTTTTTTCAGTGTTCCAGACATCCCATCATTCAGCCCCGTAGGCCCAAGCAGTAACTGCGTTTTGGAAGTCATGAAGTCATCCCACTCTTCACTGAATGTGTCGTTGCTATAACCTCCTGTGTTTTTTTGTAGGCATCTGTAAATGTTTGCATGATGGTTATTTTCTGGGCTATTCAAAACGGCAGCAAATTGTTCTCTTGAGGTTAAATATTTTGGGGTTTTATTCCCCGCCGCTGGCGGCGGGGATGTTTATGAGTGCCGACTTGATTGTTCAGAGCTTCCTTAAACCTAAAAAAGCAACTATTTACTCAAACCTATAACTAAACTCCCCGGCCTCAACACTTACATGCACACGCTCAATGGGTTTGCCTTCCACCATACATTTGAGTAGCTCGCCACTGATCTCGGGAAGTATGGTGTTGGTTAAGATGGCATCAATCATGCGGCCGCCACTATCTAGCTCTGTGCAGCGGGCGGTGATGAGTTGCACCACTTCATCATCGAAGGTGAAGGGGATTTTGTGATTTTCACGAATCCGTTTCTCGATACGACCCAACTGTAGTTTGGTGATGATGCCAATCACCTCATCGGTGAGTGGGTAGAAGGGGATCACTACAAGACGACCGAGTAGTGCAGGTGGGAAGACCTTGAGCAGCGGCTCGCGCAGTGCTTTGGTGATCCCTTCAGGTTCTGGCATCAGTTCAGGGTCTTGGCACATGCCCATGATGAGATCGGTGCCGGCGTTGGTGGTGAGTAGGATGAGCGTATTCTTGAAGTCGATGATGCGCCCTTCGCCATCCTCCATCCAACCTTTATCAAAGACCTGGAAGAAGATCTCATGCACATCGGGATGCGCCTTCTCCACCTCATCGAGCAGTATGATGCTGTATGGCTGACGGCGAACCGCTTCAGTGAGTACGCCACCCTCTCCGTAGCCGACATAGCCAGGAGGTGCGCCCTTGAGCGTGGAGACGGTGTGCGCCTCTTGATACTCACTCATATTGATGGTGATAACGTTCTGCTCACCGCCGTAGAGGGTTTCGGCAAGTGCCAGGGCGGTCTCTGTTTTACCGACACCTGAGGTGCCAGCCAGCATGAAAACACCGATCGGTTTGTTGGGGTTGTCGAGGCTGGCGCGTGAGGTTTGGATACGGCGGGCGATCATCTCCAGTGCATGGCGCTGGCCGATGATGCGTTGCTCAAGTGTATCGGCCAGATGGAGGATATTTTCCAGCTCATTTTTGACCATACGACCAACGGGGATGCCGGTCCAATCTTGCACCACTGAGCCGACGGCTACTGCATCAACACTGGCTAGAATGAGTGGGTTTTCGCCTTGCAGTGCGAGCAGTTTGCCTTGCAGTTCACGCAGTTGAGCTAAACACTCCTCTCGCTCCTGATCGGTGAGGTCGCTCTTTGCCTCTGCTACCGCCTCAGCTGCTTGCTCCAGTTCACTCTCAGTTCCCTCAACTTTTGATGCGTCGCCGCGCAGTTTGGCACGTAGTGTAAGAATCTCTTCAACCAGCTCTTTTTCGCTGTTCCAGCTCTCCTCTAACTGCGTTAGCTTCTCTTGGGCTGCGGCCAATTTTTCACTGGCATCGTTCCCTCTGTTGCGGATATCTACACCGATATTCAGCTCTTTCTGGATGATATTCAGCTCTCTCTCCAGGGCTTCAATCAGCTTGCGTGTATCATCAACGGCTGCTGGCACGGCAGATTGGCTGATGGCAACACGTGCACAGGCGGTATCAAGCAGGCTGACTGATTTGTCAGGCAGCTGGCGTGAAGGGATGTAGCGATGGGAGAGTCTGACGGCAGACTCAAGCGCTTCATCCAGCACTTGAACCTTGTGGTGGTTCTCCATGGTGCTGGCGAGACCGCGCATCATAAGGATCGCTTTCTCTTCTGATGGCTCCTCAATCTTCACCACCTGAAAACGACGAGTCAGGGCGGGATCTTTCTCAATATACTTTTTGTACTCTGCCCAGGTGGTTGCACCAATGGTACGCAGCGTTCCGCGAGCTAGTGCGGGTTTTAGCAGATTGGCGGCATCACCCGTTCCGGCGGCCCCACCGGCACCGACCAGGGTGTGTGCCTCGTCGATGAACATGATGATCGGTTTTTCAGAGGCTTGAACTTCATCAATCACTTGGCGCAGGCGGTTTTCGAACTCGCCCTTCATGCTGGCCCCGGCCTGTAGTAGCCCGAGGTCGAGTGATCTTAATGTGACACCCTGAAGGGGTGGTGGTACATCACCATTGGCGATGCGCATGGCGAAACCTTCGACCACGGCGGTTTTACCCACACCCGCTTCACCGGTCAGCATGGGGTTATTTTGCCGACGACGCATGAGAATATCAATGATTTGGCGAATCTCTTCATCGCGCCCAACGATGGGGTCCATCTTGCCTGAACGCGCCTCCTCGGTGAGGTCGACGGTGTACTGCTGTAGCGCCTCCTGTTTACCCATTTGGGCAGGGGCGATAGCGCCGCTCGCTTCGCCAGGGGCGGCACCGACATGAAAGCCGTCGGTAGCGCTTAGATTATCCTCAGTTGAACCGCCAACAATTTTGTCAAAATCATCGGTCAATGCTTCAAGTTTAATCTTTGAAAACTCGCCGGAGATGGCGGTGAGTGCGTTGCTGAGGCGCTTGGTTTTGAGGATGCCGACAACAAGATGGCCGGTGCGTACTTGGCTCTCACCAAAGAGCAGCGTGCTGTAGAGCCAGCCGCGCTCAACACTCTCTTCGATGTGTGATGAGAGGTCAGTGATGGAGGTTGAACCACGTGGCAGCTGATCGAGCGTATTGGTGAGATCACGCGCCAAATGAGAGGGCTGGATATCAAAATGTTTGATGATTCGAAGGAGGTCTGAATCCTTGAGCTGCAGTATTTGATGGAACCAGTGGGCGATCTCCACATAAGGATTGCCGCGCATTTTACAAAAGACGGTGGCGCTCTCTATCGATTTATAACCGACGCTATTGAGTTTGCCAAATAGGGCAACACGATTAATTTCCGACATCCTATGATCCTCGCTATAAAATTTAGACTGCGCAAAAAATGGAGCGCTAGCCGCAAAGTAAAATTCAGTTTTTCGCTAAGGAACCTCTGATTAAGTCTGGTTGAATTTAGGCTGAAATAAAACTGTTTCGATTTGTTTCGAAGTGAGCTGTAATAGTTGTTCTATTGCAGCGATCTTCGGAGCAAATCGGGGCGGTTTTAGTCAGTCTAAAACAATCATGACTTATTCAGAGGTTCCTTAACCTAGAAAGCCTATGATCATAGACTCCCTAACTTGATAAATGGGTTGAGCATTAGGTCATCAGCTTCCCTCTCTAGAGGTTTGCTGGTGAGCCACGTGTTCCAGCCAAGCTGCCCCTCTTGGCCCAGTTGAATCGGTTTGATCTGCTCCTTTTTCAGGATCAGGTTGAGATCCCACTCCAACTCATCATTGATATAATTTCGTACAACGGCGACTAGACGTTTCATGCTGCTACCGGTCGGCAACATGCGCTGGTAATCGGTGATATCCAACGGCCCCATGGTGATGCGAAATTTAGTTTGGCACTCCCACACTTGGGCACCGATGGTGGAGTTGATACCGAGGCTGCCGGTGTCAGGTGACTCACCGAGGCGACAGCGGGCATCTTCTGGCACACACATCCAGTGGCCGACAAACTGTTCAATCTTTACCGGTAGCTGGAAAAAGTCAGCCAGTATGGCACTCAGACCATCGCCATTGCGGGTTTGACCCGCCAGCCAGCCTGCGTAGTGCAGTTTGCTGATATCGGGCATATCATCGCGTGACTGCAATGATGGCATGGCCAATCCACAGGTGGCGCCTACATAGGTGGCAAAGCGGTCACTCTCGGGTCGGTCAAACTGGATGCAGGGTTGGCTATTGGCCCAGGCGCGATAGAAGAGACTCAGCAGCCGGTGGTGGAACATATCGGCAAAACGGCAGAGGGTCGGATCATCTGAGTTGAGTAGATGATCTCGTGCATATTCGGTGAGATGCAGCGGTAGTGGGCCATTGGGGCCAAACAGACCGAAAAAGAGCACCTCCAGTCGTGCTTTATGCTCGCTACTACCCGGGTCAAATTTGGATAGGCTGGAGGGGGCAAAGGCCATGGATGGCTCTTGTGCCAGACGAACCTTCTCATTTTTTGGCCGCAGTGACTCAGCAAATCGAGGCGTATCGGGGTGTGCCGCCTCCAGTTGTCGGAGCGCTGAGTAGAAGCTGAACTTATAGGGCTGATCTTGCAGCTCCTTATGCAGGGTTAGAGCACGTGTCGCTGCCCGGTGCGTAACGGCCATCGCATGATCTCCCCCCGTTCTACGGTTTTAATAATGGTCTGAGTGAATGAGTTGATAGAGACGTAACGGGCGAAGAAACGCTCCAATACGGCACCTAACAAAAAGGCTCCAGTCCCTTCAAAGGCATCCTCATCAAGGGTGAGGGTGATCTCTATGCCGCGGCCAAAGGCGATGGGGCCGGGGATTGGAATACGGCGTGTGACGGCTTGGGAGGTGATGCTTTTTACACCGCTGATTTGTTTACGCACCGTCGCTTCACTCACATCGCCATAGAGTGCCAGTAGTTCGCGTAGGGCGACGGCACCCTCCTCCTCATTGCTGTCGATGAGGGAGAGATAGTTGAGTGAGAGGTGGCTGATCAGTCGCCACGTGGTGTCACCTTCGGCCCATGATGCTTTGGGGCGGGTTGGCCCGGCGACAGCGTGGATGCTCTCTACGGGAGCACCAGACTCTAGGGTGAAGTCGGTTTTGCCTTTGCCAATAGGTATCTGTAGCGGAAGGTCGCGGTTACTACAGAGTGTATTGATACCGATCTGGCGTAGGTCAGAACTGTAGGGTGCCTCTTTTGCATCGACCAGCGAGAGGAAGGTCTCACTGCCGATGTAACTGGATCGTGGGCCATTTCTGCGCTGCTTTGATGAGAGTTGGCGGGGTTTCCGCTTCACGGTGTAGAAGGTGAAATCTGGGTGTTGAGCCGCTTGACCATTGCAGCTATAGAAGGGCAGAAATGGCTGTTCATCACGATTGTTGCGGCCGTAGCCTGTTACATCACTGATAGAGTGAACCTCAAAATCCATCGGCCGGGTACGATCGGGGACAACGTGGTACTCATTTGATCTGTTATCGATATGAATACGGTCGCACTGTTTTGGAAAGAGGTTGATGGCCGGTGAGCAGAAGAGACTGAAGTTGTTGGCATCAAACACCTTCTCCAGTGAAGCGTCGCTGCGACTAAGCAGGATAATAATCTCCATCTCATTGGTGGTGTTGCGTTTCACCGCAGGGCCTAAGCCACCCAGCTCAAGGAACATGTAACGGGCGGGGAAGGCGAAATATTCATGCAGTAGGCGGTAACCCTGGAATGAGCGCTGTGTGCAGGGCAGCAGTGCCTGATCGTCCTCGAAGCTCAGGGGTTTGATCTCACTTTTACTGATTACCTCTTGCCAAGGTGCAGGGCGACTGGTCGGTCTTGCGACCATGCCGACAGCGCTGCCTATAATCTGCTCATAGAGCTGCATGGGTAACTTATCAATGCCCCGTAGATAGATCGGTAGACGATCAAGGGCGAGTTTGTTGAAGGTCAACCCGGCGGTGCACTGTAGACGCAGACGGATGGCGGCTTTGGCATCAGGAACATCGGGCAGGCCCGTTCCAGCCAGGGTGGTGAGATAACTCGCTTCCGTTAGCTCAAGTGGCCAGAGTGACACTTCATGGGCGGTGCGGTATTCGCATGAGGTCTGATCGCTCTTGCCGAGTAGACTGCGAAGAACGCTGTGACGTGGGAGGGTGAATCCATCGGCCAATCCACCCTCATTCAGGTCGGGATAGAATTTCACAACCGACATTGAGGGGGTGGGTGAGAGGTAGTGCGGATAGACCGCCTCAAGCAGATGTTGTGTAAAGCTGGGGAATTCAGCATCTAGCTTGAGCTGAATGCGTCCGGTTAGAAAGGCGAAGCCCTCCAGCAGGCGCTCGACATAGGGGTCTGCGCACTCCAACCCCTCCAACCCCAGCCGCCCAGCAATCTTTGGGAACTCTTCGGCAAATTCGCCGCCCATCTCGCGGATGAACTGTAGCTCTTTGTTGTAGTATTTGAGTAGCCTAGGATCCATTATTTGATGCCTCGGCTGTAGTCTGAAATGGTGACGCTGCCCATCTCCAGATCAATTTCTGTCTTCATAAACATCTGTAGTGGTACGGGTTGAGCCCATAGCTCACCTTCGATGATGAAGGTCATCGCATTGTGGTTCATATGGCTATCTGCCAGCCTTAGTTTTACCTTGACGGTATTGCTCAGCAGCCGTGGCTCAAAGTTGATGATCGCTTGGCGTAACAGCCGCTCAAGTGCATGGATATCGATACTGGATGCGGTATGTCCAGAGAGATCAGGCATGCCGTAGTTGAGCACTGAGCGAGCGACATCTGGGTAGGCGCTAAGATCCTCCATTGAGCTGATATTAACCGTATTGAGCAGCCAGGATAGATCACGCAAGACGCACTCACGAAGTTTACGAATGGAGAGCACTCGCTGATCACGTGACTCATGCTTTTTTGTCGGTTCGCTGTCTGTTAACCGATCCAACAGTGAGGGTTGTAGGCGCTCTTTTTGGGTCAGCTCGGCCAAGATTTATGGCTCTTGCTCGTTCTGTTCTGCTGAAGCGGTGTTTAGAGTGATCTCACGGATATCCATGAGTGGAAAGTCACCGCTATCTGTTGTGATGAGTCGTTGGCCAAGGCCAAGGTAGAGGTCTGCCCCCTGTTCATTCCACTCGGTTTTGCGAGCGAGGCGAATGGCATCATCCTCTGTTGCCTCTGATCCGGGGTAGCGGGTCGGTATCAAACCGACAGTCTCACCACCATTTGCCCAAGTGAAGAAGGCGGGTGTCCAGACGGTATCGCGTAGATCGTTAGGCTCTTCGATAGAGATGCGCTGAATCTGATGAAGAGGTACCCAGTAGTATTGGCCGTTGATCACCGCTTCGAGGATAGGCCCCATACGTGGGTCGGCATCAGCAATCCACTCAAACGGCTGACCATTAATCTCACCCGATGTGGCTGGAGCAGCGGCAAATGCGCGCTCTCTAACGGTTTGAGACTGCTCATAGTTGCCCTGCGCAGCAAGACTGAGCGCTTCGATCATAAGCGCCATCCACTCTTCGGGTTCACCGAAGAAGAGAGGGGTGCGTTTACCGGCGAAGATATCTTTACGTAACATTTCACAACGAATCGCTTCGTTGTAGGTCTGCACCATAGATAGCGTAGCGGGGTCGAGTTCACCGGCCACTTTTAGCTGATTCAAGGCGCGATCCCAGTCGCCCATTACGGCAAGCAGCTGGAATAGGAATGTGCGGAATTTTGCATTGGCGGGATCTTTACGCACCTGATCCTGGAGTTGGAGCAGTGTCTCGTCCAGATTTCCATCGCGCAGTGTCTGTTCTGCAAGCATGTATGATCCCTAAGTATATGTTTTAGATAGCAGCTTTGTGGCTGCGCTCTTAGTGGAGAGGTGGGGCGGCAACCCAGCGTAGCTGGGCTGCCGTTTTCTAACTTACTTCTTTTTGTTTGTAGCGATGTTCCAGCCATATTTGATGGCGCCGCCATCTTTGCTGCCATCCTGCTTCTGAGGTTGGTAGTCGTATGAGACTTCAGCAAAGTTCAGTGTGATGTTCTCAGTCAGACGATCTTCACCACCGCTGCCGCCACTAGAGACAGAAGTGATGATCACTTCAGCCATGGTGACAGTGACATACTCAATAGGAGAGTCGCCGCCAGCTTTACGTACAACCAGCTTGGCCTCTTTCATCTGCTTACCGCTGCTGCAGTAACCCATCAGTACAGGTGATGATTTGTCCACATACTTTGTGAGTGACAGATCTTGGATAGCTACTTTACCGCCGCCACCGCCACCGCCAGTGTGCATGGTGCCACTCTGGGACATGCCCCAGCTCCACGCCAAAACATCAATCTCTTCTTTGTGTGCGTCATCTTGGGCTTCGCCCTTGATGTCACCAATTTTGATAAACATATCTACAGCCATACTTACTCTCCTTTTGGTGGTACTTTTAAGTTTGAAAAATGTACTGCTTAGGAAACACACTCATCAGTGCTTCCTATAAAGACTACGCCTGCCTGTGACAGGCGTAGTTTGTTTTGCTAATTTAACCCGCTTTAATAGAGGGTAGTTTAGAGACTAAACGTAGTGATACGGTCAACCCCTCAAGCTGGTAGTGAGGACGCAGGAAGAACTTTGAGGTGTAGTAACCTGGGTTCCCTTCGACCTCTTCCACCACCACTTCAGCGGCTGCCAGAGGGTGCTCAGCTTTAGTGGTTTCACTTGAGTGCTCAGGATCTCCATCAACATACTGAAGAATCCACTCTTGTAACCAAGCCTGCATCTCGTCGCGCTCTTTGAATGAACCGATTTTGTCACGCACGATACATTTCAGATAGTGAGCAAAACGACAAGTTGAGAAGAGATAAGGGAGACGCGCAGCCAAATTGGCATTGGCGGTGGCATCAGGGTCATCGTATTCCGCTGGCTTTTGCAGTGATTGTGCGCCGATGAAAGCGGCAAAATCAGTGTTCTTCTTATGCACGAGAGGCATAAAACCGTTCTTTGCCAGCTCCGCTTCGCGACGATCGCTGATGGCGATTTCAGTTGGACACTTCATATCCACACCGCCATCATCTGTTGGGAAGGTGTGAGCTGGAAGACCCTCTACGGCACCCCCTGATTCGATACCACGGATACGTGAACACCAGCCATACTCTTTGAATGAGCGGTTGATGTTAACGGCCATCGCGTAAGCGGCATTGGCCCATGTGTAGTGGTTGTGGTCGGCGTTGTCTGTATCCTCTTCAAAATCAAACTCTTCAACCGGATCGGTCGCTTCACCATAGGGGAGACGAGAGAGGAAACGTGGCATCGCCAGACTGATATATTTGGCATCATCAGACTCACGCAGTGAGTTCCAGGCGGCATACTCAGGTGTCTGGAAGATTTTGGTCAGATCACGAGGGTTACTCAGCTCTTGCCAAGAGTCCATCTGCATGACGGTAGGGGCTGCGCCAGCAATAAAAGGTGCATGGATAGATGCACTGATCTTGGCGATTTCGCCCAATAGCTCAACATCTGGTGGGCTCTGGTCGAAATGGTAGTCACCCACTAAACAGCCGTAGGGTTCACCACCAAACTGGCCATACTCTTGCTCATAGAGCTGTTTGAAAATGGGGCTTTGATCCCAGGCGGTGCCTTTGAACTTTTTCAGTGTTTTGTGCAGCTCTTTTTTAGAGATATTCATTACACGAATTTTGAGCTGCTCATCAGTTTCAGTGTTATTGACGAGGTAGTGCAGACCACGCCAAGCGCCTTCCAGCTTCTGAAACTCTTCGTTGTGCAGGATCTGGTTGACCTGCGCAGTGAGACGTTTGTCGATCTCAGCGACCATCGCACGGATGGTAACTGTCACATCAGCAGAGATGGTGATGGATGAAGCGAGTGCCTGCTCAGCCAATGTCTGAACAGCGTTCTCAACCTCTTCGCGTGCTTGATCTGATTTGGGTCTGATCTGTTGGTTTAGCAGGGAGGCAAAATCACTCGCCTCAATCGCTTCACCCGCTTCGGCCTGGGCCTCAGTTTCCATTTCAGCCATTACTTACTCCTCTTCGCCATCTGTTGGTTTAGGGGCTGAAGCAAGAGATTGCAGCAGCGCAGGATCATTCAGGGCTTTTGATATGAGATCTTCAGCGCCTGTTTTACCATCCATATAGGTCATCAGGTTGGAGAGCTGGGTACGAGCCTTGAGCATGTCACTCAGTGCGCCAACTTTTGATGCGATAGCGGTTGGGGAGAAGTCATCCATGCTCTCAAAGGTGAGATCAATACTGAGATTGCCTTCACCTGTCAGGGTGTTGGGCACCTGGAATGCAGCTCTTGGTTTCATAGATTTGAGACGATCATCAAAATTATCGACATCAATCTCTAACATCTTGCGCTCAGCAACAGGAGGCAAAGGCTCGGCTGGTTTGCCAGAAAGATCTGCCATAACACCCATCACAAAGGGGAGCTGAACCTTCTTCTCTGCGCCATAAACCTCTACATCGTACTCAATCTGAACACGTGGAGCGCGGTTTCTAGCTATAAATTTTTGGCTGCTCTGAGCCATAACAGACCTCCTAATAATGTAAAAAACTTGATTGGATTACCAGCTACTACCTTGTTGGCTCTCTGAATCTTCGCTCTTGGGTCCACGAATAGTCTCCACTTGTGACACCCCATCGGGGGCCATATTTTGGATAATATCCATGAAATTCATATTCACCATGCTTTTTGCCCGCTGTATCAAGAGTGGAATGGGGCTGCTTGGCTCACTACGTTGGTAATACTTTTCGATTTTTTCTAATGTGCGAATGACATCATTACGGGTGTTGACGGCACCACTGATAGAACCCCCCCCACCTGATTGTGATGAGCCGATACTCTCACCATCATCGCCGGTGGCGGCCAGTTCGTCGCTGTCACTATTGGCACCGCGTTGTGTCAAAGGTTCAGCCAAACTCAGCTGTGCCTCCTTCAGGAGAGATCTGATATCTCTAAAGTTGACGCTGCTGCTAACACCCACCTGCTCGGTGACAAAATTTTCGATGGTATTGAGGCTATCTATGGACTCACTGATGGCTGTTGCAGTGGTCTGTAGCTCATCAATATCTGCATCCAAAAAGGCTGCATTGATGCTCTTCATCTCGACCATTTGAGTATTGCCACTGGGTGTTAAGTGGCCGCTGGCGATGTCGTGATCTCGTTGGCTGAAGCACCCCAGCATTTTAGAACTGACGAGTGGGGCGAGTCGAAGTGGGCGTATCATGGATGGGTCATCAATGGTGCTGAGTGCATTGACACGCATGGTTGGATCGTTGTCGTCCTCTTCATCCAGCAGTGGATAGATTGAATCCCAATGTTTTTCCATGAGCCCCTGTAGTAACAGCAGGCCATCTCTTAGACCACTGTAACCCTCTGTTTTCAGGGCTGAACGAATAATATGGACGAGAATACGGAGATCTTTAGTGCGAGCGGTGAGCGCGATGGACTGCTTTAGAACATCTTTCCACTCAGGTTCCTCAGCCTCAATGATACTGTCGCCAATCTGCTGCTCCTCTTTGCCGGTAGCTATACGCTCCAGTTCAACGAAGGCAGGATCATACTCCAGATCTTCACCGCATGGCGTCTCACTAGAGATCTCCAGCAGCAGGTTTTCTATATCAATTGCACTCATCTGTTTTCTACCGGGTCGGCTGATGATTCCCTATTAGTGGACTTGAATTCTAGCGCATGTGGCTAGGATTAATACTTAGGATTAATTCTACTAAATAATGACCTGTTTCTACTCTGCAATCTACAGAAATTTTACATTAGTTAAGTTTTCCCGAACCGCCATTAGCGATATCAATGGCCTGTTTAGTAAAAAATTGATACTTCTCTGCGGCCTTTTCAGGCTCAATGGTCAGCGCAGCGAGTGTAATTGCGCCCCAGACAGCTTGGCCTGTTAACTCAACAGGGGGAGGTACGGGAGACATATCAGGCGGCAGCATGCTATCGCCACTCCAGAAAGCGGCAGCAGCAGTTAGACCCGCTGCGGTAGCAAAACCAGCCGCTTCAGCCGCCGCTTGGTTGGGTTGACAGCTCTCTTGGGAGGGGTTTTTGACCCATGCCTCAGCTGTTTGAACTGCCTTTTTTGCCTCTTTGGTGGCTGTTTCACCGAGTGTTGTATGTGCGGCAAGAGAGGCCAGCCAGACCGCCTCGCGTTTAGGCAGGGCGCAGGCCATGAAGTGGGCGGCATCAGCAAAGAGTTCGCCTTCGATCAACTTCTGTAGAAATTGAGCGGGCGTCTGCTCCGCTGTTAATAGTGTCTTGGCCTCCCCCTCTAGTTCAAAGAGGCTGCACACTTCAGCTGCTGTGGGCACGGTGATTTTTTTTAATTTCATCTTGGCTAAGCCCCTAGTTAATCTTTGTTATGCCGCCTTTGAGTGTCAGAACCCCATCACCGTTGATGGTGGTCATAGGGCTTTTGGCATCGAGCGTAGCATCGCCTTTGATATCAATGGCGACAGATTTCAACGTGATTTTGGCCGCTTCCAGTTTGATGCTGCTGCCGCCTGTGGCGAGAGTGATACTCGATGAGTCAATCTTTATCGAGCTACCGCTGACCTTTAACTCGATTGAGGTGCCGGCTGTTATGTTGCCCTTGCCAGAACTTATATCAATAGTTAGGTCGCCACTAGCGATGGTGACGGTTCGATTACCTTTATTGATGTCGAGTGTATCATCACCCTCTTCCAGAGTGGTGGTTCTATCGTTATAGATTTCAGTAGTTTGGCTGCCGTCAGTGGCGTCTTTACAGCCCACTTTTATGCTCTGGTTGTTGAAGATCTCAGTGCTGGAATCACCCTCTTTGGACTTATCAAAGCCCACTTTCAGGGTGGCATTGTTCTCTACAACCTGGTTGAAATCATGCTCAGCATGGAGGTAGATCTCCTCCGCATCCTTTGTATCGTCAAAGGTCAGCTCATTAGAGTTCTGACCTGTCCCCTCTTTGCTACTGCGGGAGACGATGCCCGATTTGGTCTTGAAATTGGGCAACGGATGGGGCGGGCTGTTGTCGTTGTTGTAGACACTGCCGGTGATGATGGGTTGGTTGGGGTCACCCTCTAAAAAGCTGACAATCACCTCGTGGCCAATTCGGGGGAGGAAGATAGCGCCCCAGGCTTTGCCTGCCCACAACTGTGCAACGCGTACCCAGCAGGAGCTGTTTTCATCAGCGAGACCCTCCCGGTCCCAATGAAATTGCACCTTTACACGGCCAAACTCATCGGTATAGATCTCCTCTTTTTCAGGGCCAACAACGATCGCTGTCTGTAACCCTTGAATGCTGGGTTTGGCGGTCATACGTTGAGGGCGGAAATCTTTCTTGCTTTCAATGGCGGTGAATTGGCAGCTGTAGATCTCCTCTGTTTCGCTATTGGAGCCTGATCCATAGCCGCTTGAACGCAGCTGATATTGCGTTGAGGTGATCAGATACTCCTGATTTTGGTCATCACGCTGGTGTTCGCATAGCTCAAAAAGGGTGCCAGCGGCGGGTTGATTGTGTTTGGTAGTGCCTTCGACGATATCCTGCCCAACAAGCATCTCTTGCAGGCGGATTTTGACGTACTTTTCACCTGCACTCTCATCGTTATACTCGCCAGGGTAGTCAAATATTTCACTCGTCTTTGTACTATCTGGGTCAGTGGCGTGCACCTCAAGATTAGTGGTGGGGGTCTTGAAGTTGAATGATGAGAGGGCGTATTGGCTGGGACAGACCACCTGTGAATTGTTCCAGGTGAAGATATATCTACACTGGTTTGGCAATGTGTTGGGGTCATTAAGTGTGTAGATGAGCTCCCCTACGCTCTTGTGAGAGCTAACGGAATCGGTCAGTACCAGTTGATGTTTATCCTCAGTGTGTACGAAGTGGTAGTAGATCCCCTCTTGCTCCATTAGGCGGCTGATGAAGTTAAAGTCGGTCTCCCGATACTGTACGCAGTACTCTAGCGGACTGTAGGTGCCGGAGAGGTTCTCCTCAAAATCAGAAAAACCTGAATCTTTGAAGACCTCTTTGATGATCTCTGGCACGCTCTTCTCTTGGAAGATACGGCAGTTGGCCTGATGAGTAAGGAACCAGAGCCAAGGCACCAAGGTGGCACGATAGAGTGAGAGCCCATCTTCTGTCAGCCCGCCAAAGCTAAAACGGCTCACATGGCCATTAAAATAGCGGTCGCCATCATCATGTTGTGCACAAACTGTGATAGTTTCAGCTAGCAGTTTGTCATGTTCAATGTTGTTATGTTCGCTAACCAGTTCGACTTCAAACTCAAATAGCTGGCCCAATTTTTCGCTGCCAAACATCTGTTTGAAGAGGAGTTCATCCTCCCCAAGTGGGGTGATGACAGACATGCTTTGATTGACTTGGCTTATGGCCATACGATGACACCTTATAATTTATCTAATCCGTCCTGATTGTCGGCAGTCTAGGCGATTTTAAAAAGTTTTTCTCTACTTAAGCTGGCACTATTGGGTATTGTGTAAATGGCGTTCATTGTGTGGTTTACCTGTTCTAAAATTTACCTTTGCTGAGGGAGAGTAGTCTATGTCTGATCAAATGACCTTTGAAATGGGGTTTAACCCTACAAATCGTACCTCAGACCAGAAACAGCAGAGTGCAATGCGTATTTTATTGATGGGCGATTTCAGTGGACGGCAAAACAGGGGTGTTGTAGAGGGGGGTGCTGCATTGGCTAAAAGGCCTATTCGCAGGGTTGATGTCGATAATTTTGAGTCGCGAATGAGTGACTATCAACCGACGATAACACTACCTATGATGGGGCCCGATGAGGCACCACTCACACTCCAATTTAATGAGCTGGAGGATTTTCATCCCGACGCCCTCTACCTGCGACTCCCCCTCTTTCAAGCACTCCGTCGATTACGGGCTCGTCTCGCTGATCCGGCAACTTTTACTGAAGCAGCAGCTGAGCTAAAGCAAACGGCTGAGGCTAGCCCGCCCGCCGCCACTGCAGCCCCCTCTGCCGAGAGTGATGACGATATGTTTGGCCGACTGCTGGGCCAAACACCTGGGACGGCACGCGCAGCTGATATCGACACCTTTATCCAAGGCATTGTTGCCCCCCATATCGTGCCTGAAGTGGCCGCTGAACAGGCGAGTTACCTCAACTCAATTGATGAGGCGATCAGTAGCCAGATGCGTGAGCTGCTGCACCAACCTGAATTTCAGGCGCTGGAGTCCGCTTGGTGGTCGGTCTACCGCCTCATCACCCGCTTAGAGTGTGATGAGAGCCTACAGATCTATCTACTCGATGTGAGCAAACAAGAGCTGTTAGAGGATATCAATGCCGCCGGAGAGGGGCTGCAAAATAGCGCTCTTTATCGACTGCTGGTAGAGCAGGGTGTTAAGACGATGGGGGGTGAAGCTTGGTCAGTGGTAGCGGGTGACTATCAGTTTGGTAGCAGCGGAGATGATATCAACCTATTGGCGGCGCTCGCCACCATCACCCAACAAGCAGGTGGTCCCTTTTTGGCTGATGCAGAGAGTGCATTGATAGGTTGCCAATCATTTGCCAGCGCCCCCTCACCTGAGATGTGGACAGCAGCAGGCCCGCAAGCGCTCCATCGTTGGCAGACGCTACGTGCCAGCACCATCGCTCCGTGGATCGGGCTGGCACTGCCCCGCGTTCTACAACGTCTACCGTATGGGGCCAATGGCGAAGAGATCGACAGCTTCAACTTTGAAGAGCAGCTCACAGCGCCCGGTGAACATGAGGGCCACCTATGGGGGAGCGCTGCATTCGCCTGTGCCATGCTGCTAGCAGAGGCGTTTCAGCAGCAGGGGTGGTCGATGCAACCAGGAGATCGACTGGATATTGATGATCTGCCCGCCTTCACCTACCAGACAGATGAGGGCAGAGTGCTACTGCCCGGCGCTGAGGCGCTCCTCAGTGAGCGTGCGGGTGAGGCGATTATGCAGCAGGGGTTGATACCACTGCTGAGTTACCGCAATCGTAATATGGTGCGGGTATTACGTTTTCAATCGGTCGCTGATCCGTTGACCTCTCTGGCGGGGCCGTGGAGATGAGTGATGGTTGCTAGCTGATGTTGCAGATTCGTAAGGAGCAGATGGAGCTGTTTGATGCAGTGATGCTGGAGCAGTTTATAGAGAAGATGGAGAGAGAGCTGCATCATCTCTTCTCTGATATGAGTGCTGATGAGATAGGTAAGCAGATCATCAGCGGCATACGCATAGCAGCCACCTACGGCATCACCTCAGAGCAAGCGGTTGCGCTCTACATTACGCTGATGTGTGGCATGGGGGCGGACTTCCCGCAACAAGAGAGTAACGAGTGGATAGCGTCTACCCTAAAGAGTGATGAATTGAACCAACAGGCGAAGATGGATCTGATCTTCGCCCGGCTTGAGAGCTAAATTACCGCCTTACAGGAGTGATTTGATGGGCTGGTTAAGCAATGCCTTAAAGAAGATTAAAAAGAGCTTTGGCAGCAAAGGGGTAGGGAGTAGCGAAACTGAGTGTCCACTGAAGGAGACGGGGCTGCTGGTGGTTGTGGTGCAGAAACATAATCGCGAGACCTTGGCCGGTGCTGTTGTTGGTATTGAAGGCAAGAGCCCATCACATAAGCAGAGCGATAAAGATGGGCTGGCTCTATTCAAACCTCTGGAACCCGGCGCCTATAAAATATCAGTCGATCTACCCAGTGCATTGAAAGAGAATTATGAAGAGGTAGAGGTGACCGAAGAGGTCGTCTCACTCGGCAGCTGCCCGGTACATGTGACCCATGTACATCCATTCGCTGAACTTAAAGTGAAGTTGGTCCAGCTGGCTGATCGCAACAAAGTGATTGGTGGGGCAACGGTTGAAATATCGGGTGATAACAGCTACCCAGCAAAAACCAGTCTGGATAGTGATGGGACCGCCGATTTTGGCAAGGTTAGAGTAGGCAAATATAACCTTAAAGTGACGCTGAAGCGGGATGATGCGGAGAGTTTTGCTACACCCACACCACAAGAGATCGAGCTTTCGGTAAAACAGAAACTGGGGCTGGTAGTGAAGGTGGCCAATAATGTGGTGACTCCCAAGATCGAACTCGAGTACAAAACTGTGTTGCTAGAGCGAAATCTGGCGCAATATCAGGAAGGTAATGAAGAAAAAATCTACGCCGACCCCACCTATATTGAACTTTATCTAGCGCAGAAAAATAAGAGCTACCCTTTCACCAAAGGGGCTAAATTGACATGTTCAGGTGCGAGTGTTGAGGCCTATCTCGATGAGGCCTGCCAGAATTTACTGGCGGGTGATCTCGGCGCAGGGATTGCATTGACCCATGAGCAGCTCAAGGATGAAAAGCGGCTAAGGCTTTATCTCAGAGGTAAGGTGGCCGGTCCGTTTGATCTCACATTAGAGGTAGATGATCCAGAAGACCCTGCAATCAAACGGGAAGAGACGGCTAAAGAGAAGATGGGGGTTGTCGAGTTAAAGGCCACGCTGCACCAGCAAGATCAGGCAGAACTTAAAAATATTAAGACTGATCCAGATACAGACCCGGTTGAAGCTTACTACATAAACCTAAAAGATAGAGAACTGCCTGCACAGAAGGCGATGAGTGATGAGGCTAAGATCAAACTTGGTCGTCTACTACATTGCCAGAACAAGGCTAACTTTAGCCGTGCCAAGTTTGTGGTCAATAAGCTTGATGCCAGTCACTGGCCTGATGGCAGTGGTGACTATGAGATCTATATCAACCGAACAGGCACCGGCAGTGATCTGGCGCTCTATGAGACCGAGTGGGATGGTGCGCCTAAGAAGTTTCCGCTAAAGATCAAACTATCTGATCTGAAATCTGCTGACCAGACCTTCTGGATTGAAGGGAAAAGCGTCAGTGATAAGCGGCTTGATGTCAGGCTAGATCTGACACTTGATCGCCCCGACGGTGGGCTAGCAAAGGAGGTGAAACGCAACGGTGATTGGTCTCGTTTCACTGTGATTGAGATTAAGGAGGTGAAGGTTGAATATCAACCGAAAAGAGGTACATCGATCCGCTGGGATCGATCTGTAAATAGATTCCATATTAATCAGGCGGCCACATGGGATGCTACAACTAAGAAATTTACTACGGATGCAGATACAGAGCTAGATGGCAGGAAGATAATCATCGGAGCGCAGTTGAGCAAAGCCTTTAAGGATGTAACGGTTCACTTCATGCTTGCGCCGGATGAGAATAACCGCAAAACTGCCAATTGGGGGGAAGATATTCCCGCGATATGGAGGTGGAAGGATGTTGATAAGCATGTCAAACATCTGGATAAAGCTGATCGTAAAGATCTTCTGCACCTGTCGGCAAAGACCGATGCCACCGGATATGCCAAGGTGGAGTTAACCCTCTCCCGATTTGGTGGGGATATCTTCTGGCCCGCCTGTTATATCAGTGAAGATCCACATCTGGCCAAATATGTCGATGGTTTTGCCGGGCTGGAAAAGAGGGTGCCGACCATGACAGAAAATTCGGTCACTGTTTGGAGAAAATTTTGGTATCAAGAGGTCAAAGTGACTGGAATAGATGTTGCCGGTTTTGGTGACTCAGCAGAGACCTATGAGGATGTAAAGGCAGATATGATTGCAGCGCCAGTGGTGGAGATGCCCCGTGCGACAGCGGATGCTATTGCAACCCCGGTGATCTATCCGAAGCATATGGTGAGCTTCTATCTAAATAATGCGCGTACGGCCTACATCAATAACTATCCAGGTGATACAGATGACGCCCTGGTGGTGGGTGATGCGACAGAGTCAACCTTCTTCAACCTTGCGAAGCCGGCCTCTGATAGGCCCGTTATGATCCCAATCTTAAATGCACACGCATTATGGGTGGCTGACGGTACAACTTCATCGGCCGCTATTCCTTGGTTCTCAGCAGCAGATTTCCCACTAGATTTCAGTGCAGATAAAAAACTGCTGGATCCTCCACTACAAGGTGGTGATCTGCTGATATCAGGTGATTGGGAGTCGATGGATTGGGATGCTGCTGCAAATGGTGGTGCTGGCGATTGGGTGAACCCACAGAGTGGCGCGCTGCAGGCGGCAGATATAGAGCTGGATCCAAACCGAAGTAGTCCACGTGCAGTCCAAATCAAGAAGCCCGCTGCACTTGTTGTGATAGCAGCGACGGAAGTCACGATAACCAATCTGACATTGCGGGGTGGTGTCACCTATCTGGGGACTTCATACGATGATGGCATCGTAAACTCCTACACGCCCAATGATGAACAGGACTTCATCAACACCATCAATCATGAGATTGGCCACTCCTTAAAACAGGTGACGAAGATTCGTCCGGCGGGCATTCCGGCACACCCCCATCAGTATGATCAAAGTGGCTCGCACTGCAATTACACGAATAAAAGCTGCCTGATGTACGAGTCGGGGCCGCAGGCAGCATCATTGAATCGTTACTGCCCTGTTTGTCACCCCTACGTTCTAGTCCAGGATATGTCTAAGGTATGATGAATATCAGACACTATCTCTATGTTGGATGCCTGCTGATTACGATAAGTTGTGGTGTGGTTGAGAGTAAATGGGACAATGGGTCCACTGATGAGGCAAATACAATGACAACGAATGAAGATCAAGCCATGCAACTATTAGATCTGCCCATTGCAGACTATTTCTCATTTGATGAAGAGAAACAGCTCGCACTACAGAAGCGTCTAGCCAAACTCTCCATATCAAGTGCCCCCCCTGGAGTGAAGCGTGTTGCACCACAAATCCTAGTGCTTGGGGCAGCAAAACAGGTGAATCTTGATGAGCGAGCTAACGTACCGCTGCTTATTGGTCGGGTGCAATCAGGGTTGCGTAGCTGGCAGGTAAACTACAAAACTAACCTGCATCTGTTTACTCGAGACCTGCAAACAGGCCAGCTCAGGGTGTTGACGCCATTTGTCAGTATGCGCCGTGGAGAAGCACAGTTGTTGTCAGGAGCAGGCACGCCACCTGAGGGAGTGAATGCGCAAGTGATGCATACATCGGTGACCATGGTTGATCTGCGAGAGCAGCTGGGTGAGCAGATTAGCTCGGGGCGTTTAATGGTCACCGCAGTTGCCCATGAGCAACGCTCAAATAGTGTAGCAATAGAATTGGAAAGCAGAGTGCCACCCGCTGAAAGCAGCCTGTCATTGCCACAACCTTATATAAGCTCTCAATTTGAAAAGAGTACGCCATTAGAGACCAAGATTGTTGTACCGGATAGAGCCCAGCTCAATGGTGATGGTGTGATTGATATTGCTATACAGGTGCGTGAGGCGGCTGGCGTGCAGCGAACCGAATTGGGAGAGGCCATTTGGGCGGCAAACCTTGTGCTGGTGCAGTTAGATAGGCCTGTAGTGATCATTCCCATGTCGGTAGCTGTGCAGGAGGTCTCCACTGCGGATGGGCCGTCAATGTTTAATGCGCTATTTCAGCTGGAGCTGAAGCAGGTTACCCAAGATTGGGTGGTGGGCGATTACCAGCTATATCTGGATGTTGGGATGGAGATGCTGGGTCCTTACCCTCTGACTATTACAGATTGAATATCCCCTGATCAAGGGTCGGTCACAAACGATCTCTCTTCTTGTTGCAGGGTTAACCTCTGTTGCCTAATTCCGGTGGCTCTTCTGTTGTAGGTGAGCAGGCAAGTGCTATTTTCAGCTTCGACAATAATCTGAGGTATTGGGCCAAAAAACTGTTTTGCCTCATTTCCAGTACAGGTCGGGAGATAGAGCCGCAGCACTCTTGGATCATAGAAGCGAAACATCAAGATACGGCCTGACTCATCTTTTACCCGTAGTAGCTTTTTAAACCGGAGATTCCACCGGTAATACTATCTTGATAGGGATGCGCTGGCGGGAAATCGGCTACCCGGGACAGGTAACCCAGGCGGCACTTCAAACCACACTGCATGAGTCCGGCCATCTCCTTGGGCTGGCTCCGGAGAAGCTTCCAGACGCTACTGAGAGTGCCAATCCTAGACAGTACACGCAAAACGGCTCCCACTGTAACTACAATACTAACCAATGCACGATGTATCATGCCTTCCGAATGGTGTTTGACTTCTGTGACAATTGTGAAGGTTCGTTGAAGGCACGGGACCTGTCTGATCCAGCAATACCTTCGAGTGATGGTTATTGAAAATGATCATGGGTTTGTTCTATGGCTAAAGACAGCAAAAAACAAACATGGGTGCGATGGCTGGCTGTCACATTTGCCTGCTTAATACCATTAGGCTGTGAATCTGATGCCATCACAAATACTCATTCGGGAACCAGGCAAACTGGAAAGGAAAGAAAGATGACAATGCCAATTGATGTTCCGGCTCCAATCTGGGCGGCTCAACTACCCTCCACACCAGAACTGAGTGGCCAGATTGATGAACTCAGTTTCAACGCGGTACCGGGGACAAATGATCTGGGTCCCACGGTAGTCCTAACTGGTCGGTATCTTGTGCATAGTCCAATTTTTTATTAATGCGCTAAAAAGTGGCACCAATAGAGAGCGTGAACTGGGTGTATCGGCGCTTGTTGACATGGGGCGTGCCACGATCCCTCCTAGTGGTGATATTCCAGAATGGCCAGGCCCTATTGTTATTGACCTTGAGGTAATTGGCTATATTAGTGGCACTTTTAAATGACCAGAATGGGGCCGTAAGAAGTGCTGCCTGTATCGCATTAACAGCTCTAGTGCCAGGTAGGCTTATTGAGCCACATGCAGACGAAATTATTCAATCTATTGCACGATTTCCAAATACCGATGGTGCCATCGTACTGCTCGGTAAAACTCATTCAGATAAAGCGATAGAGCTGCTAAAGCAGGAGAATATTTCGGCAGTTAACCCTGTTGATGCAGAAATGGCACTGGCGCGGTTGGCGGTTAAAGAGGCGCATGAATCGGTGATCAATGCCTACTTAAGTGAAACCGACCCCCAGCAAAAGGCGATGCAAGCTCGCCGCCTTGGTTACATCGCTTCGGAAAAATCGAAACGAATCCTTGCCGCAGAGATTCGAACTCCATTGACTTATATGTGGCACCCGCCTGCCAGACGTTCGTTACGCATTCACATTATTGAGGCGCTTTTCCTGGCATTTCCTGAAGAAGCTGTTTTTTGGCCACCCATTATTAAGCCCTCTGATGACGCCTATTACGAGGAGATTGAAAATTGGTTACAACAGACGTTGGGGGTAAAGTGGGAGCAGCTGAGGCCAGAATTTCTTTATGAAGAGGACTCGCCAATAATGCCAACTATGCAGTAGATGAACCAGTAAGCCTTGATGAGTAATCTAAAGAAAGGTGATTTGGATAAGTTGAAGGAGTGGCTTAAGGGTCAGGTCGGTGGAGCCTACACGGTCAAGGACATTGATCCTAGATGAGGTGCTTGCTAGCAGCATCACTACTCATCCTCTTCATCGACATAAGGCTCATCTAACTCAAACTCAGGGATATAACGCAGCAATACCTGGTCGGGCATCGCCTCAGAGAGACCACTCTCTATCTGAGGCGATGGCTCCTATTGTCACGCCCGATTCGCTGACGGTGGCAGTTAGCATCGCCAAGTGGCCATCACGTTGGCCAAGAATCAGGAACATCGCCTGCTCCTCATCGCCCTGAAAACCAGGCTGTAATAGCTGAGGATGGGTGAGTGGGATCGTCATGCCACTGCCAGAGGCTCTGCCCACCTGCCCCCATAATGGGGCATAAAAAAGTGCACCGCCCTCTATCCAAGCACTCCAGCGCCCATCTATGCGCGGTGCAAGATGGATGGAGCTGGATAGGCTACTCACCTTCACTCTTGCTGCACGATCAATGCGGCTAAATGAGCCGTTGAGCATTGCGCCATTGCTCTCTCGTAGATAGATCCGAGGTGCGTCACTCTGATGAATGAAAGCGGTGATATTGCAGCCCATCCAGGCGCACTGAATATTCTCCAGTTGGTCTGTTTTGGGTGCCTCTACAATGAGTTCCATCACCTCTGAAGTGATACTTTTACCCGCCATTTTTAGATGGGCAGTGACGCTGTAGTGGCCGGGGAGAAAGCTTGGTGATAGGTAGTTGCTCACCACCTCTCCAAGGATGAGATCGCCACCGGTGGGGAGGGTTTTAAAACGCTGCATTCGTGGTGGAGCTTCGGCTGATATCGCGCCTGGGGCATTGAGAGCATTTAGCTGATAGCGCACTTCATTCGTATTGTGGTCACGGAATTGATATGAGATAGGGGGGGCGGAAGGTTTCAATCTCAATAGGCGAGGTGCTGTTGTTGAGCGTATTACGAATCGCCAGCAGCTCACCCGCCACAATATCTGTTTTCGATAGGTGTGCCGCAAGTTTTATGTCGGCCATATCTCTGTCCGGTTTGTAAGCTTCAGTTGCCTGAGTATGTTTTATCAATGGCTGAGAGATTGTTGGCCCACTGACCATACAGGCTTGTAAGCCAATAGTGGTGGCAAAGGCCCATACACACTTCATGGTTTAGTTATGCTCTGCACCGGCGGGTTTGGTCTGCAGTGTTAATCTCTGCTCATGAACACCTCTACCTTTAACGCGGTAGGTGAGCAGGGTGTTGCTATCTTCAGCCTCGGTGATTATCTGCGGTATTTGCCCAAAGAACTGTTTTGCCTCATCGCGAGTGCAGCTGGGTAGATAGAGCCGCAGTACTCTTGGATCATAGAAGCGAAACATCAAGGTGCGGCCCGACTCATCTTTAACCCGCAGTAGCTTTTTGAAGTGGCGGCGGTGTTGCTCAAGTGTCATATCAACCGGCACAATGGTGAAAAAGCCCCAACTCTTACCCCAACTCGCCTCCAGTAGCTCCCGTGTAAAACGTGCATCGCGGGCCAGATGCACCACATAGGGGGCGGCTGCCTGCATGCGTGCTGAGAGCCGTCCGCTGTAGAGGCAGGTGCGCTCAAGTCGGCTGAGTCGTACCATCGGCTCAATGCGGCGGTCACGTGCGCCATCGAGAACGGCATAGACCTGTGGGCCGGAGAGGGTGTCACCCGTCGGCCAGAGGTGGTCAATGATCTGTTGAATCTGCTCGCTATCCATCGGTTCTCTCTATTTCTCCGCACTCTGCTGCTCTTTTCGCGCCTTCTCACACTCTTCACAGAAGGGGGTGCCATCTTTGGCGGCACTCTCTAACGCCTTCGCCTGTTGGTTCTGGTCGATGGATGCCTCCTCCTCTGGCGCGGCCTCTTTTGCTGGTGCAGAGGGGCGTGAACGTGGAGCAGGCGGTGCTGTGTTGGTGGGTTTTTGGCCAATGGGTCGATAGGGTTTTACTTTGGTAATTTCTGGTTGCCAGGTGAGCGCCCCGGCCATCGTCTCGCTGTCTGACATCCAGACAATGCAGCTGGTTAAAAAGAGCAGCCATGAACGGTTTTGCTCAATGCCTGTGGCCCCATTCAGTACTTGATCGCTTGGGCTGAGGGAGTGGAAGAGGGCGCTGCAGATGGTCCCCTTTCCTTCGCTGCTTAGCCGGCTAAATTTTGGATTTAGCAGCTCTTTGGCCTGCTCAGTATAAGCACGTATGGTGCTGAGCAGTTGATAGAATGCGAGTGAGTCCCCTGAGCCGATCAACCCCAAGGTGGAGGAGATATCCTGGCACAACTGCTGGTTGAGGCGCTCACTCTCCCCCTCGCTATAGGGCGTCTGCTGAAAGCGCGCTGAACGTATCTCAATGGCGCGGCGGCACGCCTCGGTATATTGGCTATGTAGTGAACTATCGTGCAGCACCAAATTGGCGATGTGGCGGGTGAGGGCGATGAGCCTCGCCTCGCCCGTTGCAATGGGTTGGCTGGGTGTGCAGCGGCTCTCTATGAGCGGTGATGATGAAAAACTGGGGGCGAGGCAGAGTGTGCTGTTATCTATCTTAGATAGCGATATTGCGGTGCCAATTGGTCCAGGCTTGCGACTATTTGCCATAAAGGGGCCACTTCAACGGCGGCATATTTTCTCTGTTGCACATACGAGTTATTCTCAGTCAAACTGTATGGAGCTGCAACCACTTCGGATCATATTTGTAATAGTTATGGTCAGCTTGTGTCTGCGTATTAATATGTGCATATTTTGTTACTCACCACCAATAAAAAAGGTAGATGCTAATGCCAAAATTTCAGGGTTCCGGGTTTGCTGTTGAGTTGCCAGAGGGGCTGCTTGATTTCTCAACCTATACCTATGTGTTACCCGTGAAGAGCGGTTTCTCGCCCAACCTGGTGATTCGTTTTGAGTTGGTGCAGGGGAAGCCAGATTTGATCGACTATGTGAAGCAGGCGATGGATCGGCTCAGTGAGAACCTCGACGCATTTGAACTCATCAACCAAGCGAGTGGCAAACGGGGTGGTTGTGATGGGGTGATGAACCTCTTTGAGTGGGGCGAGGGGAAGGGGCGCATGCGGCAGAAGCAGATCTTTCTACTAACGGCGGGTAAAAAACAGCGTATCTACACCCTGACTACCCTTGATCTTGCGGCTAACTCCGCCGCCTCTGACCCTGCTTTTGAGCGGATCTTACGCAGCTTTACACCCAATGAGTTGCAGTGCCTCTAAGATGGTTCACTCTCAAACGCCTCAGCAACAATAAGGTGAACGTCATATTGGGTAGTGCTGCGCTCATTGATTCGGGTGTGCCAGGGGAGGCTCTCAATCTCCTGTTTGAGACGCAAGCCAGCGATGGATTGCGGATGCGCACCAGGGGTGAGAAGCGAGCGCAGTAACGGTTCAGCCGCTCCGCGCATTGGGCCACGTTGTGAGTGGCCGCCCACCCACGCTTCGATAGG
The DNA here is from genome assembly GCA_021647945.1 of Candidatus Polarisedimenticolaceae bacterium. Lineage (GTDB taxonomy): Bacteria > Pseudomonadota > Gammaproteobacteria > Chromatiales > Chromatiaceae > JAKITT01. The sequence continues at coordinate 33,728 of JAKITT010000015.1, forward strand.
TGTCACCTGGGCTGACCAGTCATAAGGGGTGGCGATAATGGCCGATCCACCCGGCCGCAATGTTTGGCTGATGGAGTGCAGTAGTTGCAGTGGGGTAGGGGTGGAGTCGATCAGCTGAAGTGCGCTGACAAGCCCAAAGCTATTGGCTGCAAAGGGCAGCGCTTGTGCATCACAGGCCCAAAAATCGACATGCTGTGCTGCTGTAAAATTGACCTCAAATCGACGACGATCATAGACGATACCGACCCTACGCCGAGGGTAGCTCACCACCCCATCTTGCAGTATGCGCTGAGCCATCTGCAACATTGAGAAGCTGATGTCGATCCCCAACACCGGGCCATCATAGCGCTCCGCCAGCTCAAAGGTGCTGCGGCCAACGGCGCAACCTAGGTCGATAACGGGCGGGGTGATCTCATGCTCCAGCAGATCAATACCCTGCTCCAGACAGCGTTTTACCGCTCCCGGCTGTGGGCTCTGCTCCGCTTCGTCGGGGTCCAGATCGGCGTAACCATCCCAACCATAGGTGCTGAGATGTTGGCGGGTGATGTCGTAATGGGTCTGTGGGCCGATAGCGTCAGCGATGATCGACTCAATGCTCTCAGAGAGGTCGTGACGCGCCGTTAGGTGGTAGATGTTGTCGTTGATATAGCTCCGCACATCCGGCAGGATCAGCGGAATGCCGCCGATGATGGGGTACTCCAGATTACAGGTCGGGTCAGAGCAGTGCAGTACCCCTTCAATGATCTGCTCATCCCGTTCTGTGAAAACCTCAGCCAATCGCAAAAGGTGATCTTGATTCCGCTGATGGCGGCAGTGCGGGCAGAGCGGTTGTAGGGCTTCAAAATGGGATAATCGCAACGGCTAACCGCCAATCAACACGGTGGGGCAGCCGGGCGGCAATATCTTACCCGTCGGGCTGGGAATAGGTGCCACACAAGCGGGGTGTGCAGTCATATCACCCACGCGTGCGGCGGGCATGTTGCCGATCAGCACCGTAGCAGAACCCACACTGATCATCCCAGGGCCGCCAGGAACACAGCCAGGAAGCGTGCAAGGTGTGGTGGTGTCAGTGAGCCGAGCGGCCGGCATATTGCCGATCAGCACATCGGGTTGACCTTTGATGATGGTCACCGGCACCGCTGGATGTGGCACCGGCGTTGGCACGGGGGCCGGTGGATGAATAGGTGCGTGGCAGTGAGGCGCATCTTGCAGTGCCATATCGGTCATTCGTGCTGCCGGTTTACCCATTTCTGTCCCCTCAACTCATAAATTAGACGCCATCTTAATATAGATGGGGCTTCACTGTTCATCAAACAGCTGTTTTTCAGTATGGAAGGGTGTATTACAACAATATACGGGAAGACCTCATCGTGAAGTCGCCACTATAATAGATGTAAGCATTATTGCCTTTGTCAACATTGGGTTCTTTGTAAAGTCCGTGTCACAATTAAATAGATATACGGCACATGACCTTGTATTGGTGTAGTAGGGACATTGAAGTTAATATGATTGTGAACAATACTTGAAAAAACTTGATATCAATAATGGTCTCACTATAATGCACCGCCATGCGTAAGCTCATCAATCAATCAACACTCCAGTCAGCCCTTAAAACAAAAGGCTGGACCCAGTCCCAGCTGGCTGATGAGGTAGGGGTTTCTGCCCAGTCTGTTACTAACTGGCTAAAAGGAAAGGGGTTTCCACGACCCTCCACCCTGTTAAAACTCGCTACTCTGCTGCGCCTCAGCTTCGAACAACTGGTTGAAACGGACGATACAAATCGTCCAGTCGTCGCCTTCCGTAAAAAAGGCAATGCAAAAACAACTGATAGCCATATCACAAAAGCCACAGAGATCGGCATGTTGCTGAAACCGCTGGTGGCCTATCTGGCTGAGATGCGGGCGCTACGTACCCTGATCACCTCGCCCTCCACCGAATATAACAAACTACAGCTCGCTGTATCACAAACACGCGAGCGACTTGGTCTAGGTGATCAAGCGGTATTACGCTATGAGCAACTGATTAGTGAGTTTAAAGAGTGTGGTGCCATTCTGATTCCGGTCCTTTGGGGTGCCAAAGGCAAGCATGAAAATGCCATGCACATCCGCCTACCGGCAGAAGATGTGACCTTCATCTTTGTAAATCTGGATACCCGAGTTGAAGACTTTAAATTTTGGATGGCGCATGAGTTAGCCCATGTTTTTACTCCTGATTTGACAGGCAGCAATGAAGGAGAGGACTACGCCGATGCCTTTGCCGGTTCGTTGCTCTTCCCCAGGGCCTGCGCTGAAGCAGCTTATGCGGATGCTAGCCGTAAGCGTAGTGCACATGGCGAGATAGATGCACTTCTGCACCACGCCCACACCCATGCTATTTCACTCAACACCGTATACCAGCGCGTAAAAGAGTACGCCAAGTTTGCCAGGTTGCCGAGCCTGCGTGTTGATGACCGCGCCATCCACATGGTACGTAACAGCAGTCCCGGCCCCTTGGTCAGTGAAGCACTGTTTGACCCCATGCCTCCCAATGCTAAGCATTACATCGCTGCCAGTGAAAACATCTTCCACTCCACCTTCTTCCAGGCAATAAAACAGATGATTCTGGACAAAGGCATCGAACCTGGCTACCTGCAACAGGTACTGAATCTCTCCATTGGTGATGCCCAGGCACTGCATGAGGAACTGGCTCATTGACACTGGTCCTGCTCGACACCAATGCTTACCTTAGATTAGCCAAACGCGTTCACCCCATGCTTGGTGTCAAGTTCGGGCAGAAAAATTATGTGCTCACCATCCTCAAAGTCACTGAAGATGAAGTTCACAAAAGCTCGAAATTACGCCACAAATTCCCGTGGTTTGACAACCCTGAATTAACCGCCGAACGACTGGCCAAGCAAGTACGACTAAAGCCAGATGAAAAACAGCTCATCGACATCAGTAAAGGCATCTTCCGCCAACACGTCCTTGAAAATGCTGCCAACTACAAAAACCCACCTTCACCTGCCGACTGCCATATTCTTGCCTTTGGTCAACTCCGCCCAGCGATGGTTGTAACAGATGACCTCAGCATGCACCAACTAGCGGAAGAGTTTGATCTGCATAAGTCAGTCTGGCATGGTCACGAGTTACTGCACAAAATGCTCAGTGGCAAACATATCGGGAAGCAGTTGGTGATGGATATTTATGATGCACTGGAGTGCAACAACGACCTCCCAAGAACCTGGCGCGAAGTGAAGCACACCACATTTAAAAAGGTGTTTGGATCATTGCCTGTGCGCTGATCGATACCCCCTTATTATGATAACAGTGACTAGTTGCTGATAAATATTTTGCCCCTGTTCGCTCTGATTCACCGCTATAAGAAGCAGATAGTCATTACCGCCTTATTCGGCCCATAGTTTGCTGATATTATTTTTCTCACGGGAATGGTCGTTGGTTTTATAGACTTTACCTTCGAGAATATCGTTCAGTGAGCTTTGGGTGCCTTCGATCTGACTAGATAGCAGCGCTTGCATCTCAGTATTGATCTCCAGCACTGGCACTGGCGGCAGGAGCCTAGGGGATAAACACCTGATGGCCTCCCGGCTGTAGGATAAATTCACCTGAATGGATTTGGGTATTCAAGTGTTAAAGCTTACCTTTAAATAAGGTTACTCAGCAGAATCTGTGCCTAAACACACCACACCTTTTCAAACCATCCTTCATGTTTTCAGGTATAAATTAAGAATCGGATCAGTGCAATGAACTTAAGCTTCACGCTTCTAATTTAACCTGCTACAACCAGGCCCCCTGATACTACTCCGACCACCTGTATGAGGGCTTACCTGTATCTGGGTGCTAATTCGCTCTTTGAGCGTTGGAACATGAGAGATCACGCCGATCAGTTTGCCCCCCTCCTGCAATCCAGAGAGTGTCTCCAATGCAGTATCAAGCGCCTCTTCATCTAGGGTGCCGAACCCCTCATCCAGAAAGAGTGAATCGACCCTGACATTTTTACTCGCCATATGCGAAAGACCTAATGCCAGCGAGAGGCTGACGATAAAACTCTCACCACCTGACAGGTTCTTCGTTGAGCGGATTTCACCCGCCTGATAATTGTCGACCACATTTAACTCAAGCGGCTGCTTCTCATCCCTGATCAGTAGATAACGATCTGTCATTTTCTGCAGTTGACGGTTTGCATGACCAACCATCATTTCAAAGGTCAGCCCCTGAGCGAAGTTGCGGTACTTCTTACCATCATGGGAGCCGATAAGCTCATGCAGTGCATCCCAACGTGAACATTCACGTTTTTGAGCATCAATGGCTTTAGCTCGCTCTTGTTGTTTGCACCTCAACTCACCGTTGGATTTTAGCTTTAGTTTGATACTGAGAAGCATCTCCTGAAGCTCTTCCAAACTTTTTGTAAGCTTCTCTGACTCTTGTAAAAGAAGCTCACGAGGTTGATCTGTAACCTGCTTCTCTTGTTCAGTTTTTAACAAATCTGTTTTTTCCAGATGCAGGGCATCCAGAGCTGTTTGATCAGTAGAGAGCTGCTGAGCCTCTGAAATTAGCTTATTGCGTTCCTCTTCAGACAGACAGGCCGCCTGGTACTCAGCCTCATCACCGAAACTAAATTTAGCCAGCCCTGTCTGGAACGCACACTCTTCAACTTCCAGTTTATCGGCTCTAACCACGATACTCTTCTCAAACGCCTCAATGCTGTTTTTTAACCTCTCCAACATTTGAGTTGCTGCATTGTGGCCTTGGCGTGATGTTTCAAGCTGCTTGTCACACTCAGCCACAAGTGAAGAGAAGCGTGACTCCTCCTCATCAGGATTTTTATCTCCAAAGAGCGCCTGCCGTTCTCCGGCTAAAAGATCTCGTTCACGGACTAAAGTATCAAGTTCAGCCCGATCTTTTATTAGCTCATGCTCAATTTGGTTGATCTGCTCAAGTTGATGCTGACTATTAAGTGCCAGCGTTGCACACTCTTTTTCATATTCAGTCTGCTGCTTGTTCTGAGCAGTCCATCGGTCTCGGCGAACAGTTAGCTCATGCAAAAGATCATCCAGTGACTCGATGGCCAACTGCTTGAATCCAAATGGCAGCAGCTCACCTATCGTCTCCCTCTCTGCCCCCTGGAACTCTGTATTGAGCATCTCTAGCCCCTTGCTAACTCGTTCAACAGCCAACGTGGCAGACTCTTTTTTATGGAGCGTAGATTGAACCACCCGCTCTGACTCAACAACAGCCTCTCGCGCCAGCTCCATAGACTCCCGCAGAGCGGCCATCTCACTCTCTGACTTCTCAAATGCCAACACAACTGTCGATGCACTCGCCAGATCGCCCTCACACGCCGTGATCAAATGCGCTAGCTGTTCAGCTGGCTCTTTTATATCAACACCACCCAGCCTAAGCAGTGCAACGCCTTCACTTACCCTGCCATTCTCAACTGCGATTTTTTCGGCTATCTCATTTCTACGGCTATCAACTTGCTCCAGATCCTTGAGGGTTTTTGCCTCATTAATCCTTAAAGCGGAAAGCTGCTCATTGGCCTCTTTATACTCACCCCTAACACCAACCAGCTCAGTTTTTGTTTCACCAGGAACAGGGGTATTTCCCTCTGCAAACGGGTGATCCTTGGCACCACAAAGTGGACATGATTCGTCATCTTGAAGCTGAAGCCGTGCCTCCTCATAACTCTGAATTTTATTGAGCAGAGTCAGTTGAGTTTCAAGAAACCCCACCTCTTTAGCAAGTACTAACTCCTTTGCGCTCTGCACCTCTATTTTCTGAGTTAAGTTACCCTTTTCAACAATCAGGGACTCATGTTGGTCATTGGGTTTCTCAATCGAATTTTGCAGCCCTGCCACTGTTTTAACCGATTCACTGAGCCGCTCCAGAACAGCGCTTCTCTCTTTAATCTTTAAAAGTGAAGCTCGCCAATCTGCACGCTCTCTACCCGCCAGAAGTTTGCCAAGCTCGCTCTGCTGCTCTCCAAGGTGGTTCTGGATGGTGGCAAACTCCTTTTTCACGCTCTCCAGTTTTGATGATGCTTCACTCCACAACTGAAGTGCCTCACTTGTTTGACTCTTCGCCTGGGCAAGTTCATCAAGCTGCTCACGCTTTTTGTTCTCGATATCACGGAGTGTTTCGATTCGGTTTCTAATCCCCGCAAGCTGTTCGACCAGCCCCCCATCGGCCTCATTCTCACCCAGTATTTTTAGAACCGTTTCGAGAGCGCTTTTTGTTCTCTCCAGATCACGCCCCACTTCACTGTTTTTGACTTGAAGTGCCGCAAGGGACTTTTCTCTCTCAGTAATGCCCTCTCCAGCTCTCGATATCGGCAGAGATCGCTCACCCATTTTAGAGTCAAACTCCCGCACCTTGCGAATAATAAGATGCCCCTCTTTTTGCTCATCTCTCCTCTGCTGCAACTGTTTGCTTGTCTGCTTCAATGCCTCTTTAGTCTGCTGAACCTCAAGCTCTTTATCAGGAAGTGACTGTTGATGCTCATCAAGATTTTTTTGGTCTCTCTCCTGATCACTGCGCAGCAAGGTAAGTGCTGAATGTTTGCCTGCCAATTCAAGTGCCTGTTTAGCTGATTCAAGCCGCTCTTTTGAAGGCTGAAAATTCGCCTGTTTTTTGTGCAGGTCTTGCCTCTTCTCATCAAGCAGGCCCAACTCCTTTTCAAGACTTTTGATAGCCTCCAGCCAGGTGATCGCTGCTCGAAGTTGCTCGACCTCGTTGCTCAACTCAACTGCCTGGGGAGTCTTCTTCTCTAGGCTTGTTTTTAACTGCTCTTCATCCTCCTCACTTAGCAGTTGCATCCCCTCCAGTTCGGCCTGCAGAATCTCCAGCTTTTTCCTCTCCACTGAATAACGCTCATGAACAGATTGGGATATCTGGCTATAGATCTCAGTCCCTGTCAGTTGCTCAAGGATAGGAGAACGGTCCCCCGAATCAGCCTTAAGGAAAGAGTCAAACCCTCCCTGTGCCAACAGCATTGAACGAGTAAAACGCTCAAAATCCATACCGGTAACTGCTTCGACCTCTTCAGCTACACCTCGCAATGAAGCCTGCAAAACTTGTGCTGAATTAGCATCGGCCAACTCATGCTTTGGCGTCTGAAGATCACCATCCGGTTTTTTACGCGCCCGATGTTGACTCCAGTGACAACGAAACAGGCCCGACTGGGTTGCAAAAGTCACCTCTGCAAAACACTCCCCCGTCTGCCTCGACATAATGCCGTTGGCGCTTTTAGTCACCTTATCAAGGCGAGGTGTTCGGCCATAAAGAGCCAGACAGATAGCATCAAGGATGGTTGTTTTGCCGGCCCCTGTCGGCCCTGTTATGGCAAAGATGCCATCAGAGAGATAGGCGGGGTGAGTTAGATCAATCTCCCATTCACCAACGAGTGAATTGAGATTTTGAAAACGGATATTGTGTATTTTCATGTTTGGTTTGTGAGTAACTATTCAGGGTATTAGTCAATCTCTACTGTAGGGCGGGATTTATCCCGCTTGCGGTACCAAAACAACAAGGCGCGGTTTAATTTGGCTCTGTTTGCGGGATGAATCCCGCCCTACAATTGGATCGTCGGTAAAACAGGGGGGAGCAGAATCATAACTGACTCACTATCTCCTGGTATGAAAGCATCAGCTCCTTGCGCTGCTCTTCAGGTACGCCATGAGCATCAAGACAACGCTCAAAGACATCGGTCTCATTCAGGTCATCAAGTGTCTCGTTTTCATGATTGCGATTGAGTACCCGATCTATGATCCGGCTATTTCTTACGCGGAGAATCTCCATCGCACTGCCCGAAATTGCCTCCTCCAGACGTTCGCGCAGATCTGTGATAACCTCTTCACCCTCATAGAGTATCTCCAGCCAAGCATGGCTCTGAGTTACCGAAAGCTCCAAAATGCTGCTAGCAATCTCATCCCAATTCCCACGTATCGATTCAAGCTGCTGGAAGCAAGGTACCTTAATCAATTCCACCGTCGCCGCTCTTCCAGCAAACGCTACCAAACAGAGGCTCTTCTCCTGTCGGGCTTCACCAAACCCCATCGGCAGTGGCGAACCACAATATCGCATCACCTCTGAGCCACTTACCTTTTGAGGTACATGCAGGTGGCCAAGCGCCAGATAATCGATACACTCAGGGAAGATGGCAGAGGTCACATGGGCGATCGAACCGACATAGAGCGGCCTTGTGCCATCGCCCTCAACCGTCGCGCCTCCCGCAGTAAAAAGATGACCCATAGCAATGATCGGGAGTTCGACATCCAAAACAGCACGTTTCTGTTCTGCCAACTCGCAAACCGATGAGTAATGACCGCGTATCCCCTCAATCAGCTTGCGCTCCTTATCCTCAATGCTTTCACCCACCTCAACAGTGCGGATATCACGATCACGCAGATAAGGCACGGCACAGACAATCAATTCTGGGTTGCCATCCTGATCATGCAGTAACAGAACCTCATCTTCAGGTGACTCCGATATCGTACCAATGACATGCACATCAAGCGCACGTAGTAGCTCCTTTGGGGCATTCAGAAATGTGGGGGAATCATGGTTACCAGCAATCACGATGACATGGCGGCATTGTGAATTGGCTACCCGGCAGAGGAGTTGGTAGTAGAGTTTTTGTGCGTGATTACTTGGGGTGCTGGTATCGAAGATATCACCCGCCACAAGTAGCACATTGACCTGCTCTTGCTGGATGGTTTCAGATAACCAGGTGAGGAACGCATCGAACTCATCGTAGCGTTTTCGGCCGTAGAGTGAGCGGCCAAGGTGCCAGTCTGAGGTGTGGAGGATTTTCATTTAATTACAAGCATCACCAGGAAATGGCCAATTCCTATTTAACAGCGACTCGAATCTATTCACAACTCTCTATTTCCATGTTTTGGGAGCATGAAGCCATCTGTCTCATTAAAATTAGTGAAGAGCTGTTTTCAGCCATGTTGTTGGGCTGAACGCTGTTGCGAAGCCCAAAACTGCTTATCGTGGTTTATGTTGGGCGAAGGTGTTGACAGGAAATGAATGTGCAGAAATATTCACTGAGGTAATTGAAGGATTTTTGCTTCAGTTGCTCTCATTTTTCAGTCATGATCTGTTGGGCTGAACGAGGTTTTCTGCGAAGAAATCAGGATAATTAGTAACAAGTTGCGTGGTAAAAAAGAAGATCAGCACCTGATGGATAAGCCATCAGGCACGTGCAAAGTTAATAATTTCATCCTGACAGTTATACGGCAAAGTGGTCGCCCCAGCGTCATTCAGCATCTCTACAACATCATCAAAAGCCTGCTGGCATGTATTGTCGTCAAACTGCGGCCCCTCTACTGCAAATAGAACCTTGTCAGGAAGTGCATGCCGTTTTTTTAGCTGATTTAGCTTGAAGATCCAGCGGCCTCCCTGATCAAGAATCTTGCTTGAGCTCTCCTGCCCAAGATCTAGAGGCTTGATGATCTTTACTGGGCAATGCTCCTGCTGCTGAACAAACGGGAACGTAGCATGATACACCTCATCTCCCACGGTTTGAGGAGTAAATAGTGAGCCAAGGTTGGCATCGTAAAGCCACTTTTTCACCTTCTTATCAAGAATTTTGTCTCGATACTGCTTGGTGACAAAATCTCTTCCAACATAGTAGTTGTAAAGCTTTTCCAGAGTCTGCTGATGGTCTTTAGCCAAAACAGTTCTTAGTTCACTAAAGCGCAGAATTGTCTCTCTAGGTCGAATTAGTTCAGCAAAAACCTGTTGCTGAAGTGCAACAACACTTTCTTTTAAGCCCCCTTTCCCAGCTAGGCTCTGGTTGAGACGATCAAGCTCATTGCTAAGATCTTGCAGGGTAGACTTAAAAAGTTTTGCATCTAACTCACTAAAGAAATGGGTAACCCTTGTCTGGCGACGTGTAAGCAGCTTATAGCTCATCCCCTGCCCATTAGCAGAGAGCATAACAATGCCTACATTGGCGAACTCCCCAGTCTCAACAAATGGGGTGAAGCGTACAATGGCATATTGGCAAGCTGTCTTATTCATAACCAATTCCAAAAATCATCATGCGTATATCTACTGAGGCTTTCAAAGGCAGTTTCAATATTAAAATTTGCGGGTACTGTCATTTCATTATCGGCAAAATACCAGCTTCCTGGAATCTCAGCGACGATTGCACCCCATTGCTGGAGCGCGGCAGAGAACCTTCGATTGTATTCTTCTCTGTAGATGAAGTCATCACAGAGTGTTGATGCCTCCTCATTAAATATATGGAATTTGAAGAAATCTTCTCTACCGATGGATTGATCAAAAGCTTGGTTGTGATCTATAACCACTAGCTCTTTCTCTCCAGGTTGCCAGAATAAATTGGGATTCCCTCCCTGCTGAGAATAGTTTCTATCACCATTTTTCAGCCACCAATCAAAAACCAATAGGTCCCGTTTAGTTTGAACGGGGATATCAGAGAGCACTGAATAAGAGAGTTCTGTTACGGATTGCTTACATGAGCCAAAAGCAATCCCAGCTCCAAGATCAGAAAATTTCCCCTGTACATCAAACAGTAAAAGCTCCTCTGGAACATTTACCAGCGAAAATGGTGCGATGGGTAAGCCCATAGCTAGTCCTAGTTTCCCTGCGATCCATTCACTAAAAAGACTGTGACGACCTGCACTGTAGCCCTTAACAAAGTAGATTTCATCATCATCACCACGGCAGATAAAAGGCTTAGTTATGCCCTGATCAGAACGGCGAATAATTTCTACTATATCAACAGTCATACTAAATCCATCTATGAATACGAGGCAGCATATACCACGTTGTGCCAATCTAAAAGTTAGTACTTGTCCGATCCAAGTAGGGTGGGCACGCGGAACCTACATACCATTCGGTACCGCATCCTTTTCTCCCTCGGTTTCAGCCACTATAGCTGGTGAACTTCGAGACCCAGGTCGCCACTCTCTTGCAAAATGGCACTGCTAGTGATGACGGCAATACTGGCTTTTTCTGGCTGCAAATAGGTTCGGCCTACACGTTGCAAGTCTTCTAGGGTTACGCTCAGGATGTGCTGGCGAAATCTTTCGCGTTGTTCGGGTGTGCGACCGTAGAGGGTGCTATGGAAGGTTTTCTTGGCTTCGCCTGCGGGTGAGCTGGGTTTGTCGATACTGCTGATAACGCCCAATATTGCCTCTTCTACCTGTCGCCATTGGTGCTTGGTATTGAGTAGCCACTCTATGGAGTTGTCGAACTCTTGTAGGGTCTCCGCTAAGCGTGGATCTCGGTAGGAGTAGAACTGAAAAGCGGCTGCATCGGTGTCATGGGAGGCACCACCACCGTAGGCACCGCCTTGTTCACGAATGGCTCGGTGTAGATATCCATTACGGAGAAAGCCGCCCAGCACGGTTAGGGCGGGGGCATCTGGATGTTCTACGGCCACCGTGGGGAAGCACTTGGCGCAGAAATTTACTTGGGTGTTGGTTGTCCAGAGTTGGCGTACTTGGTGACGCGTCTGCGGCAAGGTGAGGGCTTGGAAGTTGGTTGGGGAGTCTGCCGTCTGGGGCAAACAGCTGTCGAGTGCTTGTTTCAGCTGCTGGTGATGCTCTTTTTCTCCCACTATTAGAAACTGCCTTGGCGCTGCGAGGATGCGTTGGTGCAGCCGTGCTAACTTGTCGGCAAAGGCCTTGAGGGCTGCTGTCTCTCCCAGCCCATCATCTAACTCTTTCAGAAATTGGATGCCTGCGAGCCCCCTGAGCTGATGCGTCATTGCAGCTACTGGGCTCATACCGCTGGAGGCGGCGGTCATGGCTAGACTGTGACCATGCCCGGTGACGCTTTGCTCCTGGTGGGCACGCTCTTGGGCCATAATCTCGCGGATGCGGCTGTGCTCATCAAAGCGGGCCTGCTCCAGGGTTTGCTGCATCAGTTCGCTGAGCTGGGCGCTGTTGCGCACCAGGGCTTTGCCTGAAAGCACGAAATAGCCATTGGTATTCTGTACATCATCGATTGCACCACGCACGCTGCTGGATGCATGCACCCCACCGGTGACACTGGACTGCCAGGCCTGCATCTCTAGGTAGCTGCGTTTACCGGCACCCAGCTCTGCCAGGCAGCTGGTGTAATAGGGGAGCAGCTGTAGCAGCTCGGGTTCTAATTCCGGTAGTGGGATGACGATCTGTTGGTAGACCAAACCGTTGGTACCCTGATTAAAAAAGGTTGCCGGGCACTCTCCTACTCTCTCCATCGTGCCTTGAGGAATAGACATTTTCGCGGGGATATCCTCCAGGCCAACCTTGGGCAGGAGGCTGGGGTCATCCTCCTGGTTTTGGCGCTGGGCTAGGCGTTTGGCCTGCCCCACCACCTCTGCCTTGTCGGCTTCACTCATGCCCGCCTTCTGGGTAGCTAGGCGCTGAGCCTCTTCCTGGTCGCGGTGTGCGGCAAGTTTGGTGTCAGGCTCTAGGGTCAGGTCGACACGATGAGGGTTATCCAACAGGTTTTCACGCACAAGGCGCTTGATAAAATCTGGGTCTTGGATCTCCTGGCGCAGTTGCTCGATGCCTGGGTCTAAATCCAACAGAGCCACCGGATCACCCCCATGAATGGCGGGGGAGAGACCGTTGAGGATCAGGTGCAGGCCATAGGGGTAGCCGTCACCACTGACTTCGCGCTGGCTCAACTCCAGTTGGTGCAATACTGACTCTACCCGTTCCTGGGGGATGCCCTTCTCCGCCACCTCCTGCAGCACGCTGATGATCAACGCCTCCAGCGCCTGGGCATTTTCCACCTTGGAACCTTCAAGCCCGCAGACAAAGCTCATTTCACGGTTGGAGTCCTCCAGTCCGCACAGCGGTGAGGGGGCGCTGCCTAGTTCTGTGGTCTCCAGGGCTTGACGCAGCGGCGAAGCACCATCATCCAGCAGAACTCCAGACAGCAGGTGTGCACGTAGCACATCTTGCAGAGTCAAATTGCGCCCCAATAACCAGCCCATAACTAGGTGGGTCTGATCACCGTTCAGCTGGCTCTCATCGAGGGCATAGTGCTCTTTTACCTGGATGGGTGCCTCATAACGCTGTTCATCAGGCACGTTAATCGAGTGATCCAGGGCCTCAAATTGAGATAAGGCCCGCTCCTCAAAGCGTGTTTGGTGTTCTACGGCCGGGGTGTCGCCATAGGTCATAAACACGGCATTGCTGGGGTGATAGTGTGTGCGGTAGAAGGCGGTGAGCTGATCATAGGTGAGATCGGGGATATCTTTTGGATCACCACCGCTGTTGTAGTGGTAGGTGGTGGTCGGAAACAGGTGATGGGTCAACGTCTGCCACAGCGTGCTGACCGGTGAACTCATCGCCCCTTTCATCTCATTGAAGACCACCCCTTTGAACACCAGGTCGCTCTGCGGATCTGCTGGAGACTCAAACTCCACCCGATGGCCCTCCTGCGCAAAGTCGAGTGGATCGAGGTTAGCGAAGAAGGTGGCATCAAGGTAGACATCTAGAAGATTATTGAAATCCTTCTTATTCTGGCTGGCAAAGGGATAGGCCGTCCAATCACTGCTGGTGAAGGCGTTCATAAAGGTGTTGAGTGAACGGCGAATCATCATGAAAAAAGGATCGCGTACTGGATAATGCTTACTGCCGCATAAACTGGTGTGTTCGAGGATATGAGCCACCCCAGTAGAGTCCATGGGTACGGTGCGAAAGGCCACCAGGAAGACGTTCTCAGCATTGTCCGCCGCCAAGTGATAGTGCATGGCGCCGGTCACTTTATGCCGGTACTCCTCCAGCACGATATTCAAGGTGTCGATGGGCTGACTACGCAGCCACTCAAAAGCGGAATGGGTGTTACTGGGCGGGATGGGCTGGCTGCATTCTTTGCTCATAGCGATCGTTTAATATCCTGGCTCTGTTGATTTTGGTGAGATAAACCCTATGAGCACCATATTAGGGTTAAGGTGCGAACAACGCCAAGCAAACTTTATAAATAGGTTATTGGCCGCTCAGGTGAGTTCGGGCACTAGTAGATCAAACACGAAGGTCTGTAATGGATACCCATTTGCCAGATGAGTGATGACAGCTGGGATGAGGCGTTCATAAGGGCCAATATCTTTCAATCCAGAAGCACTCACTATTTGATGTTACTCCGACCCTGATTATTCAAGGGGTATCCACTCCATTGGCCTAATATGGCTGTAGGTGCACATTCATGTGCATGTTTGCAGTCCGTCTGGTCGCATAAATGCGACCCTACACGAGCATAAGGTGTCTGGAGTGGAAAAAGGCCAATGAAGTGGATACCCATTTTATTATAATTCATAACTGACTGAATACATGGATATTTTAACTTTTACAGTATGGCTGAGATTCGTGGGTAATCAGGTAGATTGTTGATATTACTTCTTATCCTTGAGCATCCCTGCAAGGTCTGCAAACGGATTATGTGTAGAGCCACTTACCTCTCTCTTTGTAGTCACTTCTCCATAATCTGAATCTATATAGCGTTTTTGGTGTCATGGTCATATCCTATCTGTGAGGGCAGTTGGCCCCGCCGCTTGAAACAACGGGGAGCAGACCACGATTATTCTGCTTGCAGCGGGGATTTTTACTTTAAAACAGTTCACGGCTATCAGGGTCTACCTGATACTCACACCTCATTTGGTTTGTACTACCCGTGTGGTCAGGTCCACGAAATAGGTCCGACCGCGCTCATCCTTAACAATCAGTTGTCTGCCTCCTTTCATCAGAGAGAGATGGGTGATGAAGAGATCTTGCTTATCACTCTCCATCTCGTCGTCATAGTGAACCGTGTAAATCTTGAGGATCCAAAGCTCCTGATTGGATCTATTATCGATTGCTGTGATATATCCTCCATTTTGCCCAAGACCACGCCGTTTCCCCCATGGTAGTGCCTCATAACGGATAATTTGCTGGACCGGCTTAGCATGTGCTGGAGCGCTACGCTCTTTTACCGGACGTTCATCACCAGCTACCTCGTTAGCACAGGCGACTTGACTCAGTAGTAGGAGTGACATGAGTCCATGGGAGATCGCATGCAGTATGCAATTCATAATGGTGAGATATTCTGGTTGGAAAGGTCAACCTGGTAGCGTCGGTGGCGCTCGTCCTCGATAAATAATAGATTACTTGATGGATCCAATTTAAGACTGGTGATGAAGATGTCCTGTTTGTCATCTTCCATCTCGCCATCATAGATGATTCCATATACCTTCAAGGTCGTAAGCGTCTGGGCAACTGCAGGATTGACCCTAACCTTTCAGGTCTTCCATTTTTAGATTTTGCGGCAGCAGAGCCAATAGAGCCCGTTCCGATTTAGCCGCCGGCAATCTCTCGAACAGGTAATTC
>JAKITT010000121.1 GCA_021647945.1 Candidatus Polarisedimenticolaceae bacterium
ATCTATCGACTTGTCGGAAGCAGGGCGTCAGTGCTGCTGTGGCTATGGGCCTTGCGTTCAAAGGACTCCTGCCTGAATTTTGCACGTGCGCGGTGAGCACGGAGTTCACTGACGCTGAGTAGTTACGCCAAGACTAGCAATTACACTTTGTCTGACTGCCACATTGTCAGATCGACTCTCGGAGTTAGTTATGAAATTCAATTTGGCACAAGCAGTGCTGCTACAACTGCTACTGCTAACATCTGTTGTCACTGCAACCTATGCAAATGACTACCCACACACTGGTGGAAATAATATCGACTGCTTTGATTGTCATGACATTCATAGCGGTTTTGCAAGCCTGCTGCGTGTGGATGCAGGACATGTTCAACAGAACATCGATGACACACTAGCCAATAATCTCTGTTGGAGCTGTCATAACGATGTCATCGCTCCTTTCATGAAAACCCACTCCAGCCTCAATATTGACAATGGTTATGGTAATTGGAGCATTGAGTGTAAGACTTGTCATAATCCACATCAGCAGCGCCAAGTGAGAGGCTATGGCACGGAGGCATTTCTGGCCACGGGCACCATCACTACCGCGACTACCAGCGCTATTACCAGTGTGGGAGCCAACTGGACGGCGGGTGAATTTAATGGCCTAGTGGTGATTATCAACAGCGAAGACCTAAGTGGGCGTAATAGAGACCTTCGCAGTTATCGAATTCTTAGTAACACCACGGATACCCTGACTATCGGCCTTGGCCATTCGGGGTTAGGTGTTGATCTAAGTGTGGTCATTCCAGGCGTAACCACCTTTGCCGTGGTATATGGCAAGTTATTCAAAGATGTTGTTGGCCGCCCGGATCGTGGTCAGCCCATTGATGGTGACTATGTTAGCAATGGTGCTACAGGCGATACCTGCAGTGTGACAGGTAACGAATTCAGCTGTACCAATATGGTCCCTACAAATGCTAAATTCCTGAGAGATTTTAGAAAACAGTACTCTGGCAATGATGCCGATAATGAACATGCCTTTGCTGGTGATCTGGATGGTGATGGGCAGTTTCAAGGGCCTTGCGAGATCTGTCATACCCGCACACGCCACCATCGCAACAATGATAACTGGCCATCTAAAGCAGACCATACTCATAACGTTGGCATCAAATGCACCTTCTGCCATAAACATGTCAACGGCTTCCTGCCGTTGGGTGCTGGTGCGCATGAAGTCCATTTGACCAAAGAGTTTGGGCCGAAGATCACCTGTGCAGATGGTAACTGGGGTTGCCATGGCACCAATATTCCTGGCTCAAACTACCCCAATGAGGTGTTGTTTGCCGATGACCAGGCACTGTGTGATGGGCGTCCAGGTCCGAAGGCGAACATCGATAATTACATTCCACCCTGTACGAATCCATCGGACACTGGATTTACCCCAAGTGGCACCCAGGTTTGTGCAAACTGCCATGGTGAAGGTACAAACCTGGCTAAGTACTACTTTTTCAGACCTGGTTCGTCAGAAGGCAGCAAAGGTGTCTGGGAAACACCACAAAGCGGCCACTATGCATGGGCTGATACTTGGTTGGGCGCGGAAGGTGAAGAGAAATTCTGCGGCAGCTGCCATGATGACAGCGCTGTACCACCCCCTGTTACTGGCCCACAGGGTCCAAACAACCCACCCAATATTGTGGGTGATCTGGATTTAGACACAGGTGTCAGTACCTTCGGTTTCTTTGCCAATGGTCATGGTAAAAAGACAGGCAATTATCAGAGGCTCTCCTGGCAGGATGATGCATCACTTGGTAATCCTGCAGCCAACCGAACCTGTGGTGACTGCCATGATTATACCAAGGGACACTGGAATAATGCAGATCCGGCAGTCAAACGCCTCAAGGATGGCTATGAAAACGACCAGAATAATACAATCTGTCGTAAGTGCCACAACGATGAGGGTGGGCCCGTCTTCGCTAACCAAGGACCAGAATGGTATCGGACGGATAGCTATGTCAATCACTTCCAGAACTCAGCACATGGTCCTGGTAATCCGGGAGCAGATGGCCAGCCCAAGGGCAACCTGAAATGCAGCCAGTGCCACGATCCGCATGGCGTGAAAGATCCCAAAATTCTGACCAGTGGAACAGCATCTGCAGCGATGACACGAGGTAATCAACAGGAACTTTGTTTCCGCTGCCATAGTGATCATGGCGATATCATGCAGGTCAAGAATGACCAGATCTCCAATAATCGGGTGGGGGGTTATGTCTCAGCTGATGATATTGAGGAGGCCTTTACCCTAAGTGATGGCCATGATCTGGGCACGGCATTTACCAACGGTGGTAAGAATTACACCCTGGAGTGTGTCTCCTGCCACAACGTGCATGTGGTGACCGGGAAGTATTGGGATGCCGAACAGGGCCTGACACCGATCAGCCTTCCATTAGGTGGTCTTGATCCATTCGGTGATGATCCGGAAGAGAAGATGGGCTACTACGCGGCTACCAATGGTTCTGGTACAGGGGGGTTCTATAAGAAACTTGCTGAAGGCTATCCTTTAGGCTCTGGCGGCTTGCCATTTGATCAAGGCGCCTACTATCAGCCACCCAAAAATGGCAGTGGTCTCGATGGGTTTGAGTTTGGCGGTGATGTACTGCCCGCCTACCCTGTCTTCTGTTTGACCTGTCATACAGAACGAGTCAGTGCCGCTAACCCCCCGGTCAACTGGGGACAAGGTATCGGTTGTACCGATAACTCGGTCGATCCACCCAATCAACGTATTGAGTGTGGTGCTCGCCACGGCTTTGGTGCCGCTGGCACACCCTACAACATGAATGAGAGCAACCCAGCCACATCCGCATTTTGGGGCAAAGGCGGTAGCTCAGATGCACTCTTCAAGATGAATGAGGTATCACGTGGACGTGGTGGTGGTCACTTCATGCGTTGGCCCTATGACTCGGCACAGCGTAATGCAGGCATCAATTTTGTACTCTCCTGCACCGACTGCCATGAAGCACATCGGGCTAATCGTAGCTCAATGATTCGGGAGCGATTCCAGGTTAATGCGAATGGCGATTGTGGTACTGGCGGCAATTCAGATCCTGATGGTGAGAACTGTAGCGATGGTGGCCTATGGAATAACTTCTGTAACGCTTGCCACTATTACTATGGCGGTCACCATGAGGGTATGAGCTGCGGTAATGCCTCCTGTCATGAGGTAAATTCAATCCACCGGATCATCCACAGCGGCGCTGACAGCGGCAGCGGTACGCAGCTGCACCTAACTGAACGGGTGGATGTTAATAACTATGTTAAACCGGACTTTACCCCTGAAATTGAGAGTATTGAGACCCATATCGGGTCAGATAAACTCATGGTGACTTTCAGGGAGAGTGAATTTGGCACCGGTACAGGAGGCATATTCGGTACCATTGATAAGAGTGATCTCTCTATCGACACCCTCTCTGGTGCTCTGCAGCCTAGTGATTTCTGGCTGACTGACAAAGGTGGTAATAATCCACGAACCATTACAGCGGTAGATCACACTCCGGGCAGTGCCACTGCAGTGCTCACCATGAGCCAACCGACTACACCGGCTGATCTAAGCACCGATCTGTTAGCCGCCCAACCACTCTCCATCTGGGGCTGGTACAGAGGTGGCTATAACAACTGGTCTTATACGCCTACGGCACTGCCTGCTGAAATGGTCTCTGCAGGCCCATGGCCAATAGCGATGACCGGGCCGCCTCCATTTGATATTCAGGGTCTTCTCTATGGCGGTCTTGAGCTGAGACTGAATGGACTGGTCGAGAACAGTAATCAACTGTTTGTCTCGTTTGCTGAAGGTGCTTATGCAAACTCAAATGGCACGGGTAATCTACAGGTGTCAGACTTTATTCTGGATTGTGGTGGCAGAACTATATTCTCTGTCGTCCACACCGCAGGAGAGAGTTCTGCAATTGTTATTGTCAGCTCGATTGTTGATGAGTTAGAAGTGGGCGTTTGCACGATTGCTGCAGCACCTAATGCTATTTTTGATGCGTATGGCAATACAGCTGGGACAGGCACTATCACTCTTGCTATGCCACCAGAAGCTGTCGTTAATGACTTGGTCTTGAACTGGAATTTTAATGAAGCATCCGGTACAAGCGTTAACAGCGTTGGTGCATTGGGTACGACACGGGATATGCATGGTGTGCTTACTCGAAATGTCACACGGGTGACAACCAATACCAAACCAGGTGCGATAGCAGGTGACAATGCGATCAATCTGGATCGGGTCAGCGATAGAGGCGCTGTGCAGCTGAACTATACTATCAACCCTGATGATGGTTTTCCTCCGGCAACATATCGTAGCGGTGGTGCCCCTGTTATTGTCCAGGAGCTGGAACAGACCAACGAATTCACCTTTTCAGTATGGGTAAATCCGACCGCTCTTGGCTGCCAGGAAGGACAAGATCTCGGTCTGAACACCAAACTGAGAAGAGATATCCTGAGTACCCAGTTCTGGGTTAAAAACTGGGCTCTCGGCATCATGCGCTTCAGCGATGATGGTGACCCCATTGACGGTAACTGTGATCCAGCGGGTCTCAATGAAGACCATACTCATGATGTCTTACGCTTCTGGGTGTCGGTGGGCAATCCTGTTGATCTGAGGTGTGATCCCTGGGGTGGTTCCATGCCAGCAGCCGTTCTTCCCGTCACCCCTGCAACGCATTATCAGGGCGGTTGGATAACAGGTTCATGTGGTGACCCAACCTACCCCATGCCAACTAACAACTGGACTCACGCCTATGCCCAAACTGAGACAACTGCTTCTGGTGCTGCAGTCACGCTGAAGCCTGGTGTGTGGCAGCATATCGCTGGGACGTGGGATGGTCGTTATATCCGGATCTATATCGACAGTCAGCTTGCAGCTGAAACCGATATGGGTGGTAGCGGCAACTACACCATGCTTGCTGATCCACACCTTTGGGCTGGAGATCTGGTTGGTGATGGCTCTATTTTTCGGCATGTCAGTTCAGGTTTTGGTGTAGGTGCCCGCCCAATCTGGTCTGGTAGCGGAGCACCTTCAAACGGTGCCGTTTATTGGAATGCTAATGGGTTTTATGATCTGAACAGTGCGACTTTTGTCGGCGAGATTGATGATGTGAAATATTGGAAGAGCGCTTTGCCATTATCAATTATTAATAATTGATAATGGCGGCGGATTCAACTCGTAAGTGCAACTCCACTTATCGGAATAGAGGGCAAGCTGCGGTAGCATCTATGCCTTTCGTTCCGATAAGAATGAGGGGTATTGATGAGCATCTACACGCAGTTTATCCAAGAACAACGATACCAGATCAAGGCGCCTTTAAAAGCAAAGCCTAACCAAACAGACATGGTGCCATTCACAAGATAACTTCTCAGGGCAACGTTCTTCCCTACTTCCCGATTGGCCCCAATTTGTCTGCTTTAAGGAGGGGTGTCCAATTATCTCTCCATGGTGATCAGCGCTGGTACCTGTTTTCTATTCCACTCTCATTTTCACCATGCGCACCAAAACTTGAATGTGCACCTGTTAAAGTGTGGTGGTGTTGTTATCATATTTTCAACAACATCACAGAAGAACGTATCTATATGACCCGAATTCAAGTGATATTATTGTGCACCATTTTGAATAAGCCGTATGTTATTCTCTGATTGGTAGCGGCGTGGGTCGCTAATCACCTTAATCATTGCTGAAAATTTCATGGTGGGCCGCATGGCTAACGGCCACCACAGCGGGGTGTTTGAGTTTTCGTTCGGCTGATATGGCGTAGAAACGCTCATGTATCTCTGTTGTTCGCCCAATAGCCTCTACGTGATATTGCTGCTGAACCTCCTGCTCAATGACGGTGGGCGCACTAAAAATACCCACTCCGGCCTGTCCAAAGACCTTCATTAAGGCGCTGTCATCAAACTCCCCGACAATTCTTGGGGTGATGGCCGTCTGTTCAAACCACTGCATCAAGGTGCCTCGCAAGGCGGTATCGTTACTTGGCACCAGCATCGGTGCGCCATCCAGTGAGTGGGGGAAATTGGCACGGTATCTGGTCGCTTGCCCCTTGGTGGCAAAAAAACTTACTCCGCATTTACCGAGAAAGTGGTTGAAGGCCCGTACATTCATACCTGGCGGCATGGGGCTATCGGAGAGGATCATATCGAGTTTATGTACGGCGATATCGGCTAATAGATTATTAAGTCTATCCTCCCGGCAGACGAGCTGGGGTGGGTCGGGCAGTTGCAAGGCGGGTTCCAGAAGCCGGTAGGCGATCAGTTTTGGCAGCGCCTCTGTGATGCCTACGTTGAGCTGTAGTGGGCGGCCGCTTGGATGACCTTGCAGCACCTCTTTTAGCTCTGATCCCAGTTGAAAAATCTCATCCGCATAGCTCAGGGTTGTCTGTCCGGCCTCGCTAAGTTGCAGCCCACGGCCTGCGCGTTCAAACAGTTTCACCCCGATACTCTCTTCCAAGAGGCTGATCTGAGCGCTGATGGTTTGCGGTGTCAGATGCAATCGCTCACTGGCTCGGGCAATGCTGCCCTCTTTAGCGACAGCCCAGAAGTAATGGAGATGTTTGTAGTTGATATTCATCCTAAACCTGACATCGATATGGTTGCTGTATAGTTACACTGTGTAATTCCTGCTGCAACATCAACGTTAGATTTAATCGATGAACTCACCCCGCACATCCATGTGCGGGGTAGTGAGCTGCGAGGTTAGTCCCTATTCCCGAATGCACCCAACAGATGTAGCAGGCTGGTGAAGAGGTTGTAGATGGAGACATAGAGGGTCACTGTGGCCATGATGTAGTTGGTCTCACCACCGTGAATGATCTCACTAGTTTGGTAGAGGATGAGCCCAGCCATCAGTAATACAAACATCGCTGAGACTGCAAGGCTTAGTGCGGGGATCGAAAAGATCATTGCCCCCAGTCCAGCCATAAAGGCGACCAGAATGCCAACCATCAGAAAGCCACCCATGAAGCTGAAATCTTTGCGGGTGGTGAGCGCATAACCTGAAAGCCCCAAAAAGATAACACCCGTTCCACCCAGAGCCTGCATCACTATCTGGCCACCATTGGGTAGGTTGAGGTAGGCATTGAGCATGGGGCCGAGCGTATATCCCATAAAACCGGTGAGGGCGAATACAAAGGCGATCCCTAAGCTGCTATCACGGTATTTTGTGGTTAAAAATAGCAGTCCAAAATAGCCACCCAACGTAAGTAGTATTCCGGGATGAGGCAGATTCATGACCATTGAGATGCCTGCCATCAATGCGCTGAATAACAGGGTCACAGAGAGCAGCATATAGGTGTTACGCACCACCTTATTAGTACTCAATACGCTGCTTTGAGTGTGCCCCAATGTAGCTGTTGTATCTCTATTCATGGAGAGGTTCCTATGGTTGGTATGAGGCTTCCTAGCTGATAGGAAGGGCTTCAATATTTTGCAGCATTTTG
Organism: Candidatus Polarisedimenticolaceae bacterium; assembly: GCA_021647945.1. Taxonomy (GTDB): domain Bacteria; phylum Pseudomonadota; class Gammaproteobacteria; order Chromatiales; family Chromatiaceae; genus JAKITT01. Next base: position 7,461 of record JAKITT010000121.1, read on the forward strand.
GAGCGACGCAGTGCGATACGGCGTCTGAGGCTGCGTGAAACTGTTCGGCTTGCCCGGTCGGCAGCGCGGCTGATGCTGTTGTAGAGGTCGCTTCCCGTATCCTCGATCACCACATCAGGCAGCCCTTTAAGGACAACTTGGATGTGACAGCGTTTATCAATGCCACCTCGCGGCCCGTTGATATCAGATAATCGAACTATGACACGTTGAATATGGTTGGTACTGGAAGTGAGTGCATAGCGTAATCGCTGTTGCGTATATTTGCGCAATGTAGCAGTCAGGGAAAAACGTCGAGCTTGAATTTTAATCTGCATGATGTTCTCCGATTGAGTTAATCATTGGTAATGCTAATCAAACCTGAAGATCAGGAAAAGTCGATTGTTATTGATCAAAGCATCGTATTTTACGAGCAGCAACCCTGTCAGCATTGAGCTGAAAATCACCCGCTACACCCCCTTTACCAAGGGGATGTGCGCCAGTATTAAGTACAAACCCTGAAAGATTTTGCGCTAGAAGCCGATAAGTGCGTCAGTAGAGGGCGCTTTTGATGCGGCACTCATTATCTGCCTGTATCTTTTCAGGGTAAAAACGGTTCATGATTTGATCAACAGCCAAATGGAGTAACAATGTCATCAGCAAAAGATGCACTTGCCAGAGCTAGATTGCAGCGCTTGAATGAGCAGAGCCGGGAGCGAGGCAAGAATCGTGTTCTAGTGGTTGAGGACACTCGGTCAATTCAGGCGTTACTCTGCGCCTATATCAATAATATTAATGGCATAGAGGCCGATGGGGTCTCAAGTTTGGCAGAGGCAGAGGCGCTGCTCAAAGAAAATGCCGATGACTACTTTATCTCTGTACTGGACCTCAATCTACCCGATGCCCCCGATGGTGAAATCGTTGACTTTGTACACTCGTTCGGCGTGCCGGTTATTGTAATGACGGGTACGGTTGATGAGAGAGTCAGGCAGCAGATGCTAGAAAAAAATGTACTCGATTATGTGGTTAAACGACAGGCGACAGAGATTGAGCATGTCACCTATATTGTTGGGCGTATTTATGAAAATCATGAGACCAAGGTGCTTGTGGTTGATGACTCAGTCTCATTTAGAATGTATATCGTTGAGTTGCTGAATAACTATCAATATCAAGTTTTTGAGGCCAAAGATGGCATTGAGGCGTTAGAGGTTTTAGAAGAAAACCCCGATATTGCGCTGATTTTAACGGATTACAATATGCCTAGAATGAATGGGCAAGAGTTGGTTCAGACCGTACGAAAAGATCATCGTAGAGAGGATTTGGCGATTATTGGCATGTCAGATGTGGCCCGCTCTGATCTCTCAGCACTGCTGCTGAAATCGGGTGCCAATGACTTTCTTAGTAAGCCATTTCAAGTTGAAGAGTTCTACTGTCGAATAACACAAAACACCAACATGGTGGGTTATGTTCGGAAGATTAAAGAGGGGGCAACAAAAGATTTCCGTAACTACTCAGCGTCAGTGAACTCCGTGCTCACCGCGCACGTGCAAAATTCAGGCAGGAGTCCTTTGAACGCAAGGCCCATAGCCACAGCAGCACTGACGCCCTGCTTCCGACAAGTCGATAGAT